>JAFWBQ010000052.1 GCA_017507125.1 Lentisphaeria bacterium
ATTATTCAGATGGGATATGACGATATCTTCATCCGGTATAATGAACTGCACTCAAGTTACTGAACCGCCGTATGCCGAACGGCACGTACGGTGGTGTGAGAGGACGGCTGTCCAAATAATGGACAGCCTCCTACTCGATTATGCCTGGAAATCCCGAGAGGAGACCGCTCAACTTTATGAGCGGCCTCAACTTCGATTTTTGTCAAATGAATACGGTGTTATTCAAAAATCAAATCACCGAAAGTCTCACGGTCATGGAAACTCATAGTCTCAAGATTGGGGGACCAGAGAGAGAGTTCAAGTTTTCCGCGTTTGCCGCCGAAAAATGCTTCTCTGCCGAAGTTTCCGTACCAGATGGTTCCTGAAGTGGCAGGGGGAACATTAAAGGCCGCAAAGGGAACCTTGAAGCAAATATACCATTTACCGCCTTTGCGCCGGGTGGTGTAGGACCACTTGCTGCTGTTCCATGAACCGTCAGGCTTGTTATAAAGAGGATTCAACTCATCTGTGATCAGTCCGAAAGCCTCATCATAGTAAGAATTTTCGATGGGATTTGCCATCAGGTGATAATAGACGTTCCGTGTACCAGTGGGATCAAGGATGAGTTCCATACAATCCTGTCCCCAACAGATACCATCTTTCCCGAGGGCAGTGAACTTCTTTTGAGGTGCGACATCGCTTTCAAAAGCAAAGTAAACATTTTTTGCATCATAAACTGCTTTGAATCGGGTCTTTTCGGTAATAGCTCCCAGCTGAATACCATTCATATTCTGCCACTTTGCCTTTTTCCATGCCCCGGTATTGAAGTCTGTTGTCGAAACCCGTCCCGCAGCTTTGGGAATACGCAAAACTTTTTTCCCCACTCCCGGCAGGATTTTCTGCTCTTTCAGAAGTTTTATGTTCCAGGTGAGAGGCGCATTGATAGGTGCCGTCAGGCGTCCATTTTCTTTCAATACTGAGATGGAAGGATTGTGGAAGATCCTCAGCAGCGGCCAATTTTTTGAATAAACACGGGTCTTTTTAGTTTTTGGATCACCGTAAGATTCAATGAGTTTGTTCCGTTTTTCCACAGCATCTGCCAGCAGATCGAAAGTAGCCTGAGTCGGGTGCAGCCGATAAGTGTTGTAAAAATGCAGTGCAGTTGCAAGGGCTTTGACATAATCAAACTCGATCCTGACCAATTCAAGTCGTGTCTTGACTTTAGAGTTCTTTGCCAGTTTTTCGGCACGGGTCAGATTTTTTTCAAGAACATCTATCACATCGGAACTGAGAATAGCAGTTACGATGACACGGGGATTGGCCGGCATGGCCTGAGTTTTCTGCAAGGCTGAATAAAGTTCCAGGCGGTTGTTCAGCGTCTGGAAAAAAAGCTTCATGGGAACGCTGCTTTCGTGGAAAGCCCGCTGAATGAAATCATTGACAAGAGCTGCTTCATTCTGATTGACGTCATTGAACATCTGACCATAGACGTAGTAAGAAGGTCCTTCAAGTCCATAGTTTTCCCCGAAGCCGCAGCGGTAAACGCCCCGGACGCCGTTTTTGAGGAAGAGACGCACCTGATCGGCGCAGAATTGAGGCGTCCTCTTGGGCAGAAATCCCACCCGGTTGTACCATCCCCAATTATAGATATAGGTAGTGAATCCGCCTTTGACTTCGTATTTTTTCCACTCATCAAAGTTTTCCTGAGTGTAGTAACAAAGCTCAATGATCACATTGGGAGGAAACTTTGTAAAAGTTTTAGGCGGCTTTCCTGTAGGACCGTAGCAGATGATATGGGCAAATTTGCCGGGATATTCTTTGTAGAATCTTTCCGCAAGTTTGCGGTGGAGAATCCACAGTTTTTCACCTTCGTCATCCGTATTGCCGAAGGCTTTGCAGTTGGCACATTCACAGGGATTGTAACCATCGGTCTGAGCCAACTGGATGGCATAGGCACCTTTTTTTGCCCACTTTACCATTTCCTGATAGATCAGCTCCTGAACTTCCGGGTTGGAAATACAGACATGGTTGCCGATAGGGTTGCGTTTACCGCCGCGGAAAGCAAAATAATGCGGGTGTGTTTTTGCATATTTTGCCACAGGAACGGCGTCGTAGTAAGAGTGTCCGCCGTAGCTTTTGAAATCTCCGTAGCTGTAAGCATTGTTGGAATAACTGTAAAACATATCGGGCGTATGACTGGCAAAGACCAGTTTGGGGACACACACTTCATTCAGCCCCGCAGGGATGGAAAAACTTTTCACTTTAGAAACGTAGTCAATTCCATTTTCTCCGGGGTAGAGGAAGCGGGTGTTGAGATACTTTTCGGCAAATTTGACACATCCGTTGACGGTACCGAGGATGTAATAGTGCCATGAAAGTCTTCGCTTTTCAACCATGTTCAAGCGGGTTTTATCCACTCCGGCAATAAAGATGTCGCCATCTTTCTCTTTGATGATAAAGCCGAAATTGGGATGATCTTCAACCTTGATGCCCACTGCTCGTGCTGCTTTGGTGTCGCCGATGTAGATATTTTTGTACCCTTTAAGAGCTTTTGCTTCACTCCTGATGGGGGCGGCAATTCCGACTCCTTCATAAAGAGCCTGGCGAAGCATTGCTGCGGCTCTTGAATAGATGGCAATGCGGGGTGAATCTTTCGGGAGCTCCGGATAAACGATCTGGTATTTTGATTTACCGGAAATTGTCATCATTGGCCGGGAAGCGGAAACGACCGGTTCCGGACAGGAGATCCCCCGGCTGCTGGCACACCCGGCACCCAACAGCACAAGAAATGCAAGAGAAAGTATTTTCTTTATCATTTGTCACCTGAACAAAATTACTTATTCAAAAATCAGATCACCGAAAGTCTCCTGATCGTGGAAAGTCATTGTTTCCAGATTGGGGGACCAGAGAGAAAGTTCTGCAGTTCCACGTCCTCTGGTTCCTTTGGCGGGGATCGCAAAGGCTTCACGTCCGAAGTTGCCGCACCAGATGGTTCCGGCGACAGCAGGTTTCGTATTCAGCGTGGAGAAGGGGATCGTGACCATGAGATACCACTTGCCGTTTTTGCGCGTAGTATCATAGCTCCATTTACCGTTCCAGGATTTATCCCGTTTGTTATACATGGGGTCAAGGACATCGGTGACCAGGCCGTATGCCTCATCATAACGGGAGTTGGGAATGGGATTGGCGATGAAATGGTAGTTGATGCTCTTGCTGCCGGTGGGGTCAAGGAAGATGTCCATGCAGTCCTGATTGTAGCAAGGGCCATCATAACCGTAGTTGACAAAACTCTTTTTCGGATCAAGATCACTTTCAAAGGCAATGTAGAGATTCTTTTTATCGTAAAGAAGTTTGAAACGGGTCTTTTCTTTCACGACACCGAGCTGGATCCCGCCCATGTGGTTCCACTGAGCCTTTTTCCAGGAGCCTGAGTTGAAATCAACGGAGGAGACTTTTCCTTCGGCTTTGGGAATACGCAGGGTTTTCTTACCAACACCAGGCAGGATCTTCTGATCTTTAAGCAGCTTTGTATTCCAGTTGAGGGGGGCTCCGATGGGGGCACTCAAACGACCGTTTTCGGCAAGCATCTTGAGCGGAGGAGCATTGAAGATGGGCAGCAGCGGCCAATTTTTGGAATAGACGCGTGTGGTTGTGCGTTTCTTGGGATCAGTATAGGATTTGATCAGGGCGTTCCGTCTGTCAACAGAGTCAGCCAGCTGATTAAAACTCATCCGGTTGGGATTCAAGCGGTAGGCGTTGTAGAGGTGAAGTGTTTCAGCAAGGTTTTTGACGTAATCAAATTCAATACGGACCAGTTCAAGACGTGCTTTGACTTTGGGGGACTTTGCCATCTTTTCGGCACGTTCCAGATTTTTGGAAAGAATGTCGATCATGTCAGCACTGAAAATGGAGGTGACAAGCACACGGGGATTCTTGGGCAAAACAACGGGTCTGCCGAAATCTGAACCGCCTCTGTCCTCAAGGGCAGAATAAATGGCAAGACGGGGGAACAGAGTGTCATAAAAGGTCTTCATGGGCACATAACTTTCATGGAAAGCCCGACGCAGGAAGTCATCAACAAGTTTTTCTTCACTCTGGGTAATGTCATTGAACATCTGACCATAGACATAGTATGAGGGGCCTTCAAGTCCGAAGTTCTCACCGAAACCGCACCGGTAGACACCGCGGACATTGTTTTTGATAAAATGACGTACCTGTTCGGCACAGAACTGAGGTGTTCTCTTGGGCAGGAATCCCACCCGGTTGTACCATCCCCAGTTGTAGACGTAAGTGGTGAACCCGCCCTTGACTTCGTATTCACTCCATCTTCTGAAGGTTTCGGTAGTATAGTTGCAAAGCTCAATGATCACATTGGGGGGGAACTTCTTGAAGCTCTTGGGAGGCATTGCGGTGGGACCGTAACAGATAATATGAGCAAAATGTCCGGGAAGTTCTTTGTAAAGTCTTTCGGCAAGTTCCCTGTGGAGTATCCACAGCTTTTCGCCATGATCATCAGTGTTGCCGTAGGCCTTGCACCCGGCGCACTCGCAGGGCTGGTATCCGTCAGTCTGAGCCAACTGAATGGCAAGGGCACCGTTTTTTGCCCACTTTGCCATTTCCTGATAGATCAAATTCTGGACTTCAGGGTTGGAAATACAAAGATGGTTGCCGTCTGCGTTGCGTTTGCCGCCGCGGAAAGCAAAGTACTGGGGATGAGTTACTGCATATTGCTTGGCAGGAACAGCATCGTAATAAGAGTGACCGCCATAACTTTTGAATGCACCGGGACCGTAACCATTGTTGGAGTAGCTGTAAAACATTTCCCTTGAACGGGTGGTGAAAATCAACTTGGGAGAGCAGACTTCACGAAGTCCTGCAGGGATTTCAACTTTTGCAAGTTTTGCGTAATCAATACCGTTGGCGCCGGGGTAAAGAAAACGGGTGTTAAGGTATTTCTCAGCAAACTTGACGCAGCCGTTGACAGTACCGAGAATGTAATTGTACCAATCTCTGGATTTTGAGCTGTTTTGAAAACGGATCTTGTCAACACCGGCGATATAAACGTTGCCATCTTTTTCTGCAATAGTAAAACCGAAACTGCTATGAGCGGAAGCGTCGATCCCTATTGCTCTTGCGGCCTTGGTGTCACCGATATAAATGGCTTTGACTCCTGCTTTGGCTTTTGCTTCAGGAACGATGGCAACGTTTGCGTTCATTCCTTCTTTGAATGCATTTTGCAGCATTTTTGCGGCAGTAGTCAGATGTTTCAGAATGGGGGAATTTTTAGGGAGATCAGGCAGGACAAGCTGATATTGTGACTTGGCCGTGATCACCAACTTTGCAGAAGAGTCTGCGGATTTCATACCGGTGGTGCAGCCGCACACCAAAAGCAGTGCTGCTGCTGCGAACAATAATTTTTTCATAATAACTCCTTTTTTTCTTTTAGTTTATGGAAAATAATTTTTATTTTTTGGCTTCATACAGTTCAACATTGCTGACCCAGGCGGTACTTGCTTTCCCGAAAAGCTGGAGCCGGATATAAGCTTTTTTCCCGGCAGGCTTTTTGTTGGTTTTGAAACGGAATTCCTGCCGGATCCACTGCTGGGGGCCTTGCAGTTTCTGTGTGGGGAGCCAGCGGACGAACCCATTATTTTCATCAACACGGACATTAAAGCTGCTGTCGGCTCCGAGTTTCACCCAGAAACTCAGAATATATTCTGTTTCAGGTTTGAATTTGACATATTGTGCAAGATTTTGTCCGTTGACAAGTTTGAGGGATTCACCGTTGTGGAGGAATACGCCTTTGTCTTTGACAAGAGCTGCACCGGAGAACCAGGCTCCTATAAATCTGGATGAAGGATTCTTTTTGAAGTCACCGTCTTTGATCAACTGAGGCGTACTCTTTTCTTCAAAGAAGATTCTGCCGAAGTTTTCCTGATCGCCGAATCCTTTTGCAAAGACACTCCAGGTGTAGTAAGGAATGGTCTTTTCTCCTGAGACCACACGGTAACGGTTGAAATTTGCTTTGAATTTGCCGGGAACTGCGACAGGAAGATCTTTACGGGGGATGGTCAGTTCAATAGTATACCCCTTCTTTGACGGAGTGACTTTTGCCGTGCAGTTTGCGTTCCATTTCATATCAAGAACCACTTTGCTGATCTTGATATCCAGCACAGCACCGGAAGAAGAGACGATGAACTGGAATCTTTCTTTACCTTCTCCGGTGGGATCAAGATGAACTTCAACGGTGTTGTCCTCCCAAAGTTTGGCATAGTCCCGGGGACGGGCAGGAGCCACGACCTTGTTTTTGAAAGGTTCTTCGCATTCAAATTTGAAATAGAAATTATCCTTGTCTCTTTTCATACTGACTGCAGTAGAGACTTCAGGACGGGCAATGTTATTTTTGCTGTCTTTCAGCGGGAGCAGATAGAGAGGGGCGCTCCATTTATTCTCAGGCATAATGGTATACCAGTGATCCTTTGCGGAAACTGTACGAGCCCACTTTTCGCGGCACTCAAGGATCTTGCCGAAAAGTTCCTGCCGCATGAAACGGACTCTCTTCAAAGACTCTGCATCTTTTTTGACCGCAGCTTCAGCTTTTGCAAAAAGGGTGTTGACCTCTTTTATGAAATCTTCGCCGTAATACTTTGTCCACAATTCAACGGTGGAGGGGAAGAACGTCTTGGGACCTTCCGGTGTTTCAATGGAGCGTCCAACGCACGAAAGCCATTTATTTTCCAGGATGGCGCTGAACTTTGCCATGAGAGGAGCAGCTTTTCCGTACATCTTGGTAAAATATTCATCCATGACAGCCTTGACATCGGTATTGTTGTTCCAGGCAACACGGCTGTAAATGTAGTAGTTCATGGCACTGAAAAGGTAAACATCGGTTTCAGCTTCCATGTACGCGCCGAAAATATGGGGGGCACACTCTTTGTAGAATCTGCCTACTGCAAGAGGAGCATAATTGGGGATACCGGGTTCGATGTAGAGCTTGTGGGGGTAGGTCCAGAGCCATGTTTTACCTTTGATTTTTTCAGACCATGCTTTAAGTATTGCCAAATCTTTTTTATAGGCACCGGGATTGAGGTCGTTCCAGGGCCCCCGCAGAGCCAGCATGATCAGAAGATTGTCGGGGATTTCAAAGGGAGGGATCTCGCGGTAATTGGCGTAAGCCATGGTGGTGAGAGAACCTTTGATATTACGTTTTTTGACCTCATTGGCAATATCAACAAAGAATTTCCAGATAAAATCGCTGCCCGCTTTAGGACCTTTATCAAAATGCGGCTTGCACTTTGCACACTGGCAGGGGTGGCAGCAGTCGTTGGGCATGATATTGAAATAGGGCATATCAGGATAGCGGGACCATGACCAGTGGGTCAATCCGCGGCTCCTGGCGCCTTTTTTATTGAGGAATGCGTTGGCGTCATCAACAATAACCTTTTTGATATCACTTGAAAAACAGATGTGACCATATCTGCTGCTGGGACGGGCTGCTTTGGTGTCAAAGTGACGCAATCCGTTGGCTTGAAGAGCAAAATATTCGGGATTGCTCTTGGCGAAACGCTGGATGAATTGCAGCAGCGCAAGTCCGTGACAATTAGGAATGATGATGGTACTCAGACGGAGTCTTTGAAAATTGAGACTCCGGGTGTTGGCGGGCAGGTTCTTGAAAGAAGCCTCGTTGCCGCAGGAAATGTTGCGCTGAAGGAAGTCTGGACGTTCATAAATATTGATGGTGGGGAGAGCCCAATCTTTCATTTTCGGAATGACAGTTCCCATTTCTCCGGGGAAATAGAACCTGACTCCGGCGAAACGCTCCAGAAAGTCATAGGTCCCGAAAAGGGAGCCGCGGCGGGACATATAGCCGTAGCCCTGAACATTTTTCAGAGGATCCCCCTTGTCATCCTGCCCTACAATAAGAACATTATTACCAATGGTACGGATCGCATAACCATCCCGGTCAAATTTTGTCACATCAATACCGTGTTTTGCGGCAAGTTTTGCATCGCCGATAATAATGGCAGGAACTTTTCCGGAAAGTTTGGTACGGGGGGTGATCTTGACGCCGAATGCTTTGCTCAAAATCGCCGCCGCCTCATTTGCCGCATACCTGGGGACAGCTCCGGGGGCATAGACGATCTCAAAGTTGACTTTGCCGTTTCTTGCCATCATCATGGCAATATTCCGGGCAATCTGGATTTTCCGGGGCATCTTTGCATCATAGATACGGGGAGTTGCGCCGTTCAGAGAAAAAAGAGCTGCTGAAAAAGCCAGCAAGGTACATAAAAGTTTGTTTTTCATGTTTTTCTCTTGAAAATTTGTTATTATCAGAATTTTCCCCAGGTTCTGTTTTTGGGGAAAATGTACTTTCTTGTTCTATCTCCACCGCCTGCCAGCTGAACTCTTGTCAAATAGCCCACATGTCCGTCCGCAAAAGCTGTGTTTGCACGACTTGAATGGCGGAATTGGAAAGAGGCTTCACGATTTCCTGTTGCCATGGGCCAAGAAGTCCCGGAAATGGCACAATATCCGCCCAGAGGGTCAAAAATGTTGTCACCGGCAGATTTTTTCAGACGCGAACCGTCACTGTCAATGAATTTGAAAGAGGGCGCTGCAATTTGGGAGAATTTCTTAATGGCGTAGCCGTCCGTATTATTGTGGGCAATGTAATAGTTGTTCCCGTAAGACATCAACGGCGCTTCCCCGCCGGCAGCGAGATGCTCTTCTGCACCGGGGCTGGAAAGGGGGGCCGTGAGTTTTAATGTTTTGTTTTCAATAAGCCCATTGGGGATCCCTTTTGAAGTGTAACGGCAGAGCTGAGGCTGAATGTAAAGCGCAAGTCCGAAGATCCATCCCCGGGCAGTACCGCCCACCGAAGGGGGTACATAACCGCCGAAGTCGGTGCAGTACATCTGAAAAGCATTCCCCATACCTTTCAGATTGTTGACACAGGTGCTTGATTTTGCACGGTTACGCGCTTGCTGTAAAGCAGGCAGAAGCATTGCTGCAAGGATAGCTATAATAGCGATAACGACCAGCAACTCAATCAGCGTAAAATTTTTTTTCATAGCGCATTTCCCTGTTTGATGAAATCCTGTCAACATGTTCAGAGCAGTTCCTCATCCCGGACAACCCGAGGAGGAGGAGACGACTCTGCGTCTTCAAAAGCAACATTGCCTTTTTCAATGACCCAGCGAACCAGCGAGGGAATGGGCAAAGTAGTGACAACAGCCAGAATGATGATCGTGTTGAAGAACTGGGTGTCAAGTATTCCCAAATCCTTACCGATGGCAGCAGCGGCAAGAGTGGCTGAAAGCTGGGGGACGGTCATCAAACCGGCACTGATTGCCGCCGGATTGTTGAATCCGGAACATCTCATGGCGATGAATCCGGAGAACATCTTGCTGACAATCAGGCCGGTGACGGTAAGCAAGATGATCATAACATTACCGCTCTGAGAGAATGCGGCAAAGTCGGTTTTCATGCCGATGGAAACAAAGAGGAAGGGGATAAGAAAGCCGTATCCTATACTTTCAAAACGGCGGAATACAACCATATCCTGATCCTGAACGACCTTGGAAAGTCCGAGTCCGGCAATGAATGCTCCGACTACAAGATTGATGCCGAGCAATTCACCTATGAGAACTGTCGCAAGGATCACAAGCAGCAGAAGCGTAATAAGCATGTCTTCTCCGGGATTGAAGATCTTCCGCAGCCATTTGCCGATATAACTTACTGTAAGAATGGCAACAGCCAGGTAAAGCAGCACTATGAGCAGGAACACTGGAGTAAAGCTGTTGCCGAGCAGGGAGGTGTCCATTCTGTCAAAGATGGAAAGAGTCCCTTTGACCACCATGTGCGCCTGAGAGTTCCATTGCCGGTGCAGCTGCACACTGACTGCCAGAAGAATGATACTTGCCACATCTGTGATGACTGTTGAAATCAGAACCGCCGCACCGAAACGTGTTTTAGAGAGTTTCAACTCCCGGATGACCGGAAATACGATACCCACTGAATGTGAGGCAAAAAGAGACGCATAAAGAAGCTTGCCGGGAAGGTCGTCCGGTTTGAAATACCAGTAGATCCAATATCCGGTAAGTGCCGGGATCAGAAATGTCAGAATACTCAAAAGGATGACCGGCTTTTTGGCAGAGTTGATCAATTTAAAGTCTGCTTCCATGCCAGCCAGAGCCATAAGAAACATCAGTCCCAAGGCTCCAAGAGAGTTAACAAGGCTGTTGAAGTGACTGACTGTCTCCGGCGGTGGCGTTCCCAGAAACTTCAATGGCTCTGAAAGAGTAGTGACCAGATTCAATCCGGTTGGTCCGATGATCATTCCTGCAACCAGAAGTGAAATCACCGCGGGAATCTTGAAACGGCGCAGCAAAAATGGAATGATACTCATCATCGCTGTAAACGCTATGAACAAAATCAAAAAGGCACTGTCATTCATCTTTCAACGTTCCTGTGGGCAATACCGGTAAAATGTATATAAAGCGACCGGACGTGCAAATTATCTGACGCTTCACGACTGATTCCATGAAGTCTCTCTCACATACTATAACACATTAATTAACAAAATTCAAATATTCTTTGATATCAAAATTTCATTTTTTCCTTTGGACTGCTGGATCTGCACTTTTCAGAACCGGTTCCGGACGGGGAGGCTTCCCGATATCTTTCTTAGGTGCCGGACCGAGGGTCACTTTGGGTTTCTGCTTTGAAACAGAGATTCTGTCCAGCCCGCGACGTTTGAGGTAATCCTTGCTTCTGAGTCCCAACAGGGCAAAAATAATCCGTTCACGTCCGGTAATGATGGTTACTTCGCACCCGGATCCGAAGCGGAGAGGCTGTTTTTCATCCGTCAGCAGGATCTTGACAGGATAATAGTTCATGCCGTCCCGTTCCACAGGGAGCTGGTAAACGACATCAACTTTGCCGGTAAAGTAACCGTAGTCAAGATAGTTGTACTGTTTTGCATAAATACGGACCTTCTGTCCGGGCTCCACTTTAAAAATCTGCTTTTCGCTGATGAGACCGGTGATCTTTTTGCGCTGATTGGCAGCAAAGCGGATAACTGTGTCTCCTTTTGCGTAGTAACCACCCGGACGTGGTGGAGCATCGGTGATGATACCCGCATCGGGCGCTCTGAGGATATAATCTTCCAGGTGACGTTCAGCCATTGCCAGTTCATCCCGCCGGCCTTTGAGTTTGTGGCGGAGCAAGCGCAGCTCTTCTTCAGCCTGATCAATGATTTTTTTTGCCATGCCGTCCTGAAGTTTTTTCCAGTCCTCTTCAAGACGGGCCACAGACATCCGGCTGGTCAGGTGGTCCAGTTCTATCTTGAGGAACTCTCTGCGGGTGACAACCTTTTGTTCATAAAGTTTACGATAAACTTCAAGTTCTGTTGTCGCTTTTGAAAGCCTTTCTCTGGCTTCAGTCAGCTGATTGCGTGTATGACGGTAGTAAGCGGGCAGGGGGTCTTTGTGAAGTAATTCAAGAGCTTTTTCCTTGACTGAGATATTCAATTCAAGCTCTTGGACTGCATTTTTCAACCTGAGTATTTCATCGTGCTGGTTGCGGGTATCAAATTCAAGAAGCGCCTCTCCGGGAGTTACCTCTTCACCTTCATGCCGATACACCTTGGTAACTTTGGCACTCACAAGAGTTTTGAGCTGATACTCCCGGATACCTTCAACGGTACCCACGCCGGTCACCTCGTCATCCATTGAACCGAAGATCATAACGCCGAGCATGACCGCAACAAGTGCCACAATGGTGAGAATGATCCGCTGAAAGACTTTGAGCTGCTCCCGCATACGGATTCTGTTCTGCTGATGCATAGTCTGTTCCCTCCTTATGCCTGAACAGCCATTTTGCGCTGTGTTTGATAAAGATCACGATAGATACCCGGCTGAGCCATCAACTCATCATGGGTACCCTGCTGAACGATCTTGCCGGTTTCAAGAACCACAATGGTATCGGCGTTGCGGACCGTGGAAAGACGGTGGGCAATGATGATCGTGGTTTTTCCCTCCATCAACCGGTCAAGAGCCTCCTGCACCAGATATTCGGAAACAGTATCAAGGGCGCTGGTTGCTTCATCCAGAATGAGGATCGAGGGATTTTTAAGAATGGCACGGGCAATGGCAAGACGCTGTTTCTGTCCGCCTGAAAGAGAGGCTCCGTTTTCACCGATGATGGTATCATAACCATCCGGAAGCTGGCTGATAAACTCCTCCACATTTGCCATGCGGGCGGCTTCTTCAATTTCCTCTACGGTCGCTTCGGGTTTTGCGTAGCTGATGTTATCTCTGACGGTTCCGGAAAACAGGAAGGGCTCCTGAAGCACCACACCGATATTGCTTCGATAGGCATCAAGACTCAGGCGGCGTATATCCATGTTGTCCACTTTGATAACGCCGGAGTTGACATCATAAAAACGCAGCAGCAGATTGCTCAGTGTTGATTTTCCGGAGCCGCTGGGACCCACAAGAGCAACCTTCTGTCCCGGTGTTACGGTCAGTGAGAAGTCGTTGATAACAGGAGGTTTTTCCTTTGTGTAGTAGAAGGAAACGTGTTTGAACTCAATATTTCCGGAAAGAGTTGAGGGATGAAGGGGATTGTCACATTCCTTGATTTCCGGGATCGTATTGAGCAGTTTAACGATACGGCTGGCGCCGACCATTCCCTGGGCAAATGTGACCGACATTCCTGAAAGCTGGCTTATAGGGCCGAGCATCATACCCACATAACTGTAAAAGGCTACAAACTCACCAATGGTCACTGTTCCGTTCTGAACGAACATAATGCCGGAACCGATCGTGGCGAGATAAGTGAAAAGTGAGAGCATATCACAAATGGTCCACAATCCGACGTTATCCACCGTAACACGCATCTGCATATCCACAATTGGACGCATATTCTGGAAGAAACTCAAACATTCCGCATGTTCTCTGGCAAAAGATTTGACCACTTTGACACCGGTCAGAGTTTCTGAAAGGTTGGCGGAGATCTCAGACATCTTTTCCTGAATGACCATGGAGTCTTTGCGGATGACTTTTCTGAAATAGTGGAAGTTCAAACAGTGAATGGGCAGTGAAACCAGTACGATAAGGGCCATTTTCCAGTTGATGAACATCAACAACATGATAATGAGGAAAAGCTGGAACAGCTGTTCACCGAACTGTGTCATAACGTGCATCAGCATATTGAGCAGTGCCACGTCAGAAATCACATTGGAAATCAGTTTTCCGGTACGATACTCTTCATAAAAACGCAGCGAAAGACTCTGCAGATGACGGAACACCTTCTGGCGCAGATCAACGATCAGACGGATACCTGTATATGCCACCAGATAACTTGAAATGTATCTGAGAAGGCAACGGACAAGATAAATAATAACCATTGAACCGCAAAGAACCCAGAAGAGCACATAATCTGCATTGGGCAAAACCCGGTCAATTGCGATTTTCAGCATCCAGGGAAGTGTCAAACCGACCATGTTAAAGAGGATCAGTGCGACGACCGCCGATATGAACAGCCACTTATAGGGACGCACCAGAGGAAAAATCTTGTTCAAAGGCTGTTTTTCGTAATTCTTTGCAAGTGCGTCTTTGTCGATTTCTGCTTGTTTTCTCATAATAAATCACTCCGTTATCCGGGCAGGATATAATTTCAGAACTTGCTCCACTCCGGTTTTTGAGAGAAAATACTTTGCAACTCTGCGTCGGTGAACTTGGGACTTCTGTCGTAGCAATATATGCCATTTTGTTCCTGTTCAATATCTGTCAGCTGAGTATAACAAAATCCGGCAGCACCGGAATCAACTGCCTTTGCGGTCAATTCACGCATGCGTTTGATGGTATCCTCCCGGGAAACAGGCGTTGCACCGTATCCCCAGGAACCGCCTGCCCAAGGAGTTTTGCCTTCGGGGATATACTTTACGCCGCCGTATTCGCCAATAAAATAGGGCTGTCCTTTATAGGCTTGCAGTTCATTGTCGGGTTCAAAGCAGTAGATCGGCTGCGTTCCCAGAGCTTCTCCGAAGGCTTGGGGATCCTGATTGTAGTTATGGATGCTCCAAATATCGGTTTCAGAGTGAACATAGCCGCTGCTGTCGCAGACGGGGCGGCTGGGATCAAGCTGTTTGGTAAAACGGTAAATATCTGAAAGAATCCGGCGATGCTCTTCAAGATCCCGGTAGGCTCTTGTTTCATTGAAAGGAGTCCAGCCGATGATGGAAGGGTGATTCATATCACGCTCAAGGACTTCACGCCACTGGGAAAAGTAATCGCGGAATGAACGGTAGACATCGCAAGGTCCGCTTGTAAAGTGCTGCCAGAATCCCATACCCCAATCCGGGAACTCCCCAAAAGTGAGAAATCCCAGACGGTCCGCATGATAGTGATAACGGGGATCGAATATTTTCTGATGAAGTCTGGCTCCGTTGAATCCGGCTTTCTGAGCTGAAAGGATATCCTGAACCAATGCTTCATCAGAAGGTGCAGTCCAGAGACCTTCTTCATAAAATCCCTGATCCAGCACCATCCTGAGAAAAATGGGGGCGTTATTCAAGAAGAATCTGCCCTTTTCGATGTGGAATTTTCTCAATCCGGCGTAAGAATATACTTCATCACGCAGCGTGCCGTCACACTCTGATATTTCATATTTGACTTGATAAAGATAAGGAGTGCCGGGGGCCCAGAGTTTGGGGGCCGCAAGCTCAACGGTCACCGTTGCTCCGGACGCTGCTGCACGTTCTGCTGAAGTGATCTCATTGCCGTTCCCGTCGGAGAGTGTTACTTTGAACTTGCTGCCGCGGGGCATGTTTCTGAATTCGGGGGTAAAATGAAATGCACTGTTGTCAACATCGGGAACGATGCGGCAGCGCGTAAGACTCACTTCATCGCAGCACTCCAGCCAAACGGAACTCCAGATGCCGGTGGTACGGGTGTAGGAACACTGCTTTGAACCGTACCAGGGGGCTTGTTTTCCATAGGCTTGATTGTGACTGCGTTGTTCATCATGAACCTCAAGCACCAGGTCATTGGCTTTCCCGGGAAGTGCAAAAGGTGTGATATCAACAGAAAAGGGGGAGGCCCCGCCTGTATGGGAGCCTGCCTTTTTGCCATTGATGAAAACATTGCACCGGTAATCCACACCGCCGAAGTGAAGCAGCAGGACTTTACCTGCCCACTTTTCAGGAATGTCAATGACGCGGTGATACCACATACATTCAATGAAATCGGTGTTGCCGATTCCGGAAAGTTTGCTTTCCGGGCAATAAGGCACATTGATGGCGGTCTCAAAACCGCGGGATTGTTCCCATTGACGCTCAGCACCGCTTTTTCCGGGATCAAACCGGCAGCTCCAAGTCCCATTCAGAGAAAGGATCGTTTTGCGGGCAAACTGCGGATTGGGGTGAAGACAGTTCATTTCAAGGCGTTCTTTCCTGTTTTTTTGAGGATTTTTTGAACATTTTATATACACTTTCATTACTATACTTCAACACAGAAGTAAAGTAAAGTTCAAAATAAGAAAAATTAATGCTTTTTTGCTTTTTCCTCAGAAAATATCTCCTGTTTCAAATCAAGGCATATCCTGAGTTTCGTTCCTGCGTGAAAAATAGTCTGCACAAACTTTTTTGAACTTGTTGGGAAAATCCACGGCAAAAGATCTGACGCCCAGATCAAGAATGGCAAAAAGGTCCTCTCTTTCAAATTTCCAGGGAAGGACTTGCAGCAGGACATTTTCATTCCGGGTTTCAGCCAGAGCCTGAGAGACAAACTCCGGATCAAGGGCATAACGCCACTTCTGTCCCGGAGCATCATTCAGGTGGAGCTGAACCTCTGTGATCCCCTGAAAACCCTCTTCCCGGATACGGAAAAACTGTTCCTTGATCTTTTCCGGGGAGCCGCCCAGCCAGTTCTTGGTTCTGGCTTCCGGGGCAAACTTTTTGAATTCCCGCAAAAGTTCCGGATGGCAGCAGGCAAAAGTGATCTGACTTGCAACGCCGTACCGGTTGATCATTTCAGCAAGAGCACTGATGCTGACGCGTTTGTAATCAATGACCATGTTTCTTTCGGGATGACGCTGGAGAATGGAAAAAAGTTTTTCCAGAGAAACGACATGCTGATCCGGGAAATCCGGCCAGCCCAAATCCACGCTCTGGAGTTCTGCCCACGAAATATCTGAAACATTGCGTCCTTTCAAATTTTCGGGCAGCTGCGGACAGATCCTGTCAAGAGTGGGATCATGAAGAGAAACCATAACTCCGTCTGAAGTTACATTGACATCTGCTTCAGGTCGTCCGCCCAATTCCCATCCATATTCAAAAGCAGCAAGGCAGCTTTCCGGCAGTTCATATCCGCCAGCGCCGGCTCTGTGTGCTTCCCAGAGAATAATCTTGTCTTCCATATACATTTACCTTACTTTATCTGTTGCGGGAAACGAATAACGTTTTCCGAAGTTTCTGTAATTCCTGCTCAAGAAGTTTATCCGCTTCGGAGCCCGGCCCATGCCCCACATCTCTGATTTTCATGATCCGGTACTTTTCCGGGATCGAATTGGCGATGGCAAATTGTCCCGGAGGCGGAACCACAGGATCACTTAAGGCTGGGATGATCAATGTCGGCACACTGATAAACCGTGCCGCTGCCGCCGCATTGCAAAAATCTACAATACGCATGCCTCTTTCATCTGCCAACGCTTTTCTGCGTCTGTTTTCTCCGGGGGAATCAGGAGCGCAAGGGTAATTGAGCACGATCCTGCCGCCCAGTGTCGGAACAGTCAGATCTCCGTAATGGATCCTGTCATCCCAGGGGATACACATGGCCCCCATCGCGCCGCCGAGACTTGAGCCGCAGCAGAGAATGTTATCTGCGGTATCCGGAAACATATCGATCATAATGGTCAATGCGATCCAGAGGTCGCGGACACCGCCTGTGATCACATAGTTTTCAGGCGCCTCAAAACCGTATCCGGCATGATCTCCCAGCCGCCAGGGAATCTCTTTGCATTGAGAAAGGCCCAGCCCCCGGACGCATGGCATTACAACAGTCCGCCCCGGACTTGAAGTTGTCGGCGGCACCGCCGGGTTTCCATATCCATGAGCCAGGAGCGTCCCCCCCGTGGAAACAGCAGGACGCGCAAGCCACATGCCGATGGAAAATCCGTCAATTGAAGTAAAACGGAGTTTGTAAATGCGGCAATCTTTTTCAGGAGACCAAAGCTCCCCCTCAATAGTGTAATTGATTTTCCATGCTCTTGCTGAGGCATACTGAGATTGCCAGAATTCCTTGAATCCTTCAACCGGCATCTCCCCTTTGATTTGCAGCATTTCCTCTTTTGTATATTTTTTATTTTCAGGCATGGGAATTTTTCCTTGATTTTTGTTTGGGGAATAATTTAATACAACATGATTGTTTTTTCAATATCCGATTTTGAAATTCCTTTTAATTTATTTCCTTTTGCTTGTATTTGTGGAAGAAAGTGGTGCTTTTTATTAAAAGTGCCGGTTGAAAAAAAACTCTCATGTGCTATATTACACCGTTCCTGTGTTATCCGGGGTTCAGAAAATTTGAAATTTAACGGAGGTTTTCTATGGTCAAAGTCGCCTGCTGCTGGGATGATGGTGTTGTCAATGATATCAGACTTATTGCTTTGCTGAGAAAGTACAAGGCAAAAGCCACATTCAATCTCAATCCCGGTTCCATGCCTGAACATACGGCAGTTCCGCGCTGGAAAAAGCTGGATGAAACAGTCTGGAGCTACAATGGTTTCGTCAACGGCAAAGTCGGTCTTTCTGAAATGAAAGAAATCTATGAAGACTTTCAGGTGGCTTCCCACGGATGGGTGCATAAAGGGGGAAGTGTCCCTGCTGATGATTTTATCAAAGATGCTGTTGATGCCCGGAAATATTTGGAAGATCTCTTTCAGAGAGAGTGTCCCGGTTACGCCTGGCCCTGCGGAGATTACACTCCTCAGGCGGCAAAGCTCTTGAAAGATGCGGGATTCCTTTACGGAAGAACCACCCAATATACCGACAATGTGGGCGTTACCGACTCCCCTCTGCATCTGGACTCCACCTGTCACCACATGGACAGATTGTTCTGTGACAAGTTCCGTGCTGTCAAAGAGAGGAACGGTATCTTCTATTTCTGGGGACACTCTTATGAATTGCTGGATTGCGATGGCCTTTGGAATCAGTTGGAACAGAAACTTGCCATGCTCTCTGAAGATCCGGAAGTCCAGTGGATCGATGTGATCGATATTGTCAGATAAGTCTCTATGAGTAGTGATGAATTGATCCTCCGGGACTTTTCCTGCGGGGATCTTCCCGGAGCAGGAGAAATAGCCTTGCGTCTTTGGGGCAGTGAGGCGGACTTCATCCCCGCCTCTATGCTCCGGGATCTTTATGGATATCTGGTGCGCTTTTACTATGTACCGGACTCCCCTTTATCTTGTGCCGTGACCTGCAGCGGTGAACTGTGCGCTTTTATGCTTGCCGCAACAGAAAAACACTCTTCCTGCCATGCAGATGAATGGATCCTGAAGCGGATTTCTTCACCGGAAGAGAAAAAGGTATTTGAGATCTACAAAGCCTATCTTGAAGCCAATCAGAAAGCTGAAGAAAAGGAACTGCGTTCCCATGAAGCCATGGTGCTTCTTTTGGCAAGTATCAGACCCGGCTGCGGAAAACTCCTGATGGAGGAACTCAATCGCCGCTGCCTGAAGCAGGATATCCGTTCAATTCTGCTCTGGACCGATGATACATGTAATGTCCAATGGTATGAGCGCAACCATTTTGCAGAAGTCTCCCATTTTGCGGCAACTCCTTCTCTGCCGGGGCAGAACTTGAATACTTACCTTTACCGGAAAGAATTGATCCCATAAAAATAAAGAGAGGGTTGCCCCTCTCTTTGAGAGATTGTTGATACTTTGCGGCTTTATTTTCCCCAGGCGGTGTTGCCGAAGATACCATCCTGAAAAAATACAGGCTTGTACCCAAGTTCCGCAGGAACGCGGCAAGAGGTTTCCAGACGCTTGAAGTAATCAGGAAGATACATTGCGTAAGAGGTGTAAGCATACTGTTCGTGGCCTACTGATTCAATGATATCACTTTCCCCTTTTGCATCTTCACTTTTGATTTTTTCCTCAATTTCTTCAGGGGTATCAATGTTGAAACAAAAGAAACTGCGGGAAAGGAAGAGATCAAAGTCTGCATCATAAAAGCAGCGTTTTTCCAGCATGTGCCTTGCAACATCCTGTTCATAGAAAAAGCCGATGTCGCATCCACCCTGTTCCAGATTTTCCACTCTGCCGTCAACAATGATCCGGTTGGACATGAATCCGCTTGAGGTCAGGATCTTGACGCCCCGGCTCCGCATGAATGAAAAATTGTGAGGTTCCAGCATCGCCCAATGAACGTTTGTGGGGGGCGTACAGCATCTGTCACCGGCAATCCGGCGAAGTTCCGCAGTTGTCGTATCGTAATCATGAGCGAGGCGTTCCGTCGTACAGTGCTGATAAGGGCGGTCAGGAAATTCAGCCCAGGCGTGAAACGCCAGATGAAGCCAGTCAGAACAGCTGTCAAATTCATCCCGATAGCACTCCGGTACCTGTGAAAGATTGCTTTTTTCCGGATCATGGGCATTTTCATAAAAACATTTGAGGATGAATTTGCTCTCATACTTTTCGTGAAGTTTTTTTAAGCCGTCAAGATAAAAATGGTCAAAAATAGAGTTGTATTTATTTTTTGCCAGATCCGTAAAAACAAAACTGTTGTCATCGATCCTGACTGCGTAACGCTTGTATGAAGCCTTGTCCCAGACAAGAATAATGGACTGGGTCCGTTCGCCGTATTTGTCTTTTGCATGGACCGTTACACGGTTGATTTTTTCTTTAAGAGGGATTTCAACAGTAAATTCCCGATCATGGCGAAGTGTTTCCATCCCATTGACAGTAACTTTACTTTGCACAGAGGCAATGCCTCTGACTTGTATCAAAAGCTCTGAAGCTGTTTCTTTTCCATGACGGGCGTTGAGGATCTCCCCGTTTCTGTGTGAAGTGATTTCAAGCATAGTGATATTTCCTTATAATTTGACTTTTATGAATACAGGATCAAAGTTTTTCAGCTTCATCTTTCAAGCGTTGACTGAGGGGGATGTCTGCAATGCACCCCAGACCGGTACGGTAACATTCGGCAAGGGAAAGCATCCCTTCCCGGCATCCGAGAGCGGCGCTGCGTTTGAAAAAGTAAAAGGCTCCGGTCGGATCTGCCTTTACGCCAATGCCTTTCAGCAGGCATCTGCCGGCATGATATATTCCCAAAGGATCCCCCAGAGCGGCACTTTGCTCGTAAAATTCAAAAGCAGATCCCGGATCTTTTTTTACACCGATACCATTTTCACTGCACCATCCCAGCTTACGCAGGGCAGGGGCATATTTTTTTTCTGCAGCTTTTCTGAAAAGGGTGACAGCCTCTTGCGGATCGTGGGGGACGAAGTTCCCTTCAAGAAGGTAATCCCCCATTCTGACCTGTGCTGCCGGAAATGACGCCTTTGCAGATCTTGCGCAGTATTCAAAGGCTTTTTTCTGATTGACTGGTGTTCCCTGACCGGATTCAAGCATTTGGGCAAAGAGGAATTCTGCTTCAGAGTTCCCGCTGCGGGCGGCAATTTCAAGCAAAGCTCTGGCGTAAACGACATCTTGCTTGATACCGATGCCCTCCTGAAGCAGCTTAGCCTGAAAGATCAGGACTTCAGGCACCTGATGTTGTGTATTGGCACTTCGCAGTACAAGCTGGTAGATTTCATCTGCACATCTTTTTTTTGTTTCGCTGTTTTCATAAAGGACTCTGGCAAGAAGCATGAATGCCGGATAGTATTTTTGTTTGCAGAGCTGCCGCAGCATAAGCAGAGCTTTCTCTCTGTCGGCACTTACCTCAGCCAGCTCTCCGGCTGCGGGGATCCCCTTTAAAAGCATTTCTGCCATGCGTAAGCGTGCGGATTCAATGGAGAGGGCCTTTTGATAATGTTCAAAGGCAAGGCGGGGATTTTTTTTGAGTCCCCACCCGAATTCAAGACAGACGGCGAAACGATAGTTGCCCAAATGGGATCCGGCAAGGGCAGCTTTCCGGTACCAGAAAGAGGCGAGTGTAAAATTCCGGGGGCGGTTTACGCCGCGAAAATACTCATCCCCCAACGCGACCATTGAAGGAATCTCGCCTGCTGCTGCTTTTTGACGTAAAGAATCAGCCGTTTTTGCGCCACATAGCCCCAAAACGGCAAAGAAAAGAATAAAGAAGAGAGAAGTTTTCACTTAATCTGCGTCGATTTTTGCTTTCAGGGAGGCGATTTCCTCCTGAAGAGCTGCAAATTTCTTTGAAAGTTTTTCAAAACGGCCGGGCAGAGCAAGTCGCGCCATAAAGTCGCGCTGGGATTCTGCAGGAGCACCCACAACAGTCTGACCTGCCGGGAGACTGCGGAGCACACCGCTGGCGCCGGCAACCTGGACACCGTCCCCAAGTGTGATATGACCGTTGACACCGGCTTTTGCAGCGAGAATAACACCGCGCCCCAGTTCTGAACTGCCGGCAATACCACATTGAGCAACCAGAATGGAGCTTTCGCCCACAACAACGTTATGACCGACCATGACCTGATTGTCAATTTTGACATTGCTTTTGATCCAGGTACGTCCGAAACGGGCACGGTCAATAGTGGTGTTTGCTCCGATTTCAACATCATCGTCGATCTGTACGATGCCGGTCTGCGGCACTTTTACGAGACCGTTGGGCCCGGGAACAAAGCCGAATCCGTCAGCGCCGATAACGACTCCGGGATGGATGACAGCTTTATTGCCAATGATACAGCGGTACATGACTGTCACGTTGGGATAGAGCATGGAGTCTGCACCGATCTTCACATCATGACCGATGTAGCACCCGGCGCCGATACAGGTGTTATCACCGATTTCAGCTCCGGCTTCAATGACCGCATTGGCATTGATGGAAACATTACTGCCGAGTTTTGCTTCAGGAGAAACGACGGCAGATGGATGAATTCCGGGAACGACAGCCGGAGGTTCATCGGCATAAAGGGCGACTACGGTTGCAAACGCGATATCAACATTTTTGCAAATGATGAGAGTTGATTCAGGCTTCTCTTTTTTGGCAAGATCTGCACAAATAAGAATGATTCCTGCCTGAGAGGCATTCATCAGCTCTTCATATTTCCTGTTGCCCACGAAGCTCAGCTGGTCGGCCGTTGCCTCTTTGATGCTGGCAACACCAGTTACTGTCCGGTCGGGATCTCCGACGATTTCTCCTTTTACGATTTCAGCGATTCGGGCGGCGGTCATGGAAATATTTTTCATTTGCGGACTCCTGATTGATTTCCTTTTTTGGTCTGATTGCGGTTGAGTTCAGTAATAACGTGTCTGGTAAAGTCTCTTTGAGGAGGATAAAGAAGTACGGCTCCTTTGTCGTTTGTGGTACGTCCTGAGTAATCAAGGACAAAACCATAACCGAGCAATGCGGCACTTCTGGCTATCTGTGCCTGGATATCTTTGAGAATCTCCGCTCTTTTTCTGCTCTGCAGTGTACGCATATCTACAGCGCGTTCTCTGGCATAGACCTCTGCTTCTGTTTTTTTTGCAGCGACCGCACGTGCCGCTGCAATGGCACGTTCCTCAGCTTTCTGCCTTTCATCTGCAGAAAGAGCCAGATTCTGTGCAGCGGCGCGGGCGTTGGCAGCTTCCGTTACCAGCGCTTTATGCTCAGACTCAAGTTTTTTGAGGTAATTGCGGTAAACAGCTGCCTGCTGCCGGATCAGCTCTTCAGCGATCTTGCTTTTGTAGTATTCCCGGAATATCCGTTCCAGATCCACGACACCGGTCAATATTTCAGCATGTGCAAAAGAAGCTGTGACCAGCAGCAGAAAAGAGAGAAAAAACTTTTTCATCAGTGACTTGAGGTATAGTTGGGAGCATCCTTGGTGATGACCACATCATGAGGATGAGCTTCACGGAGTCCGGCAGAAGAGATGCGAACCAGCTTTGCTTTTTCCTGAAACTCATCAAGGGTTTTGGCGCCGCAGTAGCCGAAGCTGTAGCGGACACCGCCAACAAACTGATGGATCACATCTTTTACCGCCCCGCGGAAAGGAACCATGGCTTCAATACCCTGAGGCACCAGTTTGTGATCATCTTCCACATCAGGCTGACCATAGCGTTCACGGCTGCCGGAATTTGCCTTCATAGCTTCAAGACTGCCCATGCCGCGGTAAGCCACATAGCTGCGTCCCTGATGAAGGATGACTTCACCGGTACTTTCGCTGGTTCCGGCAAGAACGGAACCCATCATGACGCAGTTGGCGCCGACAGCCAGAGCTTTAGCAACGTCGCCTGACTGCTTGATACCGCCGTCAGCGATAACAGGAATGTCAGCGGGAAGATTGCGGACAGCATCGTAAACAGCGGAAACCTGAGGCACACCCACACCGGCAACCACACGGGTCGTGCAGATGGATCCGGGGCCGATCCCGACTTTGATACCGTCAGCGCCGGCATCAGCCAGAGCTTTGGCGGCTTCGCCGGTGGCAATATTTCCTGCGACGACATCGACTTTGTCACCGTAATTCTTCTTGATGAGGGCAACGGTGTCGATAACTCCCTTGGAGTGACCGTGAGCAGTATCGATAACGATCACGTCGACACCGGCGTTGATGAGGGCTTCAATACGTGTTTCATCATAGGGGCCGACCGCAGCCGCGGCACGGAGCTGATGGCGGCTGTCACGGTTGTAATCAGGTTCATCATGTTCGATCAGGGTACGGACGTCGAGAAAACTGTAAAGACCTGCAAGTTTTCCGTCAGCATCGACGATGGGAAGTTTGCCGACTTTGTTCTCGATCATCTTGTGATAGGCTTCAGACATCGTTCCGCCGACAGATGCTGTAACAGGGGCCTTGGTCATCACGTCGCAGATCTTAACATTGAAGTCTGTAAGGAATTTGATATCTCTGCTGGTGATGATACCGATCAGACGGTTGTTTTCATCAACGATGGGAAAACCGGAAAAAGAGTACTTTTTCAGTTGTTTTTCGCGCATCATCTCGGCCACAGTCTGGTCAGCACGGAATGTAATGGGGGTACTGATCACACCATTGAGGTAGGACTTGACCTTACGGACCTCTTCTGCCTGACGTTCCGGAGGCAGGTTTTTATGGATCACACCGATACCGCCCAATTTTGCCATGGCAATGGCCATAGCGCTTTCGGTCACAGTATCCATAGCCGCACTGACAAAGGGGATATTCAGTTTGACATTTCTTGAAAAATGGCATGATACATCTGTCGCTGTGGGCAGAAAATCAGCATATTGAGTCACCAGAGAAACGTCGTCAAAGGTCAATCCTTCAAAGGGAAAAGCCGCCATAAATTTGTCAATGTAGCGCATAGTTGAAATCTTTCCTTTTAGAAATATTACTACTGTTGTTCAATATATAATATAGCACAGAATAATTCAATATTCAAGGAAAAAAAGAGCTTTTTGCTCTTGTATTATGATTGAAAAGAGCAAGAGGGGGAATTATATTATACTGCCAACTGAAAACTCATCCAAGGAGCCTGGTATGAAAAAAGTCTGTATTATTCACGAAACCGGTTCGGGGAGATTGCCCGGACACTATACGGAATTTGCGTTCACAGGTCTTCCCGGCGTGGAGATCGCCGCTCTTGCCGATCCCAATCCGGATGCTGCAGAGTTTTTTTTCCGTACCGGCGCAAAAAAACTTTATACTTCGTGGCAGGAGATGATCGACAGGGAGCGTCCGGATATCACCATTCTTTCTTCCCGGTCGGTTGAGGATCACTATATCCAAATCAAGTTTGCCCTTGAACACGGCAGCCATGTCTTGTGCGAAAAACCTCTTGCTGCTGATCTTATTCAGGCGGATGAACTTATCGCTCTGTCACAACAAAAAGGGAGTCATGTCCAGATCGCCCATCCGGCACGGTTCGCCCCTGTTTTCAGAAAGATGAAAACCCTCATTGAAGATGGTGCCATCGGCAGAGTGTTGACATGTTATATGCGGGGTAAAGAGGATCACCGGGGCGGCGGAGAGGATATGATCGTACTGGGTACTCATATTTTTGATGCTGCCGCATGGATCTTCGGAATGCCCGTCGAAGTCATGGCGGATGTGCGTTGGCAGAACCGCCGCATCACCGCAAAAGATATTCTGCCCGCCTCTGAACCCGTGGGGCCCTGTGCCGGGGATGAAATATTGGCAATTTTCCGTTTCCCCGATGGGATTTCCGGCATTTTTGAAAGCCGCAGAGATGTAAGCGGTCCTTATGGCGAAAAACGTCTGGGGATCACCGTTTGCGGAACGGCGGGGAGTCTGACGATCCGTTACACAGGAAACCGTGAACTGCGCATGACAAAGAATTTTCCTGTCCCGCCAGAGGACGGAAACGCTTTTGAAGTCGTTCCCGTTGAAGTTCCGCCGGAGATCCCCGGCGCCGCCCCAATCGACTTTGCGGCATGGAAAATCAATGAAAAAAACTACGCGCTGCGCTATTTTGCGGAAAACAACCGGCGCGCGGCGTGGAATCTGCTGCAAGCCATAGAAGGCAGAGAAGAACTCGCCGCCGGAATCGTTTCTGCACGGAATGCGATCGAAATGATCTCGGGTGTTTACCGTTCCGGCATTGAGGGCAGATCAATCACATTTCCTTTGACCGACAGGCACCATCCCCTGCTTTGAAGAGTGAAAAAAAAGGACACAACGTCATTGCTGAAACGTTGTGCCCTTATGTTTTCAACTGAAAGGAAAAATCAGTGCCAGTCGGTGACCCCCTTGGAGGCCTGATATTCGTCTGTGAAAAAGAGAGGCTCTTTTTTCAGCAGTTCATAAACGATATCTCCGGCTTTCCGTGCTTCAAGGAGGAATACTTTTGCATCGCCGAATTTACCTTCTTTCAGGATCCCTGCTTCACGGAATGTGGGCTGAAGCAGATTGTACCACTTGGAGTGGGACCCCACATGGCGCCTTGAGGGGACTTCGATGCGTTTTCCGTCATAATCAAAAACCACAAGAGGTTCGTGATAATCGGTCAGCATACAGGGCACAGGCAGCCACTCTTCCACGCCGTGGAGAAAGGTGTTGCAGTGGATGGTGCCGGTTCCGACAAACATGATGTAGCCGTTGCGCTTGTAGATCTTGCCCCAGGGAGAATCAGGATGGGCGGGGGAGTCGAACTTCTCGTGTCCGGAAACGAACTCCGCTGCATCCTTGCCGATGGCAGCCACTGCATGGGTGGGATGCAGTGAACGGATCACGCCGGGACGTCTTCTGAAAAGCTCGGGCAGCATACTGACACAGCAGGGGGTGTCACGCACGGAATAGACCGGCTGTTTCGCATTGACGGTGCTGTAAGTCATGGAAGGAAAAATCAACAGTCCGGGAGCAAAAAACTCTTCCAGCGCATCGAGGATCCCGTCAGCACGATTTTCAACATCTCCAATGGATTTCAAGGAGGAGTGAATGATAACGGTTTCATTTCCCTGCAGCCCCATGGCTGCAAGATCAGCTTTCAGATCGGATTTTGTATACATGATTTATATCACTTTACAGGTGCAACAACTGTGACATTGGAACTGAAACGCAGATCCTTGACATCATCGCGGAACTTTGCCATGTGGGGGGTGGCAAGGTGAGCTTTGAGGTGTTCTTCGGATTCCCAGGTTTCGAGGATCGTGACATATTTGTCTTTGTCTTCTTCTTTGGTATCGGTGCATGCTTCGTAGCGGTAGCATCCATCTTCAGCCAAAACAGTGGGGGTGTTGGCAAGGAGTACTTTCAGGAACTCTTCCATACAGCCGGGTTTGATTTCCATCCGGGCGATTACGTGTATCATTTTTATTCTCCGTAACTTTTGAGCAGAATATTCTGCAATATAAGCCTGCTTTGATCCACCGGCACCGGCCGGGGAGCAAGCTCTAACTTCATCTTGTTTTCGCCTGCGGAACAGGCGGTGCGCTCCATGAGTTCAGGGGTGAGATCGGGGAACGTATTGAGCTTTTCAGGGACTCCCAGTTCCGTCAGGAATTGCCGGCAGGAGTCTATGATTTCTTCCGGGGTATTGCCGGGGAAAATTTCTTTGAGCATCATTGTCCTTGCGGCGACTTCGGGATTGCCCAGATAGTAACGCCATGACTCCGGTAAAAGCATGATGGCGGCGATACCGTGAGCGATCCTGCCGAACCATGAAAAACTGCACAAATGAGGCAGTCCCGTTGATTTGAAACGGATCGTCATTCCTCCCAGTGCTGCGGCGATCGCCATCTGCCGGCGGCATTCGGGATCATTTTCGAGAGCTCCGGGGAGGAACTGTTTGACGAGTTTGATCCCGTTGAGTGCCCATGTGTTGGCTTCCGGATGATTGGGATCGGCCCCGGTATTGAGAAATCCTTCGATCAAATGAGCAAGGGCATCGCATCCGGTTGCCAGAGTCACGGAGCGGGGCATCGTTGCAGTGTAGCGCGGGACGAGACATCCGGCAGCGGGAACACAGTACTTTTCTGCAATCAGTTTTTTGACTCCGGCGCTTTTGTCAACGATATTGGAGTATTGGGTCGCTTCTGAACCGGTTCCGGATGTGGTGGGGAGTGCAACAATACGTTTCAATTCCCTGCCGGGGAATTTTTCAGAAAATTTGTTGATCCCGAAAAGTTCCCTGAGGGGCAGGGGAGATTGAGAAAGCAGCAAGGCGGCTTTTGCCGCATCAAGGACACTGCCGCCGCCGATGGCGAATACGGTATCAAAATTGCCATCCTTGAGAAAAGCGGTCATTCTTTCAACCGTTTCCACTGGGGGTTCAGCCTCTATGCCCGAAAAATTGTCAGCACCGGGAACCGCTGCTGAGAAATCGCTCCATGCACCGTTGCTTTCCACGCCTTTGGAGCCTGTAAAAACGGCGCAGCGGCCCCGGGCGTACTTTTTGAAAAAATCTGCAGGCGTATCGGTCAGGATCAAATCCTGACCCTGCGCCTGAGTCAATAATTGCAATTCGTTCATTGTTTCAAAAAACTGTCAAACGGGAACCGGAAAAAATCCGGTTCCCGTTCTGAGGTTGTGTTAAAAATTATTCTTCGCCTTTTTCAGATTGATACTTGGCGATGATCTCCTGAGCCACGTTTGAGGGGACCTGCTCATAGCGGGCGAATTCCATTTCAAAAGTGCCCCGTCCCTGAGTCATGCTCCGCAGTTCAGTGGCATACTTATGAAGTTCCGCCATGGGGACCTCTGCTTTGATGATCTCGATGCCTTCTTCGGATTCCATACCGAGGATACGTCCCCGCTTGTGATTCAGGTCGCCGTTGATGTCACCGGTATAGGAGCTGGGGACATGAACGCTGATGCTCATAACGGGTTCAAGGATCACGGGGCCGGCCTGTTTCATAGCTTCTTTGAATGCCTGACGTCCGGCGATGCGGAAGGCCATTTCATTGGAGTCCACAGGATGGTATTTCCCGTCAAAAATGGAGACGGCAACATTTTCCACGCGGCATCCCACCAGGGGACCTTCTTCAAGCATATCCTGGACGCCCTTTTCGATGGCGGGGATAAAGTTCTTGGGAATGGCACCGCCCACCACATCATTGGAGCATTTGTATCCATCGGGACTGCTTGAAATACGCATGAAGACTTCTGCGAACTGACCGGCACCGCCGGATTGTTTCTTGTGCCGGTAGTGCCCTTCGCCGGCGCCGGTAATGGTTTCCCGATAGGGGATCTTGGGCGTTGAAAGGACGGCTTCGACCTTGAACTGTTCTTTCAGACGGCGTGAAACGATGGCAAGCTGTTGGTCGCCCATGCCGCAGAGGAGCAGTTCATGAGTTTCGTTGTTGCGCTCAAGTTTAACTGAAGGCATGGCTTCAATGATCTTGTTGATACCGGCAACGATCTTTTCATCTTCGCCGGATTTAGCGGCGGTGACGGCGTAGAACATGATGGGGTTGGGGGGCTCAACACCGGGCAGAACGCGGGAATTGGGATCGCTTGACATGGTGTCACCGATATGGGAGTCCTTCAGCTTGGCCACGGCAAAGAGAGTTCCGGGACCGGCCGCAGGAAGTGCCGTCTGGGTCTTGCCGTTCATAACGAACATGGAACCGAAACGCTCTTTTGCACCGGTGGTACGGTTGTAGATATCCAGATCGCCGGTAAAATTACCGGAAATGCCGCGGACAAAGGTCAGCTGCCCGGTATAAGGATCATTGAGACTCATGAAGACCACGCCGAGAGCGGCGCCGTCTTCTTTGACATCAAGGTCGGCACCGTCGACGGTGGCGTATTCAAAAGGATTGGGAAAAAGTTCTTTGATGGCGGCGAGAAGTTCAGGGACACCGATCCCCTTGACCGCGCTGCCGGGGAATACGGGAATGGTCTTGCCGGTCATAATGGTTTTACGCAATCCGCTGTGGATCTCTTCATCAGTCAGTTCTCCGCCGTCGAGGACGCGCATCATGATCTCATCATCTGTTTCGGCAATGGCATCCAGCCAGAGCTGGCGGCACTCTGCCACCTGATCGGCGATATCGGCGGGAATATCCTTATCAAAGAGGACGCTGACCACTTTTTCAAAACCGGCCTCTTTGCCGACGGGCCAGTAGAGGGGGATTATGACATTGCGACCGTGATTTTTCCGCATCTGTTCCAGAGTGGCTTCAAAGTCGGCGCGTTCTTTATCAAGTCTGTTGACGAATCCGAACCGTGCGATGCCTCTTTCGCGGGCGGCCTTCCATGCTCTGGCGGTTCCGATCTGGGGACCGTCGATAGCGTCGATGACCACAAGTGCGGCGTCACAGGCGCGGATCGCGCCCAGAGTCTGACCGAAAAACTCGCTGTATCCGGGAGTATCCACAAAGTAAAGGGAAAGATCGTTCCATGTGCAGCTGCAGAGAGACGCGTAGATGCTTGAACCGCGCTCATGTTCGTCATTCATAAAGTCGGAAACGGTATTTTTGCCTTCAATGGTACCGGCTCTGGCGATTGCGCCTGCCTGCAAAAGGATCTGTTCGCACAACAAGGTCTTTCCGCTGCCGGTGTGTCCTGCAATGACGAAGTTACGGCTGTTGATGGCATTTCCCATAAAATCCTCCTTTTTTTTTAATTTTTTCAAAGTCGCGTTAATTCATGACTTTTGACTAATAATAGCAGATGTTTTTCAATTTTTCAAGGGGAAAAAATAAAAAAAACGCAAAAAAACAGCAATTTTTTCAATTCTTTTTACTGCGATGTTGATTTGAACTTGAATGAGGGGAAACTTGAGGGAAAAGAATTTTTTAAACACCGCTTGACAAAAAGAAAAAGTAGTGCTATAATAATAGGATGTTAATGTTTTTTGGGTGTCAGAGTGGTTACGTAAAAAAATCAGCAAGGGTTGAAAAATGAATGGTTCAGGGTATGGTGGAGTGCAGTTTGCAGAACTGCAAATCGTGTATTTGGATTTTGACGGCGAACTGACCAGTTACAATGGGGAGATCCTGAGTCTTGACAATGTGGAAGTCAAAGACGCATTACTGACAGCTGAACGTATCAACAATATCGTTTCTCAACTCAACGAAAAATACGCTGCTCAGGGCATCCGGTTTGTTACACGACGTCCTGAGGGGCAGGAATACTCCACCATTTTTGTGGGTAAAACCTCTGCTTTCGATCAATACGGTGCATTCAAAGGCCTTGCCGAAACCATCGACGAAGGCAATGCCAACAAAACCGACAAAGCCTTTGTCAATTTAGACTCCACCGCCACCGACACAGAGATCATCAATACCATCTCCCACGAAACAGACCACCTGACAGGCACCCTCAACCACGGCGGCGAAGGTCTCCAAGCCTACGCCGACTTCAATCGCTACAATGTTTCCTCCGGCATCACCTCAAGCGGTATCACCCTGGACAACTATGACGAGATGTACGTCTCCTCCGGCGGCACGGCGACTTCCACCACGGTGAACTTCTATGGCTATCTTTACGTCTCCTCCGGCGGCACGGCGACTTCCACCACGGTGAACTCCTGGGGCAATCTTTACGTCTCCTCCGGCGGCACAGCGACCGATATTGTGTGGAC
>JAFWBQ010000053.1 GCA_017507125.1 Lentisphaeria bacterium
AATGTGTTGCAACAAATTGTCGGAGGGAGCAGCTGCCAAATTCGCAGAACTCGATGCTTTCATCGACGGTCTGGGAATTGACCGCAACGATGAACGCCGCCGCGGACGGCTGATCCAGGTTTTGCACCGCGCCCAGGATATTTTCGGATATCTGCCCCGGGAAGTTCAGATCCACGTCGCTAAGAAACTCTTCCTCTCTGAGGCTCAGGTTTCCGGTGTGGTCAGCTTCTACAACTACTTCACCACGGAACCCAAAGGTAAGTACAATATCGATATCTGTATGGGTACTGCCTGTTATGTGAAGGGTGCCGAAACCGTTCTGCGCGAACTTGAGCGCGTGCTCGGCGTCAAGGCTGATACCAACCCCACCCCCGACGGTCTGTTTTCCATTAACGCTCTCCGTTGCGTCGGTGCTTGCGGTCTTGCCCCCGTGATGATGGTCAACGGCAAAGTTTACGGCAAAGTCACCCCTGCCAAGGCAGTGGAAATCGTCAACGAATACAAGAAGCAGGGTTAAGCTATGGAAAAGATCACATCTCAGGAAGCTCTGAACAGCGTTTACAATGCCGCCAAGGGTCAGCTGGCTCTCCGCTGCGTTGCTGCTCACGATATCAACTCCACCAAAAAAGACATTCTCTGCTGCGGCGGTACCGGATGCCATGCCTCCAACGCCCGGGAGCTGATGGACAATCTCAACAAATACATCAAAGAAAACGGTCTTGAAAATGACGTCCGCGTCGTCCAGACCGGCTGCTTCGGTTTCTGCGCCCAGGGCCCCATCGTCAAGATCATGCCCGACAATGTTTTCTATGTGCAGGTCACTCCCGATGATGCCAAAGAGATCATTGAAAGCCATGTTGTCGGCAAGCAGCTCGTTGAGCGTCTGCTCTTCACCGAACCCCTGCTGAAACAGCGCGTCCAGGACTACGCCAAGATGTCCTTCTATGCCAAACAGGAGCGTATCTCTCTGCGTAACTGCGGTCTTCTTGATCCCGAGTGCATTGAAGAATACATCGCCAATGAAGGTTATCAGGCTCTTGCCAAATGTCTCTTCAAGATGAAGACTGACGAAGTGGTTCAGGAAGTTCTGAATTCCGGTATCTGCGGACGTGGCGGCGCCGGATTCCCCACCGGTCTCAAATGGAAGATCGCTGCCGGTGTCAAGGCTGATGAAAAATATATCGTCTGCAACGCTGATGAAGGCGACCCCGGTGCCTTTATGGACCGCTCCATCATGGAAGGCGACCCCCACTCCGTTATTGAGGCTATGGCCATCGGTGCCTACGCCATCGGAGCTCAGAAAGGTCTTGTTTACATCCGTGCCGAATATCCTCTGGCGGTCAACCGTCTCCGCGGCGCCATTGAACAGGCCCGTGAATGCGGACTTCTCGGTGACAACATCATGGGAAGCAGCTTCAGCTTTGATATTGAAATCAAGCTGGGTGCCGGTGCATTCGTCTGCGGTGAGGAAACTGCTCTGATCCACTCCATGGAAGGTCAGCGCGGCGAACCCACCACCAAACCTCCGTTCCCTGCCAACATCGGCGGCGGTTACTGGGGCTGCTCCACCAACGTGAACAACGTTGAAACCTATGCCACCATTCCCATGATCATCCTCAAAGGCGCCACCTGGTACAGCAAGATCGGTAACTGGCAGGCTGAGTGGGATGAAAACGGCAACTGGAAACGCACCATCAGCGGCAACAGCGGAACCAAGGTCTTCGCTCTTGCCGGTCAGATCAACAACGTGGGTCTGGTTGAAGTTCCCATGGGAACCACCCTGCGCGAAATCATCTACGAAATCGGCGGCGGTATCTCCGGCGGCCGTGAATTCAAAGCTGTGCAGACCGGCGGACCCTCCGGCGGCTGTATCACCAAAGAGAACCTGGACACCCCCATCGACTACGGCAACCTTTCCAAAATCGGTTCCATGATGGGTTCCGGCGGTATGATCGTGCTCTCTGACAAAGATTGTATGCCCGCCATGGCAAAGTTCTATCTGGACTTCACCAAAGATGAGTCCTGCGGTAAGTGCACCCCCTGCCGTATCGGTACCCGCCGTATGCTGGAAATGCTTGAGAAGATCTGCGACGGCAACGGAACCCTTGAGATGCTTGATGAGCTGGAAGCCCTCGCCAAGACCATCTGCGACACCGCTCTCTGCGGTCTCGGTCAGACTGCTCCCAACCCCATCCTGAGCACCCTGCGTTACTTCCGTGACGAGTATGTCGCTCACGTTGTTGACAAGAAATGTCCTGCCGGAACCTGTCCGAAACTTTACACCCTTACTATCACCGAAGATTGTATCGGATGTACCAAGTGCAAACGCAACTGCCCTGTGGACGCCATCAAGGGTGAAATCAAACAGCTTCACGTCATTGACACTGCCAAGTGTATCAAGTGCGGTGCCTGTATTGGCGGATGCCCCAAGAAAGCAATTGTCAAAAAGTGAGTGCAACAATGAATACTGTCAATCTTACCATCAATGGGAAACAGGTCACTGTACCTGCCGGTTCCACCATTCTGGACGCCGCCCGTCAGCTCAATATCAAGATCCCGACCCTCTGCTATTGGGACAAACTCGGTTGCGGCATTTCCAACCAGCCCGCCAGCTGCCGTATCTGCGTGGTCGAAGTTGAACGCCGCCGCAATCTGGCTCCCGCCTGTGCCACTCCTGTTATGGAAGGCATGGTGGTCCACACCAACAGCCAGCGCGCTCTCAATGCCCGCCGCACCGTTCTTGAGCTTATGCTCAGTGACCACCCCCAGAAGTGTCTGACCTGCGCCAAGAACCAGGACTGCGAACTGCGTATGCTCGCTGCTGAGTTCGGCATTGAAGAGGTCGCCTTCTCCGGCGCCAAGAACCGTTTTGAGCCTGACACCTCCAGCGAAGCCATCATGCGCGACCTTTCCAAGTGCGTCATGTGCCGCCGCTGCGAGACCGTCTGCAACAAAGTTCAGACCGTCAGCGCCCTGACCGGTAACGGCCGCGGATTTTCCGCCAAGGTCGGCACCGCCAGCATGATCCCCCTGGCTGAAACCAACTGTACCTTCTGCGGACAGTGTGTCAACGTCTGCCCCGTGGGTGCCATCACCGGTATCAGCTATGTGAAAAAAGTCTGGGCCGCCATCAACGACCCCTCCAAGACTGTTATCGTTCAGACCGCTCCCGCCGTCCGCGTGGCTGTGGGTCAGGAATTCGGCTTTGAGCCCGGTACTCCTGTCACCGGCAAGATGGTTGCCGGACTCCGCGCTCTGGGCTTTGACAAGGTCTTTGATACCAACTTTTCCGCTGACCTCACCATCATGGAAGAGGGCACCGAGATCGTTGAGCGCGTCAAGAGCGGCAAGAACCTGCCCATCCTGACCAGCTGCTGCCCCGGCTGGATCAACTTCATCGAGCACAACTACCCCGATCTGCTCCACATTCCTTCCAGCTGCAAATCTCCCCAGCAGATGTTCGGCGCCATCGCCAAGAGCTACTATGCTGAGAAGATCGGCGTGAAGCCCGCTGATCTGGTGGTTGTTTCCATCATGCCCTGCCAGGCCAAGAAGTACGAGGCCGCCCGTCCCGAGTTCAGCAAGGACGGCGTCCGCGATGTGGACTACGTTGTCACCACCCGCGAACTCTGCAAGATGTTCCGCGAAGCCGGTGTCAACCTTGCCAACATGGATGACGATCAGTTTGACAGCCCCCTGGGTCAGTCCTCCGGCGCCGCCGACATCTTCGGCGTTACCGGCGGTGTGCTTGAGGCTGCCTGCCGTTCCGTCTACTACATGCTCAACGGCAAGAATCTGGAAGGCGACGCCATCAACTTCCGCGCTGTCCGCGGACTTGACGGCATCAAAGAAGCCACTGTTCAGATCGCTCCCGGAAAATCCATCAACGTGGCTGTCTGCTCCGGTCTGGGTAACGCCCGCAAGGTGCTTGACATGGTCCGTAAGGATCCCAACCGCTTCCAGGCTATTGAAATCATGGCCTGCCCCGGCGGTTGTATCAACGGCGGCGGACAGCCCTTCCTCCACGGCGATACCGCGCTCCTTGAAAAGCGCATGAAAGGTATCTACACCGAGGATGAAAAGAAGACTCTGCGTCTTTCTCACGAGAACACCGACATCAAGGCTCTCTATGCTGAGTTCCTCGGTGAACCCGGAAGCGAAAAGGCTCACGAGCTGCTTCATACTCACTATCACTCCAAGTAATCCTTTACTTGAGTCAATAAAAAAAACGCACTCCTCAAGGGGTGCGTTTTTTTGTGTCTGAAAAGGGAAGTCCCGCAGGGGGAACAGCGCATGTTTCACAGAGGAGCTTTTTCTCCTGAGGCCAGTTCTACGACACTGACGCGGCAGGCTGTGATATTTTCTTCAGCCGGCAGTTTGACTGAGAAAAAGAATCCCTCTCCGGGGTTTGCAAGATCTGCCGGGAACCTGCCGTTGCCGAATGAGGTGAAGTATTTCATCTTTTTTCCGGAGGCGAACTCCGTTTCCACCCTGAACCCTGCATCGTTCTTCCTTTTTTTCTGGAGCCGCACGCCGATATGTATCTCTCTGTTCCCTGTGACTGCGCCCCGGATCTGAAGATCTGAAGCGGCGCAGGGAATGGGTATTCCCCATCTTTCCCACTGGCGCAACTCTATGTTGACCACATTTCTCCGGGGGGGGGCCTGGACGGCGCGTCTGCGGAAAAGCTGAAGAGAACGTTCATCAACAAATCCCTGCCAGATCAGCTCCCAGCGGGGCGAGGTCAGCAGAAGACGGCTCACTTTGTCTTCAGGGAAATAGAAGGAAAAAAAGTTTTCCACAAGGACATGATCTTTCAACTTCCTTTCATCCGAAAAGTCAAAGTGGATATCATAGTCAGGCAGCAGCATGGCGCCGGGACGAGGACCAGCTGTGACCGATGCCCCTTTGGGAATGAGCTGCTTTATCTGATTGAGCGCCGGGCGCGCATCTTCCCAGAGAGGGATGGCGGCAGGCGCACTGTAACGCCGTTGGGGTTCTGAGCAGGGAAGTCCGGGAAAGTGGACGAAAAAGGCGCATGATATCACGCTTGAAACTGCGGCTGCCGCAAAAAGTCCGTGACGGCAATCCGGAGTCTTCAGTTTCCAGAAGATCTTTTTCAGCAGCTCAGGAACTCCTTCAGAGCGCATTTTTGCGGCTCCGGCAAGAGAAGCGGTGATCAGTGTCAGCACGCAGGAGATTTGATAGTGCCGCAGTACTGACTGGGTGTCAAAACGGCGGTCCAAACAGAGGATGATCAACTCCGGGAGCATAAGCAGGCACCAATACCATGCCCCACTGCAGAGGAAGATGAAAGGCAGCAGTAGCGTCAGGAAAAAGATGAGATTATGTGTCGTGAAAAGGGTGGAGAAAAAGAGCTTGCTTTTGAGAAATGGGGAAAGAGCAAGTTCAAACATATTTTTACCCAGATGTGAAAAATATCTGACATGGGTATAAGTTTCTTTAGATTCCTCACCGAAAAGGGGCATGAAAATCTTTAATGCCGCAAAAACATAGAGCGCCGCTGCGGCAAAACAGAGTGCCCCCCACTTCTTTTTCCCTCTGAAAAAGAGTACGATCCCGGCTCCGGCCAGGATCACCCCTGCCGTTTCTCTGACGCCCAGTGTCAGGAAAAAAAAGATCCCTGCGGGAATATACCATTTTTTCAGAGCAAACCAGATGGTGCAGAGATAGAGGGGGAAAAGCATGAAAACTTCATGGAACCCGTCAATAAGAGGCAGATTCATGTTGGCAACGCCGGGAATGAAAAAATAGAGCACCCCCATGAAAAATGCTTCACGGACAGAGCCGTTGAGAGTGCGGGAAATCAAATAGACAAAAAGTGCACCTGAAGAGACAAGCAAACTCCCCGTAAAAAGGAAGAGCGGCACTGAACCTGTTGCTGCTGCCGGAAAAAGCAGCAGCAAAGAAGGGGTGAAACGGGAGGCAAGAAAACTTCCTCCGGACAAGTTGAGATAAAAAGGTTTCCCTTTGAGAGTGTTATAAAGAGATTCAAAAAAATGCCCCCAGTCAAACCAGGACATGCTCATGGTGTTCAACGCGCGCATCTGCTGCCAGAAACCTGCTGTTGCCCAGAGCAGCACCAGTACACTCAGAATAAGCAGAGTACGCCGGGGCGTCAGAGCGTCCGGGGGAGGGAGTCTGACAAGGGAACCGCAGCGCGCAGCGCTCCATGCCCATAGAAAAACAGCGTAGAAAAACAATAAAAAATTGTAATCAAAAAAGTAGAATAAACTCATTCCTGCCAGGGGCAGAGAGGCGGAAATATACTCATGGGTATTTCTGCCGGAACGGCGGAACCATTCAAAGACTCCCCCTTGAACAAGAAGTGCCGCTCCTGCCGCAAGAAGTACGGCTGAAAAAGAATAATTCCCCGATGAAATCATCTCCTGACGCCGCAGATCAACGAAAAAAAGATTGCCGTATTTCAGAAATGACGGAAAAGTCATTGCCGCAAAAAACAACGGCGCCATGCCGATGCGGAGTTTATTCAACATTTTTCACTTCCTCCTTTACACATCAGAGACTTCTTTGTATTTTTATAAAATAATCTCTCTTGAATGAAAAGTAAAGGCTGAGAAAAAATTATCCTCCTTTTTTTTCTTTGGGAGACTTGTATTTTTTCTTTCACCATGTTATATTATTCCATCAGTTCAATAATGAATTTTAAGGTGTTCAAATATGAACAATGTGATCCCTGCCGTAGATAAAAGTGTACAGATACTTGAAATGCTTTCAGAAGCTCCTGCTTCGCAGGTTGAACTGAGTAAAGCCCTCGGCATATCCATGAGTACTGTCTACCGTATTCTTCAAACCCTTGCCTGCCGGGATTGGGTGAAAAAGGATGAGAAGGGAACTTACTGCCTTGCCTCTGGAGTCCTGACTCTTTTCAAACCTTTTGACCGGGATCTTGAGATCCTGAACCGGGCGCGGCACAAGGTGGATGAACTCTGCTGCCTCTGTCATACGGCGTGCAAACTTTCTCTGCGCCGGGGCAATCTTCAAATCACCGAATACCGGGCAGAACCGGCAGGTCCTGTGACGCTGACAGGCGTTCCCGGCTCCACCTTTCCACTTGTTGAAGGCTCCGTGGGCGCGGCGCTTCTTGCAGATGACTCTGACGAAAATATAATCTCCTGTCTTGCAGGGTGCGATGCCCCCATTCCGGAAAAGGAGGATCCGGAACTTCTCAGAGCAGCGGTGGCGGAGGTGCGGCGCAATAACTGTGTTCTCAATATGAGAAAGAACCGCTGGAACATCGCCGCCTTATCCGTTCCTCTCAGGAACACTTCAGGCAGGATCTTTGCCGCTCTGACCCTTATCGGCAGCGTCGATGACTTTGCCGGAACCAGGCGGAAAAAGTATGAGGAGCTGCTCAAAAAGGCCGTTTTTGAATGTGAATCAATGTGAATTATTCCATAATATACAGGAGTTTCTTTCTATGAAAATTGATCCCGCAAATCTGAAGATCACCGATATGCGTTTTGCCGATATCGACGGCGCGCCTAAAAGGTGCTCGCTTTTGAAACTTTACACCAATCAGGGGATCGTCGGCTACGGCGAACTCCGCGATGCCTCAAGCCGTACCTATGCCGCCATGCTCAAAAGCCGCATCATCGGCGAAAATCCCTGCAATGTGGAAAAAATATTCCGCCGCATCAAACAGTTCGGCGGCCACTCCCGTCAGGCGGGCGGTGTCTGCGCCATTGAGGTCGCCTGCTGGGATATCGCCGGCAAGGTGTGGGGTGTGCCCGTCTGGCAGCTGCTGGGGGGGAAGTTCCGGGACAAGGTGCGTTGCTACTGTGATACCGACTCCAAAGGCGGCGGCAGGGATATGGGTAAGGCGCTCAAAGAACGCATGGAAAAAGGCTTCACCTTTCTCAAGATGGATCTGGGAATTGAGCTCCTGATGAATGTTCCCGGCGCCTTGAGTGCGCCTCTGGGATTCCTTGAGACCATGAAAGAGTACAAACAGGTCTTCAAGACGCCCCACGGCTCCATCAATCCCTCCGCCATGCGGGGGGCGGCATACGATCTTTTCAACACCGCCCACCCCTTTACCGGTATCCATCTGACGGAAAAAGGATTGGATTACCTTGAAAACTATATGGCTGAATGCCGCGAAGCTGTGGGATATGAGGTCCCCATCGCCATTGACCATCTGGGACATATTCCCCTTGAAGATTGCATTAAACTTGCCCGCCGCCTTGAAAAATTCAATCTGGCGTGGATGGAGGATGCCGTTCCGTGGCAGATGACGCAGCAGTGGGTCCGGCTCCACGAGGCGACCGGCGTTCCTCTGGGAACTGGCGAGGATATCTATTTGAAAGAAAGTTTCAAACCCCTCTTTGAATCAGGCGCTCTGGCCGTTGTCCACCCTGATGTGCTCACCGCAGGGGGAATCATGGAAACCAAAAAAATCGGCGACATGGCAGAAGATTACGGCGTCCAGATGAATCTCCACATGGCTGAGAGTCCCATCGGATGCCTTGCCGCAGTCCATGTTGCGGCGGCAACGAGAAACTTTATGAGTCTTGAACTCCACAGTGTGGATATCCCCTGGTGGGGCGAACTGGTGAAACCTGCTTTGAAATGCGAAAAGGGCTTCATCACCGTTCCCGACGCTCCCGGACTGGGGATCGAGGCGCTCAACGAAGAGTTGATCGCAAGTCACGCCCACAAGGATTTCCCCGAACCGTGGAGTCCCACTCAAGAGTGGGATAAAGAGTGGTCAAACGACCGTCAGTGGTCATAAATACAATAAGGAGTGATGCACCATGAGCAATTACACCAAACCCGCCGTTTCACAGGAAGAGATCAATAGCGTTATTTCTCAAACTTACCGGGATCTCTGGAACGATGAAGAACAGAAAAGAATAGACGCCGATATTGAAAAACACCGCAAAGCCGACGGGGAGTTCCAGCTGCCCCCTTCTGCCGCAGGCAGATGCGTAAAAACGGAACAGATTTCTCACGACTTCATTTTCGGCGCCCATATTTTCAATTATGATCAGCTGGGAACCGATGAAAGAAACCGCCGTTACAAGGCGCTTTACGGAGATCTTTTCAACTCCGCCACCATCGCTTTTTACTGGAAACAGCTGGAGCTTGAGGAGGGACGCCCCCGGTTCCGTGCCGAATACCGGGATACGCCTGAGTTCTGGAACAACTGCGCCGAACCCTGGAAACAACCTCACTGGCGCCGTCCAGCAACCGATCCTGTGGTGGAGTTCTGTCTTTCCAAAGGGATCCGGCTCCACGGACACCCCCTTGTCTGGGGCAACAACACCTGGCAGGTCCCTGACTGGCTCATCAACAAGATCCCCTTTGACTATCTGCTTAAAGCCGATCTTGAGCGCAATCCGGAAAACAGAAGACTCAAGTCAGGCGGTCTCGCTGAAGCGTTCAAGGATATGACTCCCGAAGAGATCGCTGAGGCGATCCCTGAATTTACGACTCTTATCAATTCCCTTGTTGCCAAAAGGATCATGGAAATCGCCATCCGCTACGGCGATAAGGTCCACAGTTGGGATGTGGTCAACGAAAGTGCCGGAGATTTCCGGGATGGCCGCATGATCCCCGGCGCTAAAATCTGCAAGAGCAACTACGGCCCCATGCCGGGAGATTACACCTACCGCAGTTTCAAAATCGCCGAAAGCGTTTTTCCTGAACATATCAAGCTCAATATCAACGATTTCAATTTGAGTGAGCATTATCTCAATCAAATGAAAGATCTGCTGAAGCGGGGCTGCAAGATCGACATCGCGGGCGCTCAGATGCACCTTTTTGATCCTCAAAGCTGTCAGGATATCGCAGACGGCAAAACCACTGCCCGGTGTCCGGCGGAAGTCCGTGAAACCATGGCCAGGGTCGCCGGAGCCGGACTCCCCGTCCATCTTTCTGAAATCACCATCACCGCCCCCGGCGGCGACCGCAAAGGGGAAATCATTCAGGCGGAAATCACCCGGAATCTCTACCGCCTCTGGTTCAGTCTTGAACCCATGATGGGGATCACCTGGTGGAACGTGGTGGATAACTGCGGCGCTCCCGGTGAACCGGCTGTCTCCGGACTCTTTACAAGGAATATGGAACCCAAACTTTCCTACTTCGCCCTTGACGAACTGATCAACAAAGAGTGGCGCACCAATGGGGAACTCAAAGCCGACAGCAGTGCCCGGGTGGGATTCCGGGGATTCCGTGGCGACTATAAATTCACCTGGGAAAATGCCGACGGTAAAGTTGAATCCATGACCGCCCATTTGAGTTGAGGAAATCAAAAATGAACGACCTTGCCAAAAATTACAGCCGTTTTCTTCTTGCTCCTGACGAAGAAACTGATTTCAAGATCAAGTACGGTACTGAGATGTACCGCAAGGGCTTCTGCCGTCTGGGGCTGGTGGCCCCGGACAGGAGCCTTGTGCAGAACGCTCAAGTCCGGGTCAAACTGAAAAAGCACGCCTTCCGGTTCGGATGCAACGCCTTTATGCTGGGGCAGTTCCCCGAAAAGGAGCAGAATGAAAAGTACGAAGAGGTCTTTGCTTCGCTTTTCAACGAAGCTGTGATCCCCTTTTACTGGAGCGACCTTGAGCCGGAAGACGGCAAATGCCGTTTTGAATCAGGTTCCGTTCCCATCTACCGCCGTCCGCCCCCGGATGATCTCCTTGCCTTCTGCCGCAGAAACAACCTCACCCCCAAAGGTCATCCCCTCTGCTGGCATAGCTTCCTCCCCGGCTGGACCCCCAATGATCCGGAGCGGTTCATGCAGCGGCTCCAGCGCCGTCTGCGGGAGCTTTCAGCAAGGTACGGCGACGAGATCTTTCTGTGGGATTGTGTCAACGAGGCTCAGGCCCATCAGCCGCTGCTCCATCAGCGCCTTAGTCACGACTATGTAGAGCGTGTCTTCCACATGGCGGATACATTGTTTCCTGCGGCACGGCTCATCTACAACGACAACAACCACTGGTGGGACTATCTGGGAGATTACTCCCCCGTTTATCTGCTGGTGCAGCGGCTCCTTGAAAAGGGGTGCCGTGTCGGGGGGCTGGGATTGCAGTATCACATGATGGCAAAGTATATGGGCGCTCCCTCTGACAAGTTTATGAATCCCCGTCTCATCTACGGTGTTCTCGATCAGTATGCCCGTTTGCAGCTCCCTGTCAACTTCTCTGAAGTCAGCGTCATCAGCCGCCGGGATCTGGGCAACGGCGATCTCTTTCAGGAACTGGTCACAGAAAGACTCTACCGTATCTGGTTCAGCCATCCTGCCGTGGAGGGCGTCACCTGGTGGAATCTTGTGGACGGCACCGCCGCCTACGCCCCCATGGGGAGCGAAGAGGGGGAAAACAGTCTCCGTGCCGGACTTGTCAACTACGACTTTTCCGAAAAGCCTGCTTTCAAAGTCCTCAAGCGCCTCATCAAAGAGGAGTGGCAGACCGACACCACCTTTGATTACGTCTTGTACGAAAAGAATATGTTCCAGGGCTTCTATGGTGATTACGATATTGAAGTCCGCACCGATGCCGGAGTTTTTACAGGGGAATTCCACTTCCCCAAATCCCCTGCCGAAGATATTCCCGTCATACTCAAATAATATAAGGAAACAGTTACATGCCATCACTTCAGGATATGCGTACCCGCACCAAAGAGGCGGGATTGATGAAACTTGACAAACTCATCGCTTCACGGCAGCGGATCCCCGACTGCACCTTTCCCATTCCTGTAAGGGAGCTGTGCGAAAGATACGAAAGACTCTACACCGGATGCGTCAACGACTGTCTGCGTGAACTGACTCTTATGAATCAGGATCTGCCCAGTTCCATCATGCCGCTGCGGGATGAAATGACCGTCTGCGGCGAAGCCTTTACCGTCAAGAGCGCCCCCAATGTGATGATCGAGGGCGAAATGACATTCCGCGCCCAGATGCTGGATGACTTCAAGCCTGAGGGCGTGGTGGTCTGGGATACCTCTGAAGATACCGAAGGTTCTCTCTGGGGCGGCGTCATGACTGCCACCGCCAAGAGCAAAGGCATCCGGGGCGCCGTCATCGCAGGAGGCATCCGGGATACCAAACAGATATTGCAGCAGGAGTTCCCCATCTTTTACAAATACCGCACCAGCAACGGTTCTCTGGGAAGATGTATGATCACCCATTATCAAATTCCCATCCGCATCGGCAAAGTCACCGTGCGTCCCGGAGATATTATTTTCGGAGACATTGACGGTGTCTTGTGCATCCCCCGTGAGATCGCCTATGATGTGCTGCTCCGTGCCGAGGGGGTGGAGCGGAACGAGATCGACATTTTCAAATGGGTCCATCAGGGGGATACCATCTCAGAGATCATTGAAAAAGGCGGATACTTCTGATGCAGGAACTCAACGGAAAACTTGCCTTTGTCACCGGTTCCAGCCGGGGCATCGGCAGAGCGGCGGCGCTGGAACTTGCTGCGGCAGGCTGCACCCCTGTTTTTCACGGTACCGCCCCTTCTGCCGCCCTTGACAGTGCCGCCGCAGAAGCAGGGGAAAACAGCATCAAACTTACCGCCGACTTCAGTGATCTTCAGGCGGTGGAACTTCTGGCAGAAAAGCTCATCAGGGAAGATAAAGTGCCCGACATCCTCGTTCTCAACGCCTCGGTCCAGAGCTACACGGGGCTTGGAAACTTTGATGCAGCAGAATATTTGCGGATGTTCAACACCAATGTGGAAAGTTCCTGCATACTGCTCCACCGTCTTTTGCCCGAAATGCGTAAAAAGATGTGGGGCAGGGTTATTTTTATCGGAAGCGTCAACGGCGTGAAACCTGCTCCGCGCCTTGCCCTTTACGGCTCTACCAAGGCGGCGCTGATGAATATTGCACAGACTGCCGCTGTTGAAAACGCTCCTTTCAATATTACCGTCAACACAATCTTGCCGGGAGTCATTGAGACGGACCGCAACGCCAAAGCCCTGAGTGATCCTGAATTTGCCGCCATGCTGAAAGAAAAGATCCCCATGCACCGTTTCGGGAGCGCAGGGGAATGTGCCGACCTTGTGGCATTTCTTGCCTCTCCCCGGGCTTCATACATCACAGGTGCAGAGATCCCCATTGCCGGGGGACTGCAATTATAAAAACAGAGAATTGGATTTTTTATGAACAGTAAAGAAATATTTTCTCCCGATCCGGAGCGTCCTCTCATGATGATGCGTCTGCGGTCAGGTCACGAAAAGCCTGAAGTGTGGAACCGCCTCTTCCCCCAGCTCTGCCGGACAAAGGCATGTTGCGATGAAGTATGGTTTTCAACCGGTGTGGGCGTTCCTCCTCTTGAGAAACACAGACAGCGCTCTGAATATATGGCACTCTGCGCCCGGGAACTCCGGGAGGCCGGGATCATTCCCAGTCTGCAGCTGCAATCCACGCTGGGCCACAGCGATGATATCACCGCCTCTGCCGGAGCTTCCGGAAAAACATGGAGCAGTTATGTGGGCGTCAACGGCGAACAGTGCCGCTATGTGAGCTGTCCCCGGCAGAAGGGGTTTCTGGAATACTTCAGAGAGGTGGTAAAGATCTATGCCCAGTGGCATCCCGGTTCCGTCTGGATCGACGATGATCTGCGGCTCCACAATCACAGACCTGCCATGCAGCCCTGCGGCTGTTACTGCCCTGACTGCCTTGAAATTTTCGGCAGAGAAGAGGGCGTCCTTTACACAAGAGAAGAACTTGTTTCCGCATACCGTGAAGATCCTGCTCTCTACAAGCGGTGGGAAAACTTCGGCATCAGGAGTCTGAGTCAGGTGGCAGAGGTGGTTGTAAAAGCATTTCTTGAGATTTCGCCTGAGACCCGCTTCGGCTTGCAGCACTGTCTGCATCTGATGCGTCTGCCGGTGATAGAGGCGCTGAAAAAACACAGTCGCTCCCGTGTGGGTTCCCGTCCGGGGGGAGGGGCTTACTGTGACTTTAATCCTGCCGGCATACTTGACAAAGGGATATTGCTTTCCATGGAGATCCGGGATCAGCAGAAGTATGACACTTTGAGTCAGATCTGTCCTGAAATCGAATCCTGTCCCCGCACGATGACCTGCAAGACCTCCCGGGGACACCGGTTGGAGTCCCTCTATTATCTTGCCATGGGACACGACAGTTTGTCCTACTTCATCATGGACCCCGCTCTGGAAACTCCCGAGTGGTACGGCAGGGAACTCCTTGAACCACTTGCGTCGGAGTCCCCCTGTTACAAAGCCTATATCCGCCACAATGAAAACACTTTTGCAAGCGGCATCGGTGTTGCCGCCCGGGTGGGGGCGGTTCCCGGTATTGAACAGGCCGGACTTGCCGTGGGCGGAACTGCCTTCGGGGGCTGTGCTGATTCTTGCAGTGCATTCATTCTCTGGGGCACCGCCGCAGAGAAACTTTCTGAAGAGGAGCTGGAAAAGATCTTTGCCAAAGGTTGCATCCTTGACGGATATGCCGCCGCTGCGCTTCAGGAACGGGGATTGAATCATCTGACAGGAGGGATCCGGGTAAATGAGATACAAATCGCCTCTTCTGAATACTACACTTCAGACCCTTTGAATCACGGATTTGAAACACGTTATCACTCCCCCCTCAACAAGCGCCGCTTTGCCTTTGAGATCCCTGAGGGACTCAAGGTGCGGATCCCCGGCGTCTACCGGGACAATGAAGAGAGCTTTCAGGGGAACGCCACAGTGCTTTTTGAATCCGCTTCAGGCAGCCGTTGCGCGCTTCTGGGGTACGAGGGATTGTGCATCCACTATATCTCCTCTGACCGGGTGCGCCAGCTGAACCGCATTGCCGACTGGGTGTCAAAGGAAACGCTCCCCGTTCTGCCTGAGGAACCAGCCCAGTGTATCATCGTTCCAAGGGTGACGGAAAAGAATCTGCTGCGGAGCGTCCTTTTTCTCAATCCCACTATCGGCAGCCAAAAGGAAAAAGTGTTTCTGCTCCGGGGCGTTCCTGAAAGTGTAACCGCAGGTGAGTTCTGCATTCCCGGGGAAGTTCCGGTAAAGGTCGGCTTTTTACATGAAAACGGCTTCTGCAAAATCTCTCTGCCCGCTTTGAGCGCATGGAACACCGGATGGCTGAAAATTCCCTTTTAAAAAGGTTGCAAATCAAATCTTCGGTGCTATATTATTGAGGTAATTTCAGAAAACAATTGAGGGAATATTATGAGAAATCATCCGTGGCAGGGGGCTATGAAACCTTTCAGAGTCCTGGGAAACACCTGGTTCGTCGGGCTGGCTCAGGCGTCGACCCATATTATTGACACCGGTGCAGGACTGATCATGCTTGACAGCGGCTATCAGGAAAGTCTTTACTATGTGCTTTACGCCATGAATGAGTGCGGTCTTGATATCCACGACCTGAAATATATCATCCACAGCCACGGACACATCGACCACGCCGCCGCCACAAAGGCACTGGTCGAACTCACCGGCGCCGAAACCTTTATGGGGGAAGGTGACAGAGAGATCGTCAACGGCTCCCGCCCCGAACTCAACTGGGCGGATGACTACAATATGAAGTTCAACGGCATCTTTGAACCGGACCATCTTTTGAAAGAGGGCGATAAGATCACTCTCGGCAATGTGGTCATCGACTGCGTCGCAACTCCCGGTCATACGGCGGGAACTTTTTCATTCTTCTGGGATATTGAGGAAGAGGGGAAGATCTACCGGGCGGGAACCATGGGGGGCGCCGGGTTGAACTCCATGCAGTCCGCCTATATCCGTAAGCATGGTCTTGAAAAGGAAAACTGGCGGGGGGCGTTCCGCAAAAGCATTGTCCGCTGCCGCGAAGAAAAAGTTGAAGTTTTCATCGGCAACCATATAGGTCATTGCCAGACCATTGAGCGCTGCGAAAGACTTTTTGCCGGGGATAAATACGCCTTTGTGGATCCTGAAGCGTGGGGAAAATTCCTTGACCAGTGCGAAAGAAATATCAACAAACTTGAAATGACCGATCCCTTGTGAGTCATTGAAAAAGAGGTCTCTTATGAAAACAGCTGTGTTGCAGGGAGCTTTGGGAAAAGCCATTGAATTGAGTGTGGAAAAGCGTTTCAAGTGTCTTGATCATGACCTTTTGGAAACTCCCTTCAGAGATAGAAACGAAAACGATAACGCATGGCGCTGCGAATTCTGGGGCAAGATCGTCCGTTCTGAGATCACGGCTTATTGCGTCACAGGGGATGAGGAGTTGCGGGAGCTTCTTGACCGCACCGTGAAAAATATGATGGCGACCCGGACCCCCGACGGCTGTATCAGCTCTTACCCCGCAGAGCGTCAGCTGGGGGGATGGGATGTCTGGGGCAGAAAATATGTCCTTCTTACTCTGCTGCGTTATTATGAGTTCATAAAAGCCGATCCTGAAATTCTGGAGTGCTGCTGCCGGATCATGGATCATCTCATGGAACAGGTTGGACCTGAAGAGGGCAAACGCTCCATCCTTGAATGCGGATGGCACAACGGCCTTGCCGCGTCAAGTATTCTGGGCGCCGTGGTCGCATTGTGGCGGTTGTCCGGGAACGAAAAGTATCGCTGTTTTGCCCAATACATCATCGACTCAGGATGCTCCCTTCTGGGCAACATCTTTGAAGATGTGCTTGCAGGGATCCTCCCATCGGCACTGGGCAATGGGAAGGCTTACGAGATGACCAGCTGCTTTCAGGGCGCCGCTGAACTGGAACTGCTGGAACACGACCCCAAACGTCTGGAAGCGGTCAAAAAATATTACAACGCTGTACGGGAGAGGGAGATCTTTATCACAGGCGCGGGCGGTGCCAAAGACAGTGTGGGGGAATTCTGGTTTGAGGGAGCCTTGCGGCAGACCCGGGCAGGCGCTATGGGACTGGGGGAAACCTGCGTCATTGCCACCTGGATCCACTACTGCGCCGATATGCTGAAACTGACCGATGACCCCCGCGTTGCTGATGAGTTGGAAAAATCCCTTTACAACGGTATTCTGGGCGCCATGGCTCCTGACGGAAGTCATTGGATGCACGTCAACCCCACCCCTCTGACAGGAGGCGGTTTCAAGGCATACGCTCCCGATCAGATCTTGAAGGGATTCAAAACTCCTTTCGGCGGCAACGACTGCTGCCGCGCTCAGGGACCGGAAGGATTGGTCACTGCCGCATTGATCGCTGTCACGGAAAAAGAGAACATTCTCACTGTAAATTTGTTTGAAGCTCTGACTTACGGGGCGTTGAAAATTGAGGGAAACTACCCCTGTTCTCCTGAAGCGCAGATACGCTTTACTGAGGAAAAACGGTGTTGTCTGCGTCTCAGAACACCGGAATTTCTGGAACAGGTCCTTCTCAACGGCGAGGCGGTCCCCTTTGAAAAAGGGCGTTATCTTGTGTTGAACCGGTGCTGGACTCCTGAAGATAAAGTGGAACTTGTGTTTGACTTCTCTCTCAAAGAGATCCCCGCTCCCGACGGTTCCCCCTATGTGGCTGTGAAGCGGGGACCGCTGGTTCTTGCCGCCGATTCAAGGGGCGAAGTCCCCGGAGCGCTGGTCAATGTCTCCTGGAACGGTGTACCCCTTTGCGACTACGCCAGCGCCGGAAATCTTTTTGATCCCGGAAATACATTGACCGTCTGGTTCAGAAAATAATGGAAATTTTGCCGGAAAATCCTTTGGAAAAGGTCGTAATTACTTGATATAAAGCGGTTATTGTGCTATATTATCAGGATAACAACATTTGAGGAACCTGTAAATATGAAAGAACTCCGTAATATTGCGATCATCGCCCACGTTGACCACGGCAAGACCACTCTGACCGACCAGATCATCCGTCAGTCCAAACTTTTCCGTGAAAACGAGGTGGTTGCCGACTGTTTTCTTGACAGCAACGATCTTGAAAGAGAGCGCGGCATCACCATTCTTGCCAAAAATATCAGCGTGGACTACAAGGGTATCAAGATCAATCTTCTTGACACTCCCGGACACAGCGACTTCGGCGGTCAGGTGGAGCGGGTGCTGAAACTTGCCGACGGCGTGCTGCTTCTGGTAGACTCCGCCGAGGGCCCCATGCCCCAGACCCGGTTCGTCCTTGAAAAAGCTCTGGCGCTGAATCTGCGCCCTGTGGTGGTCATCAACAAACTGGATAAACCGGATGCCCGCCCCGATGAAGTCCACAGCAAGGTCTTTGACCTTTTCTGCGAACTCAATGCCACCGATGAACAACTGGATTTTCCCACTCTCTACGCAAGCGGCAGAGACGGTTGGACCATCAACAATGTAGATGACGAGCGCGTCGATATGACACCCTTGCTGGATGCCATCATCAAATATGTGCCCGCCCCTGTTCACCGTGAAGGTCCTGTGCAGGTGCAGATCGCAACCCTTGATTACTCCAACTTCGTCGGCCGTATCGGTATCGGACGCGTCTACCGCGGAGACCTGGATCTGAGCAAACCTCTCTCTCTCATCAAACGCGACGGAACCACCATCCCTGCTCAGGTGAAACAGCTCTTTGTCTTTGAAGGTCTGGGGAGACGGGAAGTGCGGAATGTTCAGTGCGGCGACTTGTGCGCCATTGTGGGTATGGCGGGGATCGATATCTCTGACACTATCTGCGATGCGGAGCATCCAGAGCAGATGCCCCAGATCGCCATTGATGAACCCACCATCTCCATGATGTTCCGGATCAATGACTCCCCCTTCTTCGGCCGTGAAGGTAAATATGTGAGCAGCCGTCAGCTGAGGGAGCGCCTTTTCAACGAAACCGAGCGCGACGTGGCTCTGAGAGTTGAAGAGACCGCCACCGGTGACGCTTTCAAAGTTTCAGGACGCGGTGTGCTGCACCTTGCCATCCTCATTGAAACCATGCGCCGGGAGGGCTATGAACTTGCCGTTGCCAAACCTCAGGTCATCTGCAAAGAGATCGACGGCGTCAAATGCGAACCTATTGAACGTCTGACCATTGACGTTCCCAACGATTTCGCCGGGAAGATCATTGAAATGGTGGGACTCCGCCGGGGCGAAATGATCGAAATGGAATCCCGCGGCCCCCGTCAGGTCATTGACTTCTTCATCCCCACCCGGGGACTCATCGGACTCCGCAGCCGCGCTCTGACCGCTTCTCAGGGTGAAGCGGTGGTGGCACATGTCTTTGACCACTACGAACCTTTTCGGGGAAGCATCCCCTCACGCCTCAATGGAACCATGGTCAGCATGGCAGGGGGCAAGGCCGTGGCTTTTGCCATTGACGGACTCCAGCAGCGGGGTGAATTTTTCATCGACCCCGGTGTGGACTGCTACGAAGGCATGATCGTGGGTGAACACTGCAAAGAGGGGGATCTGGTGGTGAACGTCCAGAAAGCCAAGCAGCTGACCAACATGCGCGCCGCAGGCTCCGACCGGAGTCTGAAGATCGCTCCCCCCAGACGCCTCTCTCTGGAGCAGGCTCTGGAATACATCGAGGATGATGAACTTGTGGAAGTGACTCCCCAGAACATCCGTCTGCGTAAACTCTATCTCACTGAACTTGAACGCCGCCGCCGCCGCAACGCTGCGACCGCCGCAGAAGAAGCCTGATAAACTCAAGAAATAAGGAAAAATGATGAAAAGTGTATTCGTAAAAGTGATGGCGGCTCTTGTTGCTGTGACCGTACTCTGTTCCTGTTCTGCCCTTGCTCCTGCAAAAGCACCGGCTCCTGCTCTTCCCAAAGCGAAAAAGGTTAAAATCGGTCTTTACATTGACAAAGGCGCCAGCGGCTGCGGTGTTTTGCATCTGGCAAGTTTGATCGCCCACTCCCCCCAGGCGGAGCTGGTGACTCTGATGGCTCAGGATATCCGTGACGGCAAACTCAAAAGTCTTGACGTTCTGGTCATGCCCGGGGGCGGCTCCACCACCCAGTGCCTCACTGTCGGACTTGAACACCACGACAAGATCAAGAACTTCATCCGTCAGGGAGGCGGTTATGTGGGAACCTGCGCCGGTATGTTCAACGTGCTTCAGATCCCCCGCCGTCTGCATCTTCTGCCTTTTAACCGTTACTCGGGTGCGGGCGGTTCCACCTCCAACGTCACCATTGAAATTTCTGAACAGGGCGCAAAAGTTCTGGGCATCAAACCGGGGATCCGCTATGTCCGCTACTCCGGCGGTCCTGTGGCTTACGCAGTGAATGACCCCAAACTTGAGGGCAAAGGTTTCTCTCTTGCCACCTTCAAAAGCGGTGTTGCCAAAAACCCGAAACATGCCACCAAATTTATCGGCAGTGTCGCTGCTGTTTACGGAACTTTCGGCAAAGGTAAAGTGGCTGCCACAAGTTTCCACCCCGAATACGAGGAGGTCAACCACGACATCATGCTGGGCTGTTTCTATGCTGTTTCCGGCGTCAAGCTGACCCCTGTCTACCCCAAAAAGAATTTCCGCCCCATCCGTGTGGGTGTTCTTGCCACCGGTCTCAACGGTCACGGTCCCATCTGGAACATGATCGATCTTGAACGTCATCCCGACCTCGACGTCCACTATATCATGATGACCGAGATCAATAAAGGTATGCTCAGACATCTGGATTATCTGGTCATGGCCCACGCTGACGGCGCGGTGATCAAAAAGTATATGACCATGCCTTACAGCAAAGCCAAACTCACCGAATTTGTGAACAACGGCGGTGTCATCCTTGCCGCCGGCAACGCTGCCGACGCCGTTCCCAACCACAAGAACGTGAAAAAACTTCCTGCCAAAGTGGACTTCAAGAAGTATATTCTGAAAAAGTAAAGCGCTGTTCCCGACAAAGGTCGGTAAAAAAGGTTGAGGGAGTTGGGGCGGTGGAAAAGCCCTTTTGAGGAAAGGTCTTTTTCCCCCGCCCCAAACCCCACCCCCTTTTCCCAAACCTTTTTCAGTAACGCTTTTCATTTTTGAGTTCTCAAAAATAAAAAGCGGTCTGTAAAAGTTTTTTGTAAAAAAATTA
>JAFWBQ010000054.1 GCA_017507125.1 Lentisphaeria bacterium
ACCGTGGGTGGGGTTCTTGCTGCCGTCGGCGTGTTTCGTGCCGCCGAACGCGCCGTTTTCAATATACTTCTTGGCGGTGTCCCAGGCGCCGCCGGCGTTGTTGAGCATGGTGGCGAGAACGAATCCGGCAGTCAGACCGCCGGCAAGAAGTCCCATCACACCGGGGACACCCAGCAGGAGTCCGGTGGCAACGGGGATGATGATAGCGAGGAGAGAAGGAAACAGCATTTCACGCTGGGCTCCGGCGGTGGAAATGGCAACGCAACGGGCGTAGTCAGGTTTGGTTTTTCCTTCCATGATACCGGGCATTTCCTTGAACTGGCGACGGACTTCCTCAACCATGGAACCGGCAGCGCGGCCCACAGCCTTCATGGTCATGGCGCAGAAGAGGAAGGCTGCCATACCGCCGATGAAAAGACCGCCGATAAGGAGGGGGTTCATAATGGTCAGCTGAAGTTTGTCAACAAACTCAAGGATGCTCATACCGGCAGCCTGAGCAGCAGTGATGCCTTCGCCGAGACCGTCATTGAATTTACCCATCCAGATCTTGCACTCTTCGATGAAGGAAGCAAGCAGAGCCATGGCAGTCAGAGCGGCAGAACCGATAGCAAAGCCTTTTCCGGTAGCGGCAGTGGTGTTGCCGAGGGAGTCCAGAGCATCGGTACGCTCACGGACGTAGGAGGGCATTTCAGACATTTCAGCGTTACCGCCGGCGTTGTCGGCGATGGGGCCGTAGGCGTCAGTGGCCAGGGTGATACCCAGAGTGGAAAGCATACCGACAGCGGCGAAACCGACGCCGTAAAGACCGCGGGCAAAAGCACCGGGGCTCTGTTCAAAACCGCCGGCAAAGCCGTAGGCGCAGAGAATACCGAGAACGATAGTCACAACGGGGATCCAGGCGGAGTACATTCCGGTGGCAAGACCGTCAATAATGGTGGTGGCAGGACCCATCTGGGCCTGAGCGGCGATACCCTTGGTGGGCTGATATTCGCTGCTGGTGTAGTATTCGGTACCCTGACCGATGATGACACCGGCAAAGAGACCGGCGACCACGGAGCCGAAGACGCCCCAGGTGATGAAACCCATGTACTCAAGGAAAACAAGAGCAACAAGGATAAGGATGGAACTGCCGAGAGTACCGGTCAGCAAGCTGCGGAGCAGCTGTTTCTGAGTGGCTCCCTCTTTGCAGCGCACAAATCCGATACCGATGATGGAAAGGATGATACCGATACCGGCGACGATCATGGGAGCAAGCACCAGCTTGGTGGCTTCAGTCAGGTCGCCCTGAACAGAACTGGAAACAGGAGCCACTTTGTCAGCAGCGGCCACAGCGGCATCACCGGCGCGTTTGGCAAGCGCAGCGGCGGCTTTCAGACCTTTGTTGCCTTCAACAAGGTCAGCCAGCTGAGTGGCGCTGTTGGAAATGGCAGCAGCGGCGTTGGTTGCGATCTCTCTGGCGCTGTTGCGGGCAAGCTGAGAGGCTTCCTGAGCAGCAACGGCGGCACCGAGAGCAGCAGTGGCCAGAATGGATCCGCAGTAGGATTCGTAAAGGTCGGCGCCCATACCGGCAACGTCACCCACGTTGTCACCCACGTTATCAGCGATGGTGGCAGGGTTGCGGGGGTCATCTTCGGGGATACCGGCTTCAACTTTACCCACAAGGTCGGCACCCACGTCAGCGGCTTTGGTGTAGATACCGCCGCCCACACGGGCAAAGAGAGCCTGAGTGGAGGCACCCATTCCGAAAGTCAGCATGGTGGTGGTGATGGCGACCATCTTTTCAATGCCGGAGCAACCCTTATGAACCAGTTCCAACCCGCAGATGTTCAAGCCGGAAGCCATGTATTCGGGAGTGAAGACCAGTTTGTCAAGGATGAGATACCACAGACAGATATCCAACAGACCGAAACCAACCACCACCAGACCCATGACGGCACCGGAGCGGAAAGCAACCTGAAGTCCGCGGTTGAGTCCTTCACTGGCAGCCTGAGCGGTACGGTTGGAGGCACGGGTGGCAGTCTTCATACCGATGTAGCCGCAGAGACCGGAGAAAAATCCGCCGGTCAGGAACGCCACAGGAACGAAGGGGTTCTGGATACCCATGAACGCAAGAACTGCAAAGAGAATAAAGAGTACGATAAAAACCACACCCACGACCTTATACTGACGGTAAAGGTAAGCCATGGCACCCTCACGGACATAGCCGGCGATCTCCTTCATCCGGTCGGTACCTTCGTTGGCAGAGATCATCTTCTTGTAGTAGCTGCCCGCCATCAGCAGAGCCACAACAGCTGCCAGAGGCGCAACATACCACAGGGTCGGGAGTCCCCAGGTGGTATCAAATTTCTCAAGGGTCTCGTCGGGGATCCCCATATACTTCTGGGGAGCCTCTGCTTCAGCTTTTACAGCAGCCTTGGGGGCGGCTTCGGCTTTCACAGCTTTTTTGACTCTGGGAGCCCTTTTGGCTTTGGCGGACACCGCTTTGACAGCGGATTTGCCGGACTTTCCGGCGGGGGCGTTCGCATCGGGCGCGGCGGCAAGGCCGAAGCACAAACCGATAGCGAACAAGGCGGACAACACTACCTTTTTCATAAAACAATTTCCTTTGTTTTTTTGTTTGAGAACAGCTTTTATCTTCTGTTCCCGGTTAAACGCAAAAAATCCCTATACATAAAATAACATCATTTTTCAAATATTGCAAGCGTTTAACGGAGCAAAAAGATTGACAAAAATGTATTTTGTTTGCATTTTTCAAGCCGCCTATGGAGAAAGTAAAAAAAACTTCTTCGTTTCAGATATCTGCCGGATCGATCGTGGAGAGATAAAAAGCCTTATTGATGGAAAATTTTCCGCAAAATTGACAGATCTTTTATAAAAAAGCCATTGCTTTTCCACCTTTGCGGAGCTATATTAATCACAAAGACATCCCAACAACAATTCTATGGAAAGGATTTTTGAAAATGAGCAAAGTCTTCAAAGTTGCAATCATCGGTCTTGACACCAGCCACTCTGTCGCCCTGCCCCAGCTGATGCAGGACCCCAACACTCCTGCCGAGCAGAAAATCGAAGGTCTGGTCGCTACCCGTGCCCTGCGTTTCCCCTCTGCCTTCCAGAGTGAAGAGGGGCAGGACAAGCGTCAGGCCACCCTTGAGAGCATCGGTGTCAAGGTAACCCGCGATTTTGATGAAGCCGTGGGCGATTGTGATGCCATCATGCTTGAGATCAACGATCCTGCGCTCCACCTTGAATACTTTGAGAAGTGCGCCACTCTGGGCAAACCCATCTTCCTGGATAAACCCTTTGCCGACAACTGGGAAAATACTCTGAAGATCGTTGACATCGCCAAAAAGAACAATATCCGTTTCTTCACCTCCTCCTCTCTGCGTTTTGATGCCGACTTCGGCGCCGCCGCAAAAGAGTGGGGCAAAGCCAACTCCGCCACCATCTGGGGTCCTGTGGGCAAAGCTCCTGCCGGTTCTTCCGTGATCTGGTACGGCTGCCACACTGTTGAAATGCTTGAGACCGTCATGGGACGCGGTGCTGTTGCTGTTTCTGCAACTGAAGACCGGGACGGATATGTGTTCCACGTCATCTACGGCGACGGACGCCGCGGCGTGGTGGATATGTCCCGTACCAACTGGAAATACGGTGCCTGCATCCGCCATGCTGAATCCGGAACTCTCAAATTCTCTGAAGTCACCTGCCGGATTCCTTTCTACTGCATGCTCCTCAAAGAGATCGTCAAATTCCTTGAAGGCGGACAGCCCGTCTCCCTTGAAGATGCTCTTGAAACCATGGCCGTTCTTGACGCCTGCGACCGCGCTGCCCGCAGCGGCAAGACCGAACCGGTCTACCACATCTGATCTTTTCATCAGATCAACATCAGAAATCCCCGGCGATCCGGGGATTTTTTTATTTTGTTCTCATCTTTCTCTTGTAAATGAAGCCGTGGAGTGCTATATTCTCAAAAGATCCTTATAAGCGAACTGAAAATCAAGGAGAAATCACCCAAATGCGAAAACTTTTACTCTTATTTGCTGCCGGCGCCTCTCTGCTCCTGAGCGGCGCAAACATGATCCCCAACGGGGAATTCAAAGACCCCAAAGGATACAAACCCCACATCAGGATCCCTGGAAAAGATGCCAAAAGCTCATGGAAAGGCAATTTTCTCCTTACTGAGACCGCCTCTCCCAAAGGCGTTGTTGAGATCAACTGCCACCGCATCCCCGAAGTTATCCCCGGGAAACGCCTTTTCATGCGGATGAACTTTGAAGTGACCGCTTTTGACGCCAGTTTCACCAATGAATACAATGCACGGGTGATTTTCTGGGATAAACAGGGGAAGCAGGTTCCTAAAAAATATGTATTCACCCCCAGATTCAAAATCAACAGCACCGGTGTGTACGATCTTTTCCACACTTTCAAAGTTCCTGCCGGAGCTGCAAGATGCACCCTTTCTTTCTGGCTCAGGGGCGTAAAGCAGGCTCAGGTCAGATCCCTGATCCTCTCTGAAAAGTTCCCGGTGAACAATCCTGACGGCAACCTGATGCTCAACGGTTCTCTTGAGAGCGCCTCCATGAGCGATTTCTATTTCCGCGGCACCTCCAGGCCTCCGGTCACTCTTGTGGAGCGCTCCACTGCCAAGGCGAAAGACGGCCGTTACTCTTTGCGTTCATTTTGCAGCGATCCAAAAAAAGGAACTGAGATCAACTTCAACTCCTTCCCTTTCACTCCCGGCAAGCAATACAGCTTCAGCATGGAGTACTTCATCACCTCTGCGGCTCCTAAAAACCGTATTGCCGGAAGAGTCACTTTTATGAATGAAAAAGGCAAGGCCATCCGCCACATGTTCCCCGAATGGAAGAATACCCCCGGGGAATGGCACAAGGCAAAACTCGCCTTCTTCCCCCCTGCCAACTGCGTGCGTATCACCGTCACTTTGTGGATCATCGGCAAACAGGAGGTCTTCTTTGACAACTTCTACTACGGCATCGCCCAGCCCAAGACTCTTGCCAACAGAAATGAAGGCGCAAGCCTTATCAGTACCAGTGCCGACTGCACCATCTGGAAAGAGGCTCCCTATCTGAAGGTTCCCTACGAAAAGGTCCCCGCCGGACTCAAAAAAGCGTCCGTTGTTTCCATCAGCGCCGCCGCCAATGAATCCGAACCCTTCCAGATCGCTGTCAATGCCAATAAAGATCTTGATAACGTATTCCTTAAATTCGCCGATCTCAAGGGCGCCAAAGGTGTGATCCCCGCCGCCGGGATCACTTCCAACGCCGTGGGATTCATCTACCTCAAGAATCCTGACAATCCCGCTATCAAAGGTTACAATGCAGACCCCATTCTGCCGGAAAATTCCGCAAAAGCCCTCAAAGGGAAAAATCAGCCTTTCTACGTTCTGGTCAGAGTTCCTGCCGGAACGGCTCCCGGCATCTACACAGGTCCCGTTAAAGTCATGTCCGGCAGCAAAGAACTGGGTTCGTTCACCCTTTCTGTGCGGGTCTATAACTTTGCGCTTCCTGAAATCGCCCACCTCAAGACCTATTTCTACGCCCAGCCCGGCAGGGATTATGTCAGTATTGACAAGCGTCCCCGGGCAGAGATCATCAAAAATTTCCACCAGCTCCTGCTGGATCACCGCATGAACGGCAATCAGGCGCTGACACCCGTCTTCCCTGTTTTCAAAGTTGAAAACGGCAAGCTCACTGTTACCGACTGGAGCGGTTTTGACAAGGATATCGAACTGCGTCACAAGGTCTATAAACAAATCAACTTCCCCGTTCCCTATCTGGGAATGATGGGGGACAACTGGGGATGGTTCAACAAAAAAGACCGCAGCAGACCCAGAAAGAGTCCTTTCGGCAATTTCAACTGGCTTTCCCCCGAAGGCCTTAAATATGCCGGTCAGTATGCCGCTCTTTTCACCGCCCACGTCAAGAAAAAGTTCCCCGGTCTGAACTTCTACGCCTATATCTATGACGAGCCCCCCGCCAGAGTCCATAAAGATCTGAAGGTCATTCTGGATTCAGTTCATAAAGCCGCACCTGATTTGAAAGTCTTCATTCCCAAAGAGGTCATCAAGGATATCGGTTACACCCACACTTTCTGCGTTCCCCTCTCCCCCGGACGCTATAAACCTCTTATCCATGATGAACACTACCGCAACGGCGGCGACATCTGGTACTACAACTGGACAGTCCGCATCAGCGACCACAACTACCATCTGTCCCGCTTTTTCGCATGGCGCATCTACGCCGCCAAAGGCAATGGCGGACTGCTCTGGAACACCGTTTATTTCCCCAAAGGTGTCAACCCCTGGACAGATCTTGACAAGACCCATCTGACCGGCACCGCAACCATCTTCCTGCCTCCCCGCAAAAAGGGTGAGGGGAACATCCCCACTCTGCGTTCCGCTCTGGTCAAGGAAAGTATTGACGACTTTGACTACATGCGTATTCTGGAACAGCTCATTGAAACCCGTTATCCCGGCATGGGCAGACAGAGAGTTCTTGAGCTGATGAAAGAGGTCATGCCCACTCTGCCCTTCGGCGAATGCAATGATCCCCATCTGATCTATGCTGTCCGCGGAAAATTTGCGGAGGAGATCGAGAAATTCAAATCCTTCCCCGCCGTTGCTGTTTCCTCTCCTTCTGCCAACAGCAGCACCGAAACAGCGCCCGTGGAGTTCAAGATCTGCGCCCCTGCCGGGACTCAAATCAAGATCAACGGCAAAGCAGTTCCTCAGACAGCCTCCCCAAAAGGCGTGAAAGTCCGTCATATCCTCAGCAAGCTGGGAGTCAATTCAGTCAGGATCGAACTGACTTCTCAGGGCAGAACCTGTACTCTCACCCGCAACTTTGAACTCAAAGCCGATCCGCGGCTGAAAGAACTGGCTGAACTTCTTGTCAAATGTGAAAAGAGCGGCATCAAAACTGCGGAACCGGCGGCGTTCCTCAAGAAGGTCAACTCCGGCGCTCCTTACACGGCAAAAGAGCGTGCCCTCACCGGCAGGTATCTTGAAACTTACAAGCGCGCCCTTGCGGAGTCTGCCTTCAAAGGCAGCCGCACCTTTGCCAGCGAATTGGAGCGGTTCTTCTTCAACCGCGCAAAGGAGACCTTCGGATTCAAGCTGTTTGAACGTACCGAATACTATCTTTCTCTTGCAAACGAAGTTGCCCGTGCGGGAAATATGAAAAACTTCAAGGTCAAAGTCACTCCCACCACCGTCAAGGATCATCCGGCGCTGGTTCTGGATAACGGCATCATCCGTGCCGTCATTATGGAAGCCGGAGCCACTTTGGTCTCCTTCAAGGTCAAAGGCGTGGAAACTCTTGTCTGCGGCGATTTCCGCAAACCAATGAGTGCAGAAAAGCGCGCCGCCCAGCATGCGACCAGCGCCATGCTTTACAACCTGGGCGGTTATGAAGGGTACGGCGACGCAGGAGCAGGCGGCCTCTGGCCCATCTCTTATGTGGACTGGAACATCGCCGTCAAAGAGCTGAGAAGCGAAAAGGCCTCCTTTGAGTTTTCCATCAAACTTCCCAAAACGCCCTTCATTTTCAAGCGGACCATGACAATGGAAGCGGGTTCACCCGACCTCAAAGCGGCATACGAGATCGTCAACACCATGCCTGTGGATGCGGCGTCTGACGACCCCGAACACTTCCAGCTGCCCTGGCGCGGTCGCCTTATGCCCGCCATCGGTTCAGGCGCACTTCCCCAGCAGGATGACACACTGGTGGTTCCTGCCAAGTTCGCTGATGAAAAACTTGCGGAAAGCCACTTCAACACTGCAAAGCCGGCAAGCTATGAACGGCGTTCGATCCGCATTGCCAAGCCTTATCTGGGCGCTTTTGATACAAAACTGCAAAAGGGCATTGCCGTGATCGGGGACAAAGTGATCACTCATGCTTATATCTGGTTCAACTCCAAAGGCGATCACAACGGCAAATACAAGGTCTACACCCTTGAGTTCCCCAGAAGTTTCTACGGCAAGAAACACAATGACCGGGAACCCAACATGCCGTTGACCATTGAACCGGGCAAAACCTTGAACTTTACCATCATCTTCAGGGGATTGGAAAAGGTCACAAGTTCTGAAGATCTGATCCGGCAGGCCGGATTCTGATCCTGAGAAAAGAGTTACAGCGGAACAGATGTTTTCAAAGCATCTGTTCCGTTTTTTCTTTCCGGGCCATACCGGGAGTGATGTTCCGGAATTTCCGGTAGATCCGGGTGAAATAGTGGGGGTCTTCATACCCTGAAAGCTGCGCCGCCTCTGAAATGGAAAGCCCCGGATTTTCTTTCCAGAGTTTTTCCGCATGGGCAAGGCGCTTTTCTATGAGCAGTTTCTTGAAAGAGGTCTTGCAGCGGTCGTGGAGAAAATGGGTCAGTCCGGAGTCACTCATGTTGAGATAACGCGCCGCCTGATGCAAAGTGGGTTTGCCCTGAAGATGGGCATCAATGAAACTCAGCAGCCGCTGATAGCGGAAATCTCCGGAGTAGGAGATCAGCTCTTTTGAAATGATGTACTCGATAAGTACGTTGATCATATCCTCAAGGCTGGATGAAGAGTCCTCATCAAAGTAGGGGATCTCATTGAACGCCTTGAGCGCTTCAGGAGAGTGTTTGATACACTCCGGCGGCGTCCGTGTGGTTCTGAACTGTCCGAAAACAATAAATCCTGCCGTTTCCCCAAGGATCTTCACAGGAGCCGTGATCTCATTGAGTCCGGCATGGCAGCGGTAACTGACCGCTCTGCCGTGGGTCAGACACTTCTGACGCATCTCGGAGTCAAGCTGCACACACTTTTCCACACCGAAAAACTTTTCCTGCATCAAAGTGCAGTAAGGCGTGTTCCCGAAACTGCGTCCCCGTTTAAGGATCTTCCCCTGCCCGGAAAAAAAGACCACTTGGATATTCATGGCGGCGGCGAAACTGTCCAGCAGCCGGCAGACCTCCCGGCTGAGAAGCACCTCAAGGGTAATTTCATGTGACATATAAGCAAACTCCTGATTTATTTTGTGTAAAATAGCACTGTTTTGCTGAAAAATCCACTGTATTGCAAAAAAATCCATTGTTTTTTGCATTCTTTGCCGTTATACTATATAGTGTACAATTGTATTTACTACTCCAACAGAAAGAACTTTTTTATGAAAGAAGTCAGAGTCGGCCTTGTGGGCCTTGGTTTTATGGGTTCCACCCATTTCCGTATCCACTCCGGCATGCCCGGCGTCAAAGTGGTGGCGCTTGCGGACATCGATCCTGTCAAACGCACCGGGGATATCAGTTCCGTCGTGGGCAACATCGGCGGCGGAGACAACTCCAAGCCTCTGGATCTGACCGGAGTCGAAGTCTTTGACAACGGTTTTGAAATGATCGAAAAATGCGACCTTGACATGGTGGACATCTGCGTTCCCACTGTCTGGCATACCGATCTCATCATCGCGGGGCTTGAAAAGGGGATCCATGTTTTCTGCGAAAAGCCTCTCTGCCGCAATCTGGATGAACTGCGCCGCCTGAAAGAAAAGATCGCCGCAAGTAAAAGTTTCATCAACATCGGTATGTGCGTCAGAGCCTGGCCCGAATATGATGCCGCCAAAAAGATCCTTGATTCAGGCGTCACCGGCAAAGTCCTGACCGCCAATTTCCGCCGTCTTTCCCCCAGAGTCCATGGAAACTCCTGGAATGACTGGTATCTCAACGATGAACTTTCTGCAGGAGTTGCTTATGACACCCATCTGCACGACAGTGATTTCATCCGCTATCTTTTCGGGCGTCCCGTCAGCGTCACCAGCATCGGTTTGCGCGGCGCTGTGACGAAAGATACCCATGACCACATCTTCACCTCCTACAACATGGGAGACAAGCGTTTCATCACCGCCGAATGCGGCTGGTGCGCGGCGCCTCAGGTGCCCTTTGAAATGAGTTTCCAGATCGTCTGTGAAAAGGCGACACTTAAATTTGATCACTCCGGATTCCATATCTACTGGAACGACGGCAAAATTGAAACGCCTGACACAGGGGATCCCGCCATGCCCACAGGCTGGCACCGGGAGCTGAAATACTTCACCGACTGCGTCCGTGACGGTGTCACTCCTGACAAGTTCCAGACCCCCGACACCATTTTTGACGGTGTGGTCATTGCTCTGACTGAGATCAACGCCGCTGACTGCGGCAAAACTTTGGAGATTGAATATGTATAAGGCTCTCAATTACTGGGTTTACGGCGGATTCACAGGAGAAAAAACTCCTTACGAATTCATTGACTTTGCATCTGCACAGGGACTTGACGGTGTTGAGTTCACTGTGGGTGACTGCATTTCCCCTGACATCACCGAAGCGGAATGTAAAAAAATCGCAGCCTACGCCGCTGAAAAGAAGGTCGGCCTCAGAACCATGGCAACGGGTTACTACTGGGGATGCTCCCTGAGTTCCCCTGATGAAGCCGAAAGAGCGCAGGCGGTTGAATTCACCCGCAAATATATCCGGATCGCCAACTGGCTGGGAGTTGAGACCATTCTGGTGATCCCCGGCAACTCCAGAGTTCCGTGGGATGAATCCCGTCCTGTGGTCAGCTACAAAGATGTGTGGGCAAACTCCAAACGCTCCATTGATGAAGTGACCGCCCTTGCTGAAGAACTCAACGTGAATCTGGCTCTTGAAAACGTCTGGAACCGTTTCCTCTTCTCACCTATGGAGTGGAAACTTTTCCTGGATCAGTTCACTTCAAAGAAAGTTGGCATCTACTTTGACCTTGCCAACTGCTGCATCTACTGCCGTCCTCAGGATTACATTGAGCTTCTTCAGGAAAAGGTCATGGCGATCCACGTCAAGAACTTTGCCGAAAGCGACTGCGCCGGCGGACTCCACGGTTTCGGAGATGATCTGCTGGAAGGCATGGTGGACTTTGCCGCCGTTCAGAAATCCCTTGAAGCCATCAATTATCAGGGGGCGCTGACCGCCGAAATGGTTCCCTTCAGCCGTCTGCCCGACATGGTTCTTCCCGATGAAGAGCTTGCCGTCAAGACCTGCAAGACACTGAAGACACTTTTCAACTGAAAATCTGTTTCAAAACAAACGCCGGAACTGTCAGACAGCTCCGGCGTTTTCTTTTCATGGAGAAAATCTTACTTTTTCCACTCCTCGATGCGGAATGGAACAGTTGCGTACTCCGCCATGCGGGAACAGGGGGTCATGACGCTCCACAGCTCCTCAAGAGTGGTCTCAGCCAGATTGGTGGAGTAGTCGCAGGAGCCGTAATAGATACGCAAAGTGTTGTTGTCATCATTGAGCACAGCACCGCAGGGGAAGATGGTGTTGTTCACGAACCACTGCCCGGGATCGGTCTCGTATGAGGCTTCTGCCGCAAGAAGAGGCTGTTTGGTGATGGCGATGAGCTTTGAGGGATCCTCAAGGTCAAAAAGGGCGGCGCCGCAAGTGTAACGCTTGTTCCACCCCTTGCAGGCGGGCACATCCATGGCACGGTCAGGATCAGTATCCACAGCGTGGAATATAAGCAGCCAGCCCCGGTCGGTTTTCAGAGGAGGCGCTCCGCCGCCGATCTTGCAGTTGGCAAAGGGGACATCTTCACACCCGAGAAGCAGTTCGCTGTCCCCCCAGAAACGCAAGTCGGGGGACTTGCTGTACCAGATGTGGAAGGGTTCGCGGTACTGGTTGGAAGGACGCTCCAGACGCATATAGTAACCGTTGACCTTTTCGGGCCAGAGGATCATATTGCGCTGCTGGGGGATCCCGATGCAGACGGCGTCAAAGTCGGTGCCCTCCCCTCTCCACCGGGCGATACCGGGACGCTCGGAGTGCTGATTTTCAAAGCAGAAACTCAAATAAAGTTCACCCTCAAGCACAGTCAACCGGGAGTCGCACACCCAGGGCAGGATCTGACCTTTGTAGTGGACCCGGATGGGTTCTTTTTCCATGGTGAAGTGGATCCCGTCATCACTGTAACCGAAAGCGGTGGTGATATTCAGCGCAGGTCTGGAATAATCCGGAGCGAAGTGATCCACCCGGGGGGCGATGTAGTAACGGTCACGGAACTTGGCAACACCGGCGTTGAAAACCAGCGTGGCAGGATAAGGGAATCCTTCAGCCGTCAGAATAGGGTTCCCCTCATAACGGCGCATAATGGGTGAACTGTGGAGCTCCCCAACCTTTTGAGGCAGTTCTTTGAAAGGATTGTGCATTTTTTTACCTTTTCAATAATAACGGTTTCTGGCGATCTCAACGGCGCTTCTGAGCTTTTCGCGGAATTCGCCAAGCTCATTCATACCTGCGGAAAGAGGAACGATCTCAATGGGTTCGGCAGAAAGCTCCTGACGCAGACGTGCCAGATTTTCATCAGCCCCTTCCAGATCCATCTTGTTGGCAACGATCAGGGCGCTGCGCTTTTCAAGACCGGGCATATAGTGCTCAAGTTCATCACGCAGGACTTTAAGATCGTTCACAGGATCTCTGCCGTCCACTCCCGCCATATCCAGCACAAAAATCAGCAGTTTTGTCCGTTCAATGTGCTTGAGGAAAGAGTGTCCCAGTCCCACATTGCGGTGGGCTCCCTCAAGGAGTCCGGGGATATCCGCCATGGAGATCCGGTGGTAATCGGGATATTCAACGATACCCACCACAGGGTGCAGCGTGGTAAAGGGATAAGGCGCCACCTTGGGACGGGCGGCAGAAACGGTGCTTATAAGAGTGGACTTACCGGCATTGGGGAATCCCACAAGCCCTGCGTCAGCAATGGTTTTGAGCTCAAGATGGAGTCTGCGTTCCTCCCCCTCTTCGCCGGGGTCGCAGCGCCGGGGCGCCCGGTTGACGCTGGAAGCGAAACGGGCATTGCCCCTGCCTCCTCTGCCGCCTTTGGCAGCGATGACACTTTTGCCTTCTTCATCAAGATCCGCCACAAGTTCGCCGGTTTCCTCATCGGTGATAATGGTTCCCACAGGCACCTTGATGGTCACAGGAGCGGCGTTGCGTCCGTGGCAATCGGCCCCCTGTCCGTTGGGGCCGTTTTTCGCCTGATAACGGGTTTGATAAGCAAAGGGGGTCAGATTCTGTTCATTGGCTGAGGCGATCAGGATCACATCGCCGCCGTTGCCGCCGTCGCCGCCGTCAGGACCGCCTTTGGGAACAAACTTTTCCCGGCGGAAACTGCAGCAGCCATTACCGCCGTCACCGGCTTTGACCGAAATGGTTGCGCGATCAACAAACATCTGGAAAAACTCCTTTTATTTTTAGAAAGAACCTGCCTTTTGCAGTTGCAAGGCAAAGGACTTTTTTGTTAATAATGAAAAACCCCGGTAAGTACTGATGTGACCCCCAAAATTTGGACGGGTTAAACTACATGGAATGGGTTCGGAATTGAACCGGACTCATTCCTTTTAATTTTAAAGATACTCTCTCGTTGTTAAAATAGCAAATATACTCTTCAAGTTTTTGCTGAAAATCTTCAACAGAACTAA
>JAFWBQ010000055.1 GCA_017507125.1 Lentisphaeria bacterium
CGGGGGAAAAGCCCTTTTGAGGAAAGGTCTTTTTCCCCCGCCCCAAACCCCACCCCCTTTTCCCAAACCTTTTTCAGTAACGCTTTTCATTTTTGAGTTCTCAAAAATAAAAAGCGGTCTGTAAAAGTTTTTTGTAAAAAATTATTTTACCTACCCGTGAAGGGAACAGAGCCTTATTCAAATGCATAGTATACTCCTGAAAAGAGCAAAAGTCAAGAGCTTCCCCGCTCCTCATCCGTAAAAGTTCTGCACTTTTTTCTTGACATCCCCTGTTTATGGATGAAAGGAGAACAAAGTAATTATGATCGTAGAATTAAAATCCCTGATACCGGCTCTTGAAGAGAGCTTTGAAGAAGGCGCCGAAGAGTTCAGCAAGGTGCTCACTGCGGAACAGTCAGCCGCAGAGAAACCCCTTACGGAAATCCCGGAACTGCTTGCACGTCTGCAAAAAGAGGAAACTTTTTCCGGAGAAAATACCATTTCCCCTTCAAAAGAGCACACCGTGCCCCTGCTCCTTGAACAACTGCTCAGGAGTTCAGAAAGAAATGCTTCTTCTTCAGAAAAAATAGCCGACCTGCTGGAAAACCGGGAAAATGTTTTTCCCCCCACATACAATTGACAGAATATTAAGGAGGAAGTCTACAATGATCCAGTGCAGTCTGAAAAATCTTTTCACCCGCTCTCTGAATTCCGGAGGGAGCTGCCGCAGCGCACGTCTCAACTACATCGTTTCCGGAGTTTCCGAAAACGAAAATGATCCCGGTGCCGCCATACTTCAGGAAGTCCGCTCCATGGCTCCGAAAGAACTTGACGGCGCCGAACTCTCACGGGTGACGCTGATCAAAAGTCACGGCGGCGGCGTCTTTGAGGCTCAGGCAGAGTATGAACAGACCTCACCCGAACGTCACAGCCGTAAGAAAATCGGCGACCGTCTGTGGACCTTTGACACCACCGGCGGCAGAGAAAATGTGATCCACGGTAAACTGCTCAAAAGGGAAACTGACCCCGTATCCGGATTTCTTCCCGATCCGGGAACTCTCATCAACTGGAACGGCAAACATGATGACAGATTTCATGTGGGCGGCACTCCGAAAATCGTGCCATCCATGCGTGAAAGCTGTATTGCCGTATTCCGGGAAAGCGATGTCACGCCCCAATTCAGACGTAAGATCATGGAACTGACCGGCTGCCTCAATGACGGTTCGTTCCACTCCTGGGAAGCGGGAGAAGTGCTTTTTCTCGGAGCTTCCAGCTCAGTGCCTTTCCGCAACGATCAGGGGGTGAAGATCACTGAGATAACATTCCGTTTCGCTATCCGCCGCAATCAAAGTTCTCTGGAAATAGGCGGCGTAAATATGGGTCCTGCCGGAGGCTGGGATATCCCCTGGTCGATCACCATGCCTCAGCATGAGGATTTCAAGCCCGTTACGGTAGGCGCATACTTGAGTTCCATTTACGAAAAGGGGGATTTTTCTGCCCTTAAACTCTGATTGTCTACTTGAAAAAAAACCTTTTCCGGGGTATAGTAAGGAGATGTATCATAAACAGAAGAAGAAAGCGCAGAAGCGCTTCTTTTTTTCAAGCCTTTCACAAGAGATCCAATGAGGAGTGAATTATGGTTGATGTCCGACTGATAAGTGCCCTTGAAAAGGTTCTCCAGGAAACTTCAGAATTGAAGGCTCCGGAGTTCCGTTCCGATGTAGCTGCCCGCGGGGAGATCTATTCGTTCCAGATCGCTGTGCGTTCTGATGATTTTACCATTATGCGTATTGAAAGCGCAAGTGAACTCAACACCCGTGTCCGGGTGGTCAAAAGCGTTCCTGTCCTTTATGCCGGAACCGGCGCCGACACGGATGTGATCAACGGCAACAAACCCGGTTTTTACCCCGATTTGCTGGATGATCCCGACTTCGGGGAGCAGTTCCGTCTGGTAAAAAATATATGGCAGTGCCTCTGGGTCACCGTCTATGTGGGCAAAGACCAGAAACCCGGTAAATATCCCATTGAGATCGGCATCCGGAACATGGGAACCAATGAAGTTGAAGCAAAACCTGTTTTTGATCTTGAGGTCCTTGATTTTGAACTCGTCCCCCAGACCCTCAGCAACTACAACTGGTTCCATGTGGACTGCCTCTTTGACTACTACAAGGTCCCCTGCTGGAGCGAGGATCACTGGCAGATCATTGAAAACTTTGCCCGCAACGCTCATGATCATGGTGTGACCATGCTCTACACTCCCTTGTGGACCCCGCCGCTGGATACCGCAGTGGGACACAGCCGTCCCACCTGCCAGCTTCTGGATATCACCCTTGATCTTTCGACCCTGACCTACTCCTTCAACTTTGACCGTCTGCGCCGTTACATTGAACTGGGGCAGAGCATCGGTTTCAAAGAATTCGGCATGAGCCATCTTTTCACCCAGTGGGGAGCCAAATGCTGTCCCAAGATCCAGGCAACGCTGATCAACTCCGCCCGGAGCATCGCCACTGAACGGTACGGGGCACAGCATGACTGGAAAAAATTTGTGGCAGATCAGTTTACAACCATTTTCAGCTGGAACATCGAATCTACCTCTCAGGAGTACGCCGATTTCCTGAAACAGCTCTTCCCCGCTCTGCTGCCTGTGCTGCGTGAATACGGACTGGGCAAAGAAAACTGTTTCTTCTCACTTTCAGATGAACCCCATAACGATCATCTGGAAACCTACTCCAAATGTGTCGAACTGACCCGGCCGCTCCTTGAGGAGTTTGAAACCATTGAAGCTCTTTCACATCTTGACTTCTATAACAAAGGACTTGTGAAACACCCTGTCCCCAGCATCAGCAAGATCGAAGAGTTCAAAGAAGCGGTCTCCCCCCTGTGGGGCTATTACTGCTGCGGCCCTGAAGCGGGTTATCCCAACCGTTTCATCGGTATGCCCTCCCGCCGTCCCCGCAGTTTCGGAATGCTTGCCTACATCTATGATCTGGCTGGGTTCCTCCACTGGGGATTCAACTTCTACTACTCCCAGTACTCCTGGCGCGCTGTGGATCCCTTCTTCACCACAGACGCGGGCGGTGCCTTCCCTGCGGGCGACTCCTATCTGGTTTACCCCGGCAAGTACGGTGATCCCCTTGACTCACTGAGGCACGAATCATTCTTCGCAGGACTTCAGGATCTCCGCGCCTGCCGCACCCTCGAAAAGAAGATCGGCAGAGAAGCTGTCCTCGCACTGCTCAATGAAGGGGCGCCCCGTCCCCTGAAGATGAACGATTTCCCTGCCTGCGATGAATTCCTGCTGGGAAAACGCCGCGCCATTTACGAAGCTATCGCCGCCAATTGAAATTTGAAAGGATCCTTAACTATGGAAAACAACTGGAAACTTGAAACTCTTGCCGTTCAGGCGGGGTACATCCCCGGCGACGGCGACGCCCGTATTGCTCCCATCGTCCAGAGCACCACTTACAAATATGACAATGCCCAGAGCGTTGCCGATCTTTTTGACCTGAAGAAAGCGGGATTTTTCTACACCCGCCTTGCCAATCCTACCGTGGATTGTTTTGAAAAACGCATCGCCGCTCTCGAAGGCGGCGTGGCCGCTGTGGCTCTTTCAAGCGGTCAGACGGCCAACTTTTCCGCCATTGCCAACATCGCCAAATGCGGCGACCACGTTGTGACCATTGCGGCACTTTACGGCGGAACTGTTTCTCTTTTCAGCAATACAATGAAAAAGTTCGGTATTGAGTTCACTTTTGTGGCTCCCGATGCCTCCGCTGCTGAAATCGAAGCTGCTTTCAGACCCAATACCAAAGCTCTCTTCTGCGAAACGCTGGCTAATCCCGCCCTGATTGTGGCGGATCTGGAACTTTTCGCTGAAATCGCCCACAAAAATCAGGTTCCCCTGATCGTGGACAACACCTTCCCCACACCCGCTCTCTGCCGTCCTTTTGAGTTCGGCGCGGACATTGTTGTCCACTCCAGCACCAAATACATTGACGGACATGCCACCAGCGTAGGCGGCGTGGTCATTGAAAAGGGCGGATTTGACTGGAAGTGCGGCAAATTCCCCGAATTCACCGATCCTGACAAGAGCTACCACGGCACCGTTTACACCCGTGACTTCCCTGAAACGCCTTTCTCTGTGAAACTCCGCGTCCAGCTGGTCCGTGACCTGGGATTCCCTATGATGCCTTTCAATGCGTTCCTCACCCATCTGGGTGTGGAAACTCTGGCTCTGCGTATGGAGCGTCACAGCGAAAACGCTCTGAAACTTGCCCGATTCCTTAAAAATCATCCTCAGGTGGGCTGGGTCAACTACCCCGGTCTGGAAGAATCCCCTGAACATGCCCGTATCCGGAAATACATGCCCAAAGGTGCCTCCGGCGTGCTGACCTTCGGGGTCAAAGGCGGTTCCGCTGCCGGTGAAAAGGTGATGGACTCACTGAAACTTGCCGCCATTGCCGTTCATGTGGCTGATGTCCGCACCTGCGTGCTCCATCCCGCCAGCATGACCCATCGCCAGCTTTCTGAAGCTGAACAGATCGCAGCCGGTGTCAGTCCGGATCTGATCCGCGTCTCTGTGGGTATTGAAAACATCGACGATATCATCGCAGACTTTGATCAGGCTCTCAAAGCAAGCTGCTGATCCCGAACAAACAGCACCGGAGAGGAACAAGATGTTTCTCCCCGGTGTTTTTTTATATCTTCCCCGCAGCTTTTAAATTTCCTCCGGAATAATTTCGGACAAAATAACTTTTCATCCTTTTAAAACACAAAGGGAACTTTGCATCTTCTTTCCGGCGGGCTGCTCACCGGATTTTCCCTCAGAAGGTTCAAAGTTCCGCATCGTGTTAGTCAAAACTAAGTGTTGCATTGATAATATACTCTATCCTCTTAAAAAAAGCAAGAACCGGAATCAAAATTTTTTCTCTTTTTTTCGTCTTGGAAAATGGAGCGCTTGAAAAAAATATAGCAACGGTTTATATTAAGTAAACAACAAACTAAACATATATTTTTAAATCGCAAGGAGAGTATCTATGCCCGGAGCCATCAATTTTGCCGGTCTGCGCCAGGTCTTTCTGGATATGGACGGAACCATTTATGAAGGAGACCACCTTTACGACTGTACGCTGCCTTTCCTGAATTTCCTCAAAAGCCGCAATATCAACTACGCTTTTATCACCAACAACTCCTCTTTCAGCACACCTGAATACGTTGAAAAGCTGACCCGGATGCAAGTTCCTGCAGCATCTGACAATTTCTACACCTCCACAGATTTTGCCATCGACTATCTCAAAACGAACCATCCTGAGATCAAGCGGATCTACTGGTTCGGCATGCCCAAACCCGCTCTCCACTTTCAGGAGGCCGGCTTTGAACTGGTGGATGAAAATACCATCCCGGATGCTGTGGTCCTGGGCTTTGACCGGGATGTGACTTATCCCAAACTCTGCCGCAGTTCTTATCTCATCCAGCAGGGTATCCCCGGTTTTGCGACCCATCCCGATCCGGTCTGTCCCAGTGACAAGCCCACCTGTCTTATTGACTGCGGTGCCATCACCCACTGCATTGAATATGCCACCGGCAAAAAGCTCACTGTTCTGGGCAAGCCCAATCCGGAAATGCTCCGTCTTGCCGCCGCCCGGCGCAATGTGACCATTGACCAGTGTCTCATGGTGGGCGACCGTCTCAAAACCGATATTGCCGTGGGCAGAAACTCCGGAGCCTACACGGCCTGGATCTCTCCTGTTCCCTGCGGCGATGAAGTTCCCGAAACGGGCAGACCCCATGTCAACGTAAAAGATCTGGGCGTTCTTCAGAAAATGTGGGAGGGATCCGGAAAATGAACCAGTACGATGTGACTGTCATCGGCGCGGGAGCCACAGGCGGCTCCATCGCCTGGCAGCTCTCCCATTTTGACCTGAAAGTGGCACTGGTCGACCGTTGCGCCGACGCTTCATTCGGGGTCAGCAAGGCGAACTCCGGAATCGTTCACGGCGGGTTCCACCACTCCGCCGACTCAACACTCAAGGCAAAACTTGAGCTTGAGGGCAATGAAATGTTTGATGATCTGCAGAAAGAGCTGGACTTTGAATTCACCCGCTGCGGCATTCTCGTGGTCGCTTACAGCGATGAGGAACTCCCCCAGCTTCAAAAACTCTATGAAAGAGGCGTCGGGAACAATGTCCCCGGCATCGAAATGTGCGACAGAGCAAGACTTCTGGAGCTTGAACCCAAATTGACCGACAGCGCCGTTGCCGGATTTTTCGTTCCGCGGGGCGGCGTCATTGAACCTTACGGTTATGTCTTTTCACTGGTGGAGTCTGCAGAACTCAACGGCGTGGAGTTCTGGAGGAACTTTCAGGTGGTTTCCGCAGAAAAAGAGAAGGGATTCCGCACCCTTACTGCTGCCGACGGCAGAAAAATACAGACTCGCTTTATCGTAAATGCCGCCGGACTTTATGCCGATGAGGTATCCAGGATCTGCGGGGGAGAAGAATTTGAGATCCGTCCCCGGAAAGGAGAGGAGTACCTTCTTGACCGCACCAGTCCCGGCAGACCCTCAAAGGTGATCTTCCCGGTGCCGACGCCCTGTTCCAAAGGTATGCTGGTGATCCCCACAGCAGGCGGAACCACCATGATCGGTCCCTCCGCCACAATGGTGGGAGACAAAGAGGAAAACGATACCACTCAGGAAGAGCGCGAAATCATTTTTGAACATTCAAAAAAGATGGTCAAAGGCATCTCAGAAAGAGATCTTGTGGCGGCATTTTCCGGACTGCGCCCGGTGCTCCCCGGCAATGAGGACTTCTTCATCGCCCGCTCCGCAAAAGCGGAAGATCTGATCCAGGCGGCGGGTATCCAATCCCCCGGGCTCACCGCCTCACCCGCCATCGGCGTCTATGTCAGAAACATATTGGCGCAGTGCGGCGTGGAACTTAAAGAAAAAACGGCTCCCCGGAAGATCCTGCCCCCGAAGAACCGGGCAAGGGAACTTTCACCGGAAGAGCTGGATAAACTCCACGCTGATGAAAAACTTGCCGCAAGGATCATCTGCCGCTGCGAATTCATCTCTGAAGCGGAAATCGTTGCAGCAGTCCGCAGAGGTCATGTCACCCTTGACGGGGTCAAGTTCCGCACCCGCGCCGGAATGGGCAGATGCCAGGGCGGCTTCTGCGCTCCCAAAATCATGCAGATCATTTCCCGTGAAAGCGGGATCCCCATGGAAGAACTGACCAAACGGGGCCCCGGCAGCGAACTGCTTGCCGGCAGACTCGGTTCTCTGGAGGTGAAATAATGAAACAACTTAATTGTGATGTGGCTGTCATCGGTGCCGGCGGTGCCGGACTTTCCGCCGCTGCCGCAGCCGCTGCCGCCGGAAAAAATGTGGTGGTCATCGACCGTGAAGAAAGTTGCGGCGGCGTCCTCTGCCAGTGTATCCACAATGGTTTCGGACTGCGCTACTTCAACGAAGAACTAACGGGCCCCGAATACGCTCTGCGGATGGAGCGCTGCGCCAGAGAATCCGGCGCCCGTATCATGCTGGGTGAAACTGTGGGTTCCGTCAAACGCCACAGCGACAACACCCTTGAAGCGACCCTCTTTTCCGCAGCAAACGGGGTCACACAACTTAACGCCAAAGCCATGGTCTTTGCCACCGGCTGCCGTGAACGCACCCGCGCCAACATCGCCGTCCCCGGTGACCGGAGCGCCGGTGTTTACACCGCGGGCTCCGCCCAGAAACTGATGAACCTGACCGGAATGCTTCCCGGCAAACGTGCCGTTATCGTAGGTTCAGGCGACATCGGTCTCATCATGGCGCGGCGCTGCCGCTGGAGCGGCATTGAAGTCGCCGCCGTGGTGGAGATCCTGCCCGAACCCTCCGGGCTCCCCCGGAACATCGCCCAGTGTCTGAGAGACTTTGACATTCCCCTTCTTCTTTCTCACCGCTGCGCCCGTATTATGGGGCGCAACCGGGTGGAAGCTGTGGAAATCGAAAATCTCATTACCAAAGAACGTTTCACCTTTCAGTGCGACACAGTGCTTTTCTCTGTGGGCCTGATCCCTGAAAACGAACTTTTAAAATCCATGGGAGTCGCGATGAATCCCGCCACCGGCGGTCCCTGTGTAGACGGCAACTGTCAATGCGCGCTCCCCGGCATCTTTGCTGCGGGCAACTCGCTTCACGTCCACGACCTTGTTGACTTTGCTTCTCTTGAGGCGCGCCGTGCCGGAGAAGCCGCAGCAGAATATGCCTCAAGGGGCAAGCTGCCTTCCGCCGATGCAGAAGTCAGCTGCAGCAAGAGCTTGAAATACGCCATTCCCAACAAATGCGTCCCGGGGAGTGCCTGTGAATTTTTCTTCCGTCCCACAGTCAGCTGCGCCAGAGCCAAACTCACAGCTCTGGCTGACGGTCAGGAAATCGCAAAAAAAATGTGTATCTCTGTCCGTCCGGCAGAAATGCTCGCCATGAAGGCAGAGATCCCCGCCGGGAGTGCCAAAGTTGAATTCCTTCTGGAGGAGTGCAAATGAAAAAAATGATCTGCATCACCTGCCCCACAGGATGTGAAATGGAAGTTCTCTGCGACGGTGACAAGATCACCGTTTCAGGCAATCGCTGTCCCCGGGGCGCAGCTTACGCCGAAACAGAAATCAAAGATCCCAGACGTACAGTGACAGCAGTGGTCCACACTGAGGGAGGAAAATTCCAAAGTGTCCGCACGGACAAACCTCTTCCCCGGCCGCTGATCCCCGGACTGCTCAACAGGATCCTGAAAGAGAGCTACCCCGAAGCAGAACCCGGAGCAGTCATTCTTCCTGATATCGAAGGCACCGGCGTCAATCTCATCGCCACCGGCCCTGCGCGCTGAGAAAAATCAGGAACGCAAAAAGAAACAGCGGTAACATTTGATGGTACCGTTGACACCCGTACAGCAAAGGACCCGGGCGATCGTTCGCCTGAGTCCTTTTATTTCCACCTCGTCTCCGGGAGCGGGCGACGCCTCAGGCTCCAGCAGAAGCTGGGAATGATCCTCCACGGCGCCCTCCCTGCCGGTTTTGAAATGCTCCATCAGGAAGGCATCAAAGGGGGTTCCTCCATCACTTGTGCAAGAGCCGTCGGGCTGAAGTGTGCAGCGGAAGAGGATTGCTTGGCAGTTGGGTTTGAACATAGTTATTTTCTCCTTTCTGCCAACAAGAGAAAATGTCAGGATTTTCAACCCATCCGGCGGCTCTCTTCACCTCAGGCCGGTCTGCTGAAAAGGTCAGATGATAAAAAAGAAAGCTGTCAGAACAGCGAGGATCACAATAAAAACAAGCACAATCCACAACACAACAGAAACCCTTCTGTTATGCTCATCGCTGCCGGGATCAAAGCTGCTTTCCTCCACAATGACCGGAGGCGTGAAAACAGGCGTATAGAGCCGTTCTTTGATGGCTGAGAGTCTGCTGCGGACTTCGGCCCAGCTCTGAGGACGCGCGCCGGGATCTTTTGCAAGCATGGAGTCGATATATGCCGCCAGTTCCGGATCAAGATCCGGGTTCGCCTCAAGAAGTGACGGCGGTATTTTTTCCAGATGCGCAATTTGAAGCTCTTCTATGGTTCCGGCAAAGGGCGGCACCCCTGAACTGAGTTCAAAAAAGGTGATACCGAAACTGTAAATGTCGCTTGTCACTTGAGAACTGCCCCTGCCTGCTGCGACTTCCGGCGCCATATAGAGGGGCGTCGCCACGATTTCTCCGGGAGCGGCACCGCTGCCCACACCGGCAAGGCCGAGGTCAGCCAGTTTCAACTTTTTATCACTGCGCCGCACCAGCAGATTGCCGGGTTTGATATCCCGGTGAATGATCTTTCTTGAGGTCCATGCATAGTGAAGGGCATCCGCAAGCTGGATCGACAGATCAAGCAGCAACTCCAGAGAAAGCAGTTCCGGCTCATTGGTCCGTATCTCTTCAACGGAGCTGCCCTCCACATACTCCATAACAAAGTAACAGATACCTTCCGGAGTCCTGCCGGCCTTGATCGCCTGAACGACATTGGGATGCTCCAGTTTGGCGGCGGTCTTGCTTTCTCTGAAAAATTCGTTGATGGTTTCACGATCCTCAGAAAACTCCGACTGCAGGATCTTGAAAGCAAAAAGCCGATCCATCATCAGATGGCGGGCGAGATAGACCACCCCATAGCTGCCGTTGCCGAGAAGTGCTTCAAGGCGGTAGCCGTCGATTTCTGCTCCCAGAAGTTCTTCGGGAGTGGGGAAGTTGTCTGCAAAATTTTCCATAACAGTTATAATATAATACAGTAAGATGCTTTTGTCAACATACCGATGGAAAATTCTGCAGATAAGCGCGCCTCTCTTTCTGAGAAAAACTTTTACCCCCTCCTGTTCCTCCCTGACAGGAACGATATTTCACTGAAAAGTGAAAATGTTTCAAAAAAAATTAAAAAAAAAGGGTTTCCACATTTGAAAAAAAGCTATTCCGGTATTATCTTACATCATGTGTATACATCCCAGACGGCTGGAGCGTGCAGCAGTTAGAGAATCACGCTCTGTTCCCGCTTCGGGTACAGCGAAAAAATGAGAGAATGGAGTTTGAGCTATGAAGTACGATTTTACCGAGTATGTCACCAAAGATTCGGTCATGACCCTTACCGGAACGACCAAACTTGAAGTGATGGATCAACTTATCCAGAGAGCTGCGGATCTGACCAAGCTCAACCGCGACCTTATCTTCCGTCTGGTGTGGAAACGTGAACAGATGATGACCACCGGTATCGGCGGCATGCTGGCACTTCCCCACATCAGAACCAATGACATTCTTCATCCTTATGTCATCGTCGGCGTCACCGAGTCCCCCATTGCCGACTATCAGTCTCAGGATGATCAGCCTGTGCGTGTCATCGTCTTTACAGTTGCCCCCGACGAAGACTCCGACGCCTATCTGCGTCTGTTGGGCAGCATCTCCCGGAAGCTCCGCAATGAACAGCTTGTAGAGTCCCTGATCCTTGCCATGCCCAACACGGTGAAGATCCTTGAAACGATCCAGTCTGAGTGCAAGGAAGAAGAATAATCATGAAATCTGCCGTTCCGGCTCCCGGAGAAGCCAAAGCAAAGATTGATTTCCGCTGCCTGACAGAGGATTGCACAGGCGTCATCGAATTCAATCTCAGAGAGATCGCCGACAGAGATTTTCAGGCGGTCTGTCCGGTGTGCCACCGGGCATACGCTCTTGATGCCGCCCTGCGGGATAAACTGGAGCGCATGATGAAACTTATTGAGGCGCTCAGAAACTCAGAGGATATTCTGGGAGACAGTGTTGTCTCAGTAAATGTGGCAGGGGGAGAGGTGCGTGTCCCTTACGCCCTGCTGTTGACCAGGCTCAATACTCTCATAACTTTAAATCTCGGCGACACCCCCACAGACTTCCATCTCTGGGTGGAGCCATCTTCACCGGAGACATTCAGGTGAACCCGTTTTAACATGATTTTTAACTATGCCGCGCTGCTGCGCGGCGCTTTTGTAATTTGAGTAGGAGGTTTTTACCATGACTGAACGTGAAATTATCGAGATCCTTGAAAGCTCCGGAGCCTTGCTCAATGGACATTTTCAGCTTCGCAGCGGTCTGCACAGCAACCGTTTTTTTCAGGCCGCACTGCTTCTGCAGTATCCTGATAAAGCAGAGACCGTGTGCCGTTTTCTTGCCGAACAGTACAAAGAGTGCGGCGCCACTGCTGTGATCTCCCCTGCCGTGGGCGGTCTGATCGTCGGACAGGAAGTCGCACGTGCATTGGGTGTCCGCGCCATCTTCGCTGACAAAGAAGATGGTGAACTGGTTCTGAAGCGGGGATTTTCCATCGCTCCCGGAGAAAAAGTCCTGGTGGCAGAAGATGTGGTCACCAAAGGCGGCAGAGTCCAGCAGACTGTTGACCTTGTCCGCGCCAAAGGCGGCGAAGTGGTGGGTATTGCAGTCATCGTTGACCGTTCCGGCGGAGATGCCTCTTTCGACGTGCCCTTCAAAAGTGCTCTCAAGCTGAGTCTCCCCACCTACGATCCTGCCGAGTGTCCTCTCTGCGCCCAGAAGCTCCCCATTGACCGTCCGGGATCTAAATAATCATGATCAATGCAATTCTCAAAGCCATCTTCGGCACAAAATCCCAGCGGGATCTCAAAAGGATGCAGCCGCTGGTCAAAAAGATCAATGCCATAGAAGTTGAACTGCAAAAACTTTCGGATGAAGAGCTGCAGGCAAAAACCCCCGAATTCAAGAATCGTCTTGCCAACGGGGAAACTCTTGATGATATCATGTGCGAAGCCTTCGCCGTGGTCAAGAATGCCTGCCGCCGTTTGGTGGGCAGAGAAGTGGAAGTCTGCGGACAGACCCTCAAATGGGATATGATCCCCTTTGATGTGCAGATCATGGGAGGTATCGCACTTCATCGCGGAAACATCGCCGAAATGGCAACCGGTGAAGGTAAAACCCTCGTCGCAACCATGCCCCTCTACCTCAACGCTCTGACCGGAAAAAACTGTCAGCTGGTCACTGTCAACGACTATCTGGCGCGCCGTGACTCCACCTGGATGGGCTACATCTATACTTTCCTCGGTCTCACCGTCGGCTGCCTGCAGAATATGCAGCCCCCGGATGAGCGCCGTGCTCAATACGCATGTGATATCACCTACGGCACAAACAGTGAGTTCGGTTTCGACTACCTGCGCGACATGGGTATGGCGACTGCTGCCGACCAGCTGGTTCAGCGCGATCACTATTATGCCATCGTGGATGAAATCGACAGTATCCTCATTGATGAAGCCCGTACACCGCTGATCATTTCCGGCCCGGTCCCCATGGCGACCGATCAGTTTGCGGAACTCCAGCCCAAGGTGGCCTCTCTCTACAAGAAGCAGAACGAACTCTGTTCCCGTCTTGCCAAAGAGGCGCGGGATGTCATCAACAATGAAAACGCTTCTGATGATGAGCTTGAAGCTGCCCTGCGGAAACTTCTTCAGGTGCGTTTCGGTATGCCGACCCACAAGCAGCTGCTCCGGCTTCTTGAAGACGGTTCTGTGCTCAAAGAGCTTGACCGTTATGAATCCCAGGTCCGCAGCGACAACAACCGGGGCATGCTTCAGGAAGTTCAGAGCGAACTTTACTTCACCATTGATGAAAAGACCCACGAAGCCGATCTTACCGCCAAAGGGCGCCAGGCCATCGAGCCGGACGATCCGGATGCATTTGTGGTTCCGGATCTGCTCCTTGAGATCAGCAAGATCGAAAATGATAGCGCCATGAGCGCCGCTGACAAAGTGGCAAAGAAAGAGGAATTTCAGGAGTACTTTGCCGATAAGAGCGAGAAACTCCATGATCTTTCCCAGCTGCTCAAGGCGTACTGCCTTTTTGAAAAGGATGTGAACTATGTGGTCCAGGACCGCAAAGTTATGATCGTTGACGAGCACACGGGGCGTCTCATGCCGGGACGCCGCTTCTCGGATGGACTCCATCAGGCTCTGGAAGCCAAGGAAAATGTTCCCATTGAACAGGAAACACAGACCATGGCGACCATCACCATCCAGAACTATTTCCGCATGTATACCAAACTTGCCGGTATGACCGGTACTGCGGAAACCGAAGCTGCCGAGTTCCACCAGATCTACAAGCTGGATGTCATCACGATCCCCACCAACCGTCCCTGTATCAGAAAAGATGACAACGACTCCATCTTCAAGACCCGGCGTGAAAAATTCAACGCCATCATCGACGATGTCATCGAACGTCATGAAAAGGGACAGCCGGTGTTGTTGGGTACCATCTCTGTGGATGATTCTGAGACTCTTTCCAGAATGCTCACGATCCGCAAGATCCCTCACAATGTTCTCAACGCCAAAAACCACCAGCGCGAAGCTGAGATCGTCGCCAATGCCGGATGTCCCGGCGCCGTCACCGTTGCCACCAACATGGCGGGTCGCGGTACCGACATCAAACTGGCTCCCGGCGTAGCAGAAATGGGCGGACTCCACGTCATCGGCAGCTCCCGCCACGACTCCCGGCGCATTGACCGCCAGCTGCGGGGACGCTGTTCCCGTCAGGGCGATCCCGGTTCTTCCAAGTTCTACGTTTCTCTGGAAGACAATCTCATGCGTCTTTTCGGTTCGGACCGTATCATCAAGATCTTTGACCGTTTCGGACTCCAGGAAGGTGATGAACTTCAGCACCCCTGGCTCAATAAATCCATTGAGACCGCTCAGCGCCGTGTGGAACAGCAGCACTTCGGGATCCGTAAACGCACTCTTGACTTCGACGATGTGATGAATAAGCAGCGCGAGATCATCTACGCACTGCGTAAAGATGCACTGCTTTCTGAAACGCCCCATGATGTGCTTTTCGGTATCGTCGAACAGGTGGTCGAAGCCGAAGTGAACAACGTCGCCGCGCTCCGGCCTGAAGGAGCCAAAGAGGGCAAGTTCGACACTGCCAAGCTGGCGGGTGCATTGAGCATCATCTTCCCCCTTGACATCAAGCCCGAAGAACTTACCGAAGGTATCGGCAGCGCCACAGGTCAGCTCAATGATCCTGCGGCACTGACCATGCAGATCGTCAACCGTCTGGAAAGTGCATGGCTCGACAGCCACGCCTCAGATGCGCCTGAAGATCTGGATTATCTGCGGCGCCAGACGGTTCTTGAAGCCATCGACAAACTCTGGCAGGAGCACCTCTATGCCATGGATAATTTGCGTTCCAGCATGTCTCTGCGGGTCTACGCCCAGAAAGATCCTCTGGTGGAATACAAAAACGAAGCCTATAACATCTTCAAGGATCTGATGGATCGTATTTACCGTCAGGTGGCAGAAAATCTTTTCGTCATGACCCTCAATCAGTATGAGTCTTTTGAAGAGATGTTCAACGCCATGCCCATTGAGATGCAGCATCAGCTGATGGAACAGTTTGCCCAGAGTCCTGACGGTCAGTTCGTTATGGCTCCGGAAGGGATGGATATGGAAAATGCTCCGGTCATGATGCCTCAGGAAATGGAAGAAGCTGAACCTGAGATCCAGGTCACCTACTACCGCGAAGAGCCTAAAGTGGGCAGAAATGATCCCTGTCCCTGCGGCAGCGGCAAAAAGTATAAAAAATGTTGTGGAAAAGAGTAAATCAAAGATGAAAATCACAACACAATTTGCAGAAAAGAAAATCGTTGAATCGGCAAGTGCCCGTGATATGCTTCCGGTGAAAACCGGCAATGCCAGACGGGGTACGGTCAAATTTTCGTACTCCATCGCCGATGTCCACTCCTACTGGCACAGTTTTCTTCCCTCTGTGGGTGAGCGTATTCCGTGGACCATGGAAAGTACTTTTGCCGCCCAGCGGGGAATGCCCTTTGTGGTCTTTTTCAACACGGCCGGCCTCAGCAAGCTGGCAGTGGGTTTGGTAGACTGTGACTGTGACAGCAAATTTTCCGGAAAAATGAATCAGGAAACGGGCTGTTACGACATAACCTGGGAAATTTCCGCACCTGAAAGTATCAGAGATTTCAAACTCTGGTACGACGTGGCGGAGCGTCCCTGGCAGGAGCAGATCCCTCTGTGGCGTGAAAATCTGGCAGATATCAGCTGTGACTTTCCGCGTTCTGTCTGGGATCCTGTCTTCTGCACCTGGTATGCCGTTCACGGCGCAGTGACTCAGGAGTGGAGCACGAAAACCGCCCGGAAAGCCGCAGAACTTGGCTTCAAGACCTTTATTCTGGATGACGGCTGGTGCTACGCCGATATGAAGCGGGTTTCTCCCTCCACCATTTCCACATGGTACGAAAAGATCGGCGACTGGCAGGTCGATGAAGTCAAATTCCCCGATTTCAAAAAGCACGTCGAAGATGTAAAGAGCTTCGGCATGAGGTATCTGCTCTGGGTCGCCCCCTATCTCATCGGTGATCACAGTGCCATGTACGAAAAGCTGAAAAATATACCCGGTGCCATCTTCGGCGAATATCTGGAAGGCTACTACAAACTTGCCCCCGAAAATGCTGAAGCGGCAGCGCCCATGCTTGATCTGATGGAAGAGCTCATGAAGAAATATGATCTTGACGGTTTGAAAGTGGACTTTCTGGATCAGATCCACCCCAATCTGGAAGATCCCAGAGCAGAGGCGTGTTTCAAGTTTACCGAAGAGCTTTCAAAGCGGATCAGAGCATGCAAAAGCGACGCCATGATCGAGTTCCGTCAGAGCTATGCTGTTCCCCGGATGATCTCATGCGGAACCCAGTTCCGCGCCGGTGATGCGCCCTTCGATTTTCTGTTGAACTTGCGGCGCATCGCCCAGATCCGTCTGGCGTTGGGAGATTGTATTCCTGTCCATGCTGACCCCGCTTACTGGCCCGCCGATGAACTGCCGGTGAACATTTCACGCCACTTCATCGCCATGATGGCAGGTGTTCCCATGCTCTCGGTGGAACTTGCGGATTTGAGTGAAGAGGCAGAAGCCATCTGCCGCTTCTGGATCAGCTTCTACAACCGTCATGCAGGATGGCTCAGCAAGGCACATTGGGAGTTCGACTACAAAGGCGGACAGTTGGGTTGTGCCACCGGTACGACTCCTCAGGCCGCCATTGCCATTGTGGCAGATCCCCTGCGGGTGCCGGAATTCAAGAGTTCCGGATACCTTCTCAATCTTTCCTATGCTCCCATCACTTTCCCCGGAGCTCAGGTCTTTGACTGGAAGGGCGAAGCTCTTACCGGCGATGTGATTCCTGAAGGCTGTGGCGCTTACATCAAGCGCTGACACTTTCTGAGGTCATTCTGTGAAAAACATAAGCCGTCACCTCGTTTGCTGGGGGGCGGCTTTTCTTTTGCTCACGGGAGCACTCTTCGTTCTCCCCCCCGGTGCCGTCTGGATCACCGACAATGGCAACAAATACATGATGATGCGGAACTTTGCCAACGGCGAAGGTCTGCGGATCCCCCATCCGGAAGCAAGCCTTTTCCCCACAGGGGGATTCCATTTTATCCCCGTACAAGATGGAGTTTGTTCATTTTATCCGGAGTATTTGAGTTTTTTCACATCATTCTCATACAAACTTGCGGGCGAAAGGGGGACACTGTTTTTCCCCCTTGCGGCAACTCTTCTGCTTCTTTTTCTGGCGTGGCGCTGCTGGCACATTCCCCCGGTGCTTCTGCTTTTGAGTACGCCTCTTTTCTTTTATTCTCTTCTTTTATGGGAAATGACTCCCAGTGTTTTTCTGGTCACAGTTTCTCTTCTTCTTGCAGAAAGGAAAAAATTCACCGCCGCAGGAGCAGTGCTGGGCATTTCACTTCTCATGCGTGAAGAGGCATACTTTATCTTTGCCGCCCTGTGCGGAGCGTTTCTTTTCACCCGCAATTTCAAAGCGCTTCTGAAATTTGCCGGGGGATTTCTCTGTGCAGCGCTCCCGATCTGGCTCTATCAGTGGAGTTTCCACGGACACATCCTCGGCACCCACGGCAAAAATTACTATGTGAACAATAATGCGAACTTCACCATCTTTTCCCAGTGCAAGGCGGCATTTTTCAACTGTTTTCACCATCTTATCCGTTTTGACGGCTGGGAAAGCTCCCTCTGCAATATGTTTGCGTGGAGCGTCCTCTTCCCCCTTGCCGCCGGTGCCGCGCCCCGCTTCAAAGCGTGGAAAAACTTAAAATATGGAGCGTGTGCCATATACCTTGGAGCCATGTTTTTTCTATGCGCCGGATTGTTTTTTCACAAAAACACCATCTACGCCGCTTCCATGCTGACAGGATTTCTCACAGCCGCTCCTGTGATCCTGGGATTTACGGTCAACTGGCGCGCCTTTGTGCGCTGCCGGAAGTTCCGTCTCATGGCGCTTGCCACACTGCTTTACACGATCGCCGTTCCATTTCTGATGACCGCAAGCGATGTGGGACTTGTCTGGGGGGCGCGGCATTTTCTCATTTTGCTGCCGCTGCTTGTACATTTGAGTTTTTGCGGATTCCGCCTCATGGGCATTCCCCGGGTCACTTTTTCTTCCTTCCGTAAAGAGCAGCTGATTCCTCTGGCGGCACTGCTTTTAAGTGTTTTCATCCAGCTTTTCGGATTGTTTGCTCTGCACAGAGTTTCCGGAGAGTCGTTCCGCATAGAGCAAAAACTTCTTGCCGCACCTGAAAAGATAATTGTAACTGACCTCTTTTATCTGCCGGAACAGATGCCCCGTCTTTTCTTTGAAAAAACCATTCTGCAAGTCACCGGTGCAAAAGATCTGGATACCCTTTCCCGCTGGCTTCAAAAGCAGAAGCATCGGAGTTTTCTGCTCATTATTTCGCCTCAGTTCCGCAGAATGAACGATACCGTACTCAAAAGTCTGCTTGAAAGATATCCTCTTACAGCCCCTCCTGAAAAAATGACAGGCAAGGGTGGATTCCCCGACTTTTTCGCAGGTAAGTGCCGCGTGCAAAACAGCAGATAAGAAAGATCTTCCACTCTGGAGGATTGAAAGCAGAGGCGTTCTTCAACTGGAGAACGCCTGGGTTTTAAGCTGATTTTCAGGAAGAAATCAAATTTTTACAATTTTTTTACAATTTTTTTAAAAAAGCCCCTTGTATTTTTTAAGAATTGGAGTTATTTTATAATTGTAGTCAATACAAATCAATAAAAAATCAAATAAACCAAACCTTAAATGAAAGGAAAATGAAAAATGGCTAAATTCGTATGCGGTGTTTGCGGTTATGTTCACGAAGGTACTGAAGCTCCTGCCAACTGTCCCCAGTGCAAAGCTCCTGCGGCAAAGTTCGTGAAGCAGGAAGCCGGCGAAACCAAGTGGGCCATTGAACACAAGATCTGCTCCATTGAAGGGATCGCTCCTGATGTGGTCGAAGGTCTCCGCGCCAACTTCAACGGCGAGTGCTGCGAAGTGGGCATGTACCTTGCCATGAGCCGTCAGGCCGAGCGTCAGGGATATCCTGAAATCGCCGAAGCCTACAAGCGCTACGCCTTTGAAGAAGCCGAACACGCCGCCAAATTCGCCGAACTGCTGGGCGAAGTGGTCACTCCCTGCACCAAGAAAAATCTGGAACTGCGCGCTGAAGCTGAAGGCGGCGCCTGCTGCGGCAAGCTGGATCTCGCCAAACGCGCCCGCGCTCTGGGTTATGATGACATCGCCGACACCGTCTTTGAGATGGCGAAAGACGAGGCCCGCCACGGCGCAGGCTTCACCGGACTGCTGAAACGCTTCTTCGGCAAATAAACAACAAAAATCTCCTGAAACTCAAGCAGGAGGGCTCTTGTGAGTCCTCCTGCTTTTTTCTGCCTTTTTACTCTTTTTCACGGATTTTCCTATTGACAAATCGCACTTGAAGATGTAGAGTAAATGGTGTTCGCAAAAATAACGCTTATTTTGTCAAATACCCCAACTTGAAGGAAATATTATGGAAGACAAATTCGCCTGGTTCGATGACGCACGTTTCGGAATGTTCATTCACTGGGGAGCCTATTCCTGCGGCGCCCGCTATACATGGCTCAAAAGTCATGAAAAAATGACCACCGAACAGTACAACAAATACACCGATCACTTTGATCCCGATCTTTTTGATCCTCAGCAGTGGGCAAAAGCCGCCAAAGCAGCCGGAATGAAATACTTTGTACTGACTTCCAAACACCATGACGGGTTCTGTCTTTTTGACAGTAAATATACCGACTACAAATACAAGAAGCGTGACCTTCTCAGAGGGGTCATCGACGCGTTCCGCGCCGAGGGACTCCGGGTGGGCGTCTACTACTCCCTGCCCGACTGGCACCACCCCAATTATCCCCATGATGCCCGCCATCCCCAGCGCGACATTCCGCAGGAGTGCGATTACCTCCCCTACCGCGAATATCTTCACAACCAGATCCGCGAGATCCTGACCAACTACGGCAAGATCGACATTGTCTGGTTTGACGGTTCCTACCCCGACACTGCCCACATCTGGGATATGCCCGCCATCCGCGCCATGGCGCAGGAACTTCAGCCGGGGATCCTTATCAGCCGCCTGCCCGGATATGATGACTTCAAGACCCCTGAGCAGAATATTCCCCAGCAGGGACTTTTCAATGATGACGGCACCCCCGCTCACTGGGAAGGCTGCCAGGTGCTGCACGGCGAATGGTGCTATATCCGCGAAAAGAAGTGGAAGACTGTTCCCGAACTGATCCAGATGCTGATCCGTCACACCTCCCGGGGCGGAAATCTGCTTCTGAACGTGGGTCCCACCTCCCGCGGACTTCTGGATAAACACACTGTGGAACTGCTGGAAGGTCTGGGAGAGTGGATGAAGTGGAACTCCAAAGCCATCTACAACTGCACCGGCGCACCTGCCGAGTTCCCTGAACCCGAAGGCTGCCGCTACACCTATAATAAAGAGCGCAACACCCTCTATCTTCACATTCTTTCATGGCCCGACCGCCGTATTGATCTGCCCGGTCTGGGTGAAAAGGTGGAATATGCCCAGCTCCTCTGCGACGGCGGCGAGATCGGATTCACCGAACACATGCCCGGAAATGTCAACGGCCCCCGCAACCCTGCCAAAGGAACGCTGCGTTTGGCGCTGCCTGTAACTTCACCTGAACTGCCTATTCCTGTCATTGAACTTTTCCTGAAGAAATAAGAAAGGCTTCAACCTTATGAAACTTGTTTTTCAAAGTTTTGTCTTTATTTTTGCGGCGCTGCTCCTCTGCGGAGCAGGGGTCCCCAAGTTCAGCCGCACGCCTGTTTCAAAGCGAAGCATCAAGAGTGACTCCAAAGTTCAACTGGTCATGTTTGACAAAAAAAAGGTGAACTTTGAAATCGTTCCCGGCCCCACTCAGGTCGCCCGCTTTGCCGCTGATGAAATGGCGCAGCGCCTTTCCAAAGTGCTGGGGGTGAAGATCACTCCCGTTAAAAAGCCTTCGGGGAAATGCACCGCCATCATCATCGGCGACGCGGCACTTGCCAAAAAACACGGCATGGATGTGAGCAAGATCGACCGGGACGGATATTTTATCCGTACTGTGGGCAAAAACATCATCATCGCAGGTTCAGATGATCCGAAAGCCAACCCCAGGCATCACGGATACTTTGAGCGCGGCTCCCTTTTCGGCGTTTACGAATTTCTGGAGCGCTTCGCCGATGTGCGCTACTACTTCCCCGGCGACATGGGTATCGTCACTCCCCGGAAAAACCGTTGGGTGCTCCCCGGCATTGACATCACCGACCGTCCGGACTCCATCTACCGCAAGTCCAGCACCATTTTCAGCGGCAACAGGGAAAAGCTGCCTCTTTACATGTACCGCAACATGACAGCGGTGCAGCACTTCAGAGACAAGGAGTACCAGCGCCGGTTCATCACCCGGGACATGCACTTCACCCACGGCCTTGCCCACATGGGACTGAAAGAGCGTTTCGGAAAAACCAAACCTGAATTTTTCGCCCTTTCCAAAGACGGACGCCGCTACAATGGTCATGATATCATCCGCACCCCCAGCGATCGGAACGGACAGATCTGTTTCAGCAGCAAAGAGTTGAAAGATGTCATCATCAAAGATACGGTGGAGTGGGGAACCGGCAAAGATCTTGACCGCAAAGAGTGGCGGAAACCCAACGAAGCAAGACGCTTCGTCAATTTCCGGGAAAATATCCGTCCTTTCTTCTGCATCATGCCCAACGACTGCGCCGCCCCCTGCGCCTGCAAGGGATGTGCGCCCCATTTCAAAGCCTACGCGCTGGGGAAACCCGACAAGGTGTGCAGTGATTTCATCTGGGATTGGATGATAGATATTGCTGAAGCTGTTGGCAAAAAGACCTCTGATGTCTATGTGACCACCATGCTTTACAATCCTTACCACATCATCCCTGCCAGAAAGATCCCGGCAAACCTTATGATCCGCGCCGCTGTGACAGGTCCCTGGGCAAAAGGAAAAAATGCGGCAGACAATTACAAGTCCATCGTTGACCTGACCAAAAAACTGAACCACAAGATCCAGCTCTGGACCTATCTCATCAACGCCGGCGAGCGGGGTATCCCCGAAGTTCCCCACGGCACTCCCAAAGCGGTGGGGGAATTCTACAAAAAGGTCGCCCCCTACTCCTACGGAGCATTTCAGGAGGCTGAGGCCCAGACATGGCTCTTTGCCTATTTGAACTGCTACGTCTTTGCCAAAGTTTCATGGGACAACTCTCTGGATGTGGATCAGCTCCTTGCCGACCACGACCGCAGCATGTTCGGTCCTGCGGCGCCTCAGATGAAAGAGATCCGGGAAAGCTGGGAGCGTCATTTTCTCAATGACATCTGCAACAGCTATCTTGACACGCCGGAAGGCCCCGTCCTTTCCAAACCCACCTACATCGATGTCTGGGAAAAGATCTACTCTCCCGCAGAGCGTCAGCGCATTTCATCACTCTTTGACAAAGCTGAAAAAGCAGCGGCAAAAGATAAAGATGCTCTCGCCCGGGTGAAGTTCATCCGTCAGGAGATCTGGCAGAAGGTCCTTGACCACGCTCAGGCGTGGAACAAACAGAATGATGACCGTGATGCCTGGGTGGGCTCCATGGCAAAAAGGAACGCCCCTGTGGTCATTGACGGCAAACTGGATGAAAAAGATTGGCAGAATGCCCCCGTCCACTATCTGCGTCCCCGGCAGATCGGGAAGAACTTTACCGATCTTGTGGAAGTTTATACAAAGTTCAAAGTTCTCTATGACAAAGATTATTTCTACTTTGCCATCGTTTCAGATGAACCCCATACGGCAGCCATGAGCAATCCGGTGCGTCAGAATGATGACACCCGCATGTGGATGGACAACCTTGTGGAGCTTTTCCTTGCATCTGATGCCAAGTCCAAAAAGCTCTACCAGTTCATGGTCACCTCTTCCGGTCAGTGGGCAGATATGACCAACATTCCCGGAAAAGTGGATACTTCATGGAACAGCGGCATGGAGTTCAAGACCTCTGTCACCCCCAACAAGTGCTGGAGCGTTGAAATGCGGATCCCCCGCAAAGTCATGCCGGAACTCAAAGAGACTTTCATGTTCAACGTCACCCGCCACCGTCAGCTGACCGATACCAAAGTCAAGGTCATAACCCACTTCTACACCTGGAGTGCCTTTGCAGGGGCGCTCCTGGCGGAAAAGTGCGGCATCATCACAGATGCCCCCCAGGGAACCAATCTGGTCCTTGACGGCGGTTTTGCCCTGCCTTTCGGATGGGGTAAAGGGAAACGCTCCCCCTGGAACGGTGCCGCAAAGGTGCAAGTGCAGCTTGAGACCCGTTCCTTTGTCACAGGAGGCCGCTCTGTCATCATGGACTCCGTCAACAAGGATCTCACCCAGTGGTTCAAGGGACTTAAACCCGACACCCGCTACCGTCTCTCTTTCTATTTGAAACTTGAAAATGTGAAAAAGCTCAAAAGCTACGGCGGTATCGGTATGATGGTGGGATTCGGAAACAGCAAAAGTTTCCGTCCCTTTACCTCTCTCCTGGCGGGCAGCACCTCCTTCCGGCGCTTTGCCTTTGAGTTCAAAACGCCGGAAGTGCTCAAAAATCCTGCGGTGTGGTTCTACTTCCGCAACGCCTCCGGAAGAGTTCTTGTTGATGAAGTCAAACTTGTTGAAGTGAAATAAACCAAAAGTAGATTCCCCGTAAAAAAGAAAGGTAACCGGCAATTCACTCTTATTGAATTGCCGGTTACTGTTGTATAACAGAACTGTTTTTCAAAAAATTAAAACTGCACATCCTCACGCCCGCAAGGGCGTATTTCACGTTTGACGCAGTCAAACTCATCACACATTCACATCTGTATGTGTAAACATGAATCCCGGCTCCAACTACGCCAATCTGGCATGGGGGGACATTTGAACGGCTCCATGTCGCCCCTTATCCACAATGCTTTTACGCATTGATCCCCTTCTCTTTTATGAACTTTCGCCCTATCTTTTCATGGTTTGCTCTTGCCGGGGGGCAGGATCCCGTCACTCTCTCTCCGGTCACATCGATTTTCAAAAAAACTGAATTATTTTCAAACATGTTGTAAGATTTGCTCTTTGAAGAGGAAATTATAAATAGAGGGCTGTATTTCAGTCAAGAACACACTCAAGATCAGCAATCTCAAGAAGGACTCCGAAAAGCTGATTTTTTATTTGACAAAGAAGTAATTCAGAGCTATATCAAATATTTTTTCAATTCGGGAGAAAAAATTACATAGAAAATAAACGTTAAACAAAAACAAGGCTGGTTATTGCATCAGAAAACGCCAAATTTCAAGTAATAAGTCCAGAATCTGTCGAAAAAGAGAAATGCTCCGCTTTATTTAAGAGTCCCTTCTGTTTTACACGGATTTATGGTCATTGGCGTGCCTCTGAGGCAGATGCGGAAAGAGGTACGTTTTTTTATTCGGTACATATTCTTTCCATGCAAAATCAATTGCCCGCAGAAAGGAGGGCAGTGTAACGAATTTTCTGTAAAAAAGCGTATGCCGGAAGCGGGCAGGTTTGCATAGGGCGCAAACCTGCGAGAATGGGGCTCCCAACTCGTAGGAGGCAGGTTTGCGAACTGTGTGTAACTCGGTTGATTTTCAAAAAAACGTGATAAATTCTCTAAAAGACTCCTGAGAAAAGTCACAAAAAAGAGGATTTATCACAAATGGAGTATAGCACAGAAAAAGAAATTTTGCAACCGATTTTGGAACATGGAATGGAAGGAATGTCCGAAGTTTTACAAAAATTGTTCAATTTGGCAATGAAATTGGAACGGGAGAATGCTTTGAAAGCCTTTCCGTACCAACGGACAGAAGGTAGAACTGGCTATGCCAATGGGTTCAAGGAACGGCACATCCAGAGCCGTATCGGCGAACTTGAATTGCAGATTCCACAGACCCGCAATGTGGAATTTTATCCCAGTTGCCTTGAACGGGGACTGCGCAGCGAAAGAGCAATAAGATTGGCTATGGCAGAGATGTATATTCAAGGTGTTGCCACATAAGGAGTTTAAAAAACGAACAAGATGTATTAAATTATTTCCCAACAAGGAATCTTTGCGAAAGACAGCAACCGCACTTCTGATCGAATTGGATGAAACATGGCTCGGAGAGAGCAAGCGTTACATCTGAGGTACTGCGAGGATTTTAGAGAATTTACAGAAAATATGTTACGTAGCCGAAAGGAGAATTTTTATAAAGTAAAAAAATTTAATACAGAAAGAAAAATTTCGAACATTATAAAGAGAAACATTAATATTTATTCGGAAAACAAAAGGTGATATTATGAAATTTTTGATTTTAATTTTGGGCATTTCTTTGTTACTCGCCGGATGCTCAAAAACTCCGGCTGAGAAAGTTGCAAAAGCTATTTTGGAAAACAATATACAGGAGCTGGATCTTGCATTACGGGAAAAGCCACTTTTGAAAAATTTTAAAGATAAACATGGACGTACCATTGAGGATTTGCTTAAGCTGTCCTCCAATCCGCGCAGAGATGAACTGATTGGAAAGTACATTGTGAATAACGCTTTTGAATTTGCCAAAACGACCGACAAAGAGGCTGCTCTTAAAATTTATGAACGTGGTATTTACACTGGAGTTCTTTCTACTAAAGACGCGCTGAACCCCACTGTGTTGCACATGTGTATAAATAACAAAAACCTTGCCGGTGTTGAAATATTACTGAGCAACAAGGATATTTCTCCAACCATTTCACATTCGGAATGGTTACGCCCACTTGAGTGTGCGCTGCTCCAAGAAAGCGTTGCCATGGTTCAGTTGCTTGGAAAATATGGTGCAAAAAGTTACAATTATGTTGACATTTTGGGTTATTTGTATAGAAGGGCGGGCAGTGAAAAAAGGTTAGGCAGTTTTGTTAAATTTATGATCACCCAGGGATACACAACCGCCCAAGAAACAACGCATTATCCTTATCCTTGGTCAAGCAAACACTACTTAGAACTCTGCAAAGCCTTTGCTGTAGACAAAAGCTTTTCTTTTGATGGGGTCATCGAAAATATGTTTCGTACGTCTGAACTCAATTCAATAGATGGGGAAATTCTTGCGTATCTGGCTAAGATAAACAGAACCGGCAAATATGATTTGAAAACAATTTGGGAAAATGCAACTCATGACGTCCATATCAGATTTTTTGACACATTAAGCAAGACAAGAAATCAAAAGCTTCCATCAGAGTATCTCTGGAAGATAGCAATGAAGAAAAAAGATTTTGAGGCATGTTTTGCGTATCTGGCGTATACCGATTGTCCATTCCCGAAAGAATTTTATAACGTACAGGAATATGAAGTTATTTCATGTATCCATAGTTGCCTGCAGGACACTATGAAATGGCTGGGCGATAAATATACCGAAATCACCTTTGCCAGAAAACGGGACGTGTTGCCAGCCGTAAAGAAAAAATCTGCCTCAACTGAAGCGCAGTATAAAAAAGCGTATAAAGCATACTGGGGCAAATAAATTCTATGGTCAATGTTTTTATAAACATTATTTTTTTATCAGAATCGAAACAATAACAAAATAAGGAGATCTGTTATGAAAAAAATGATTCTGTTCGGTGCCATGCTGGCATGCCTGCTCGGTCTGTGCGGCTGTGGTGACTCTGCGTTGGAAGAAAGTGCTGCTCCTCTTGTTACAAGCATCATCAAAGATCAGCTTGGAGGCAGCGCAAAATGCGTGTCTGTTGAAATCACCGAAAAGATTTCCGACACCCATTTCCGGGCAAAAGCCAATCTTGACAATGGCAACGCCCTTGTCATCATGATCGAAAAAAGCGGAGACGATCAGATTCTGGTTACTATTCCCAACCAGTAAGCATCAGCACGGAATTGTCTCTACTGCCGACCGGATACTTTTTGATCCGTTTTCGGAATATTGGCAAAATCCCGGAATCATAGGAGATGGTTCCGGGATTTTTTTGAGTCACTTTCACTTGCGTTTTTTTTCTGCGGGATTCACCGGGGGGGGGATGCCGCGGTATTTCTTGAAAACAGCGTTCAAATAATATTCGCTGCGGGATCCCATCAGCAAGGCGATCTCGCGCAAGGGCAGAGGCGATTGATCCAGACAGTCAATGATTTGAGAAATACGCTCTTCGTTGAGAAGAAAATCCTTTGCCGAAATATTCATGGAGCAAGTGCAATGTCCGGGATTCCGAAAGTCCCAGGGTTTCCGCAAGGTCTCCTGCTCTCACATCCTCTCTGAAACGATAGAGCCTGATTATAAAAAATCGTTATTGTCCTGAATTTTGTGAAAAACATTTATATTTGCCAATGTTGACGGCAACATTGCCCTCACAATTCATTTTGTTTTGCCAATAGTTCTCCCACGCTTTGGCATTTGTAAACCGTTTTAATATTATCCTTGCGATTTTTGTCGCGCCTTTATCACTCCAACCGCAGGCGGTTTTCTTTAACCGCCTGTCGGGTTCTCTCATAACCCGTTCAACCATTGAAGATGCTCGCGGGGGAATCAATTCCCTTTTGAGCCATCTTTTTATATAACCCAACCTCCACAGCTTCGCCCGTCGGATGTAAGTTGCAGCAGCAGCAAAAGTTTTTGCCGCACTTTGAACAACGGATATGCCAGAAATCCATTTGAACTCGCCCAAACTGGTTCTGATACGGCGTTCAAAACCGCCGTTCAGAGTCAAATACCCATCGTGAGAGCACTTCTGACGGTTCGTATTGTTAAAGATCCGGTGCATTAAAAGCTCTTGTGACAGTTGCAGAGTCATCTTCAATATGCCGGCGAAGCCTTGTTTTCAAAGGAATCTGCCAACTTTTTTACTGATTTGTCCAGAAAAAATCCATTTCCCCCTTGACAAATCGATATTTCCATAGTATCTTATTTCGCATCTTATCAATTCCTTAGTTTTTTGTGTGGTTATTAAAAAATATAAAGGTCAGATGTACTTTTGTCAGACAACCCGTTACATCACAAAATTTGGGATATTAACAAATAAGAAACAATAAACATTATGAAAAATAAATTCTTTACTCTTATTGAGCTTCTTGTCGTCATTGCCATTATTGCCATTCTCGCCGCCATGCTGCTGCCTGCCTTGCAGCAGGCGCGTGAGCGGGGACGCTCCGCCAAATGTATCAACAATCACGGCGGCATTGTCCGGGCGCTTCACGCCTACACAAGCGACAACAGAGAGTTCTTCCCCACGCCCCACAAGCGCAAGGGTACTCAGACTTATGTCCTCGGGACCTCTGCTGAAAGTGAGATGCTGGCAAGCTATCTCAACTGCGTCCGCTCTACCAATCTGCTTATCGGCAGTCAGGAAACGAGCAGCGTAAAGAACTGTATCTACGCCTGCCCCAGTGCCGGTCCCAACAGCAGAAGCGACTCCCGGAACGCAACGCTGGGGGTCAGCGATGTCTTCGGAACTCCCGCATCAAGTCCGTACAACACAGGCGGCCCCACTGCGTGGAAGATGAACCATGTAAAATATCCCTCTGCCTCCTGTTTCACAGGTGACACCAACTATTACGCAGTCATCCTGGAACACTATGTTTCAGCAGCCTACGGTACACTTTATCCCTACCGCCACAACAACGGCAACACCGTTTCACTGGTGGATGGAGGAGCTGTGATCCTTTCAAAGGGAAAACTGCCCCACCGGACTGCGGGGTATCCCGGATATCACCCCAAAGGAAACAACTGCTACTTCTGGCGTCCGGCGGATTACGCAGGGCGCTATCTGGCGCAGGTCCGCTGAAACATTCCGTTTCATGCCCCCTGCTCTTCTTTTTACAGGAGGAGCAGGGGATTTTTTGCAAAAATTTTTATTTTTTTAAATTTTCGGCTTGAAATTTACTCAAACCGGGGCTATATTATATACCATACAAGCGCTCATAGCTCAGTTGGTAGAGCAAGTGACTCTTAATCACTGGGTCCTGGGTTCGAGTCCCCGTGAGCGCACCATTTGATCATCAGCCGTTCCTCCGGGAATGGCTTTTTTATTTGTGGTTTTCTGAATTGCCGATTTACATTGCAAGGAGTATTTGAAAATGGTGTGGGGAATCATCAGTCTGGTCATTGTGGGCATGAGCTGGACTATTGTCGGCGCCGTCATGGGACTCGCCCCTAAAAAGAATCTGGATCCCGCTATCATTCAGCTGACAGGTGCTGTGGTTTCAGTGACAGCAGGAGCATTGATGCTCCCCGGAACCGATGTGTCATCAATTCCCGACGCCACTCTTTTCTGGTGCGGTCTTTCTTACTGGGGCGCAGGCGTCCTCAACTGTATCATGCTCATATTGATGTCCCTTGCCATGCAGAAAGGGCCCAACGGCATTATATGGGCGATCATCCAGTCGGCGATGATCTTCCCCTTTATGACGGGGATGATCTTTTTTAATGTGGAACCCAAATTTATCCGGATCGCCGGACTCATTTTCATTCTGATTTCTCTTGCCCTTTCCGGTTTCAGCAAGGGAAACAAAGTCTCAAGCGGCAGCTGGAAGCTGATGGCCCTTGCCGCCTTTGCCATTACGGGAGTGGTTCAGAATCTCACAAGCCTGCCCTCTTACTTTGAATCTGCTCAAAAGATCACGCCGGTCTTCCGGACGATGGCCCTTGCCTCAGGCGTTTTGACAACGGCAGTGATCCGCACCTGGTATTTGCGGAACAAGCTCTCTCTCAAAGAGAACTTCAAATCCAAATGGCTCTGGATCTTCACCTTTTCATTGCAGTTTTTCGGACTCGTATTTGCCATATTTCTTCAATATCCGGGGATGGATACTCTGGCAAGATGCGGCGTGGGGTCACTTTCATACCCGCTGCTGGTGGGTTCCTGCCTGGTGGGATTTTCACTTTACAGCATATTCATCCTCAGAGAGAAAAACTCTCCCTTGCAGTATGGGGCGCTGGGGTGCTGCCTTGCCGGCATCGTGATGATCTGTCTTTGAAGTGCCTTTACAGGACGGTTATGACAAGTCCTGTGATGATGAGCGCCACGCCGATGAACTTGGGCAGCGAGGGGCGCTCTTTCAGAATGAAGATACCGCCCAGAAGTCCGAAAATAAGCCCCAGCTGCCTGAAGACCTGAACGTATGAAACATTGGTCACATAGTTCATTGCCATCAGCACTGTGATATAGGTCAATGAGGCAAAGCCGCCTGCGGCAAAGGGTTTCCAGTCCCGCTCTTTGAAAAAGGCGGCAAAGTTCTTCTTTTCACCGGGGAGCAGCAGCACAGCGATTCCCATAAGGGTACTCAGGAATATACCGCGCGTAGAGTAAAAGGTCATGGAAACAACAGGCTTTGCAAGATCGGGACAGGCCTGACGCAAGACAAGCTGCGCCTGACTGTCAAAGATGGTGTACCCCGTGGTTCCGCACGCCACAAGAAAGATGAAAAACATCTTTGAAGAAAGATAATCCCGCCATTTGAAATGGGAAAAATCCTGCATGGGCATCATCATGCACCCCACGAAAACGATTGCCATTCCCAGAAGCGCAAGAGGTGTAAGGGGTTCTCCCCACCCGGCGATGGAGGTCACTGCCGCCGTAAGCAAAAGAGGCAGGGAGCGCATCATGGGATAGGCGGTAGACATTTCCATGGTCCGGTAGGCTCTGACCAGTCCCAGACAGTAGCAGAAGTCAAATGAAACAGAGCAGAGCACATAGAAGAAAAAGAGCCAGGGCAGTCCCGGCACATTGACCGGAGTCCAGAGCTGGGTATGGAGCCACATGGAAGCCGCCGTCATGCAAATAAGAGCGTAGAAAGAGACACTCATGGCAGAACGCTTGGCAAGAAGATTCCATGAGGCATGGAGCCCCGCAGAAAAAACGATCAATAAAAAAGCAAAAAGTGACATAATTCAACCTCAGTTCTTAAAAAAGATCAATGCCGGGGGCACTCGTTCACAACTGACGGCTCCGGCATCTTACTTAATATACCACTAAAAAAGGATTTATTCAAGAGCAGAAGAGTTTTTCAGCGGTAATAAGCCCTGTGGGAACGGCGGCGTGTGCTGACACTTTCTTCTGAAGTTCCGGCGCTCACAAGCTCATAAAGGATCGCCTGCTTCTTGCCGGGGGCGGCACGCAGAACGCGTCCCAGACGCTGAACATGTTCCCGGACGCTTCCTGTCCCCGCCAGAATGATCCCCACAGCGGCAGCAGGAACGTCCACCCCTTCGTTGAGGACCCGGTTGGTGACCAGCACAGGGTACACACCGGTACGGAATTTTTCCAGAAACTCTTTCCTTTCAACAGCTTTAGTCAAATGGGTCATAACCGGTAGACAAAAACGTCTTCCCAGTTCATAGGCAGCGCCGTTATCGGCGGTAAAAATAATGATCCTCTCACCGGCGTGGCGCCGGAGTATTTCCCACAGTGCACGTATCTTTGCCTCTCCGCCCCGGGCAAGACGGCGCTGATCCAGAAAGGCGCGGAACGCAAGGCGGCCTTCACTGCTGCGTCCGGCAAGAGCAAGAAAACGTCCCCAGGCGTTTTCCTGGCGGAAGTCGATCCGGTTGCGCCGGATGAAATCAAGGTAGTATTTGCGGGCACTTGAATAGAGCTCATACTCTCCGGGATCAAGAGGGATCTCCCAATGTTTCACTTCGTAAGGAGCAAGCACCTTCCCTTCCAGTTCATCTATATTGACCTGACAGACGATTTCTCCCAGAAGATCTTTCATGATCTCCATACGCTCCTCTGAAAGCTCAGGAGTGGCAGAAAGTCCCAGACGGTAGGGAGCGATGCACATAGAGGCCCCGAGACGCGTTTCCGGTGCGGGCAGATGATGACACTCATCGGCAATAAGGAGCCCGAAACGGTTCCCGAGAAACTCCATATTCAAGACGGCGGAGTCATAAGTACAAACAGTCAGAGGGGTAATGTTCCTTGAACCGCCCCCGAGCATTCCCACCGGCACTGAAAAAAAGCGTTCAAGGACAGCTGCCCACTGGGAAAGAAGATCAATGGTGGGCACAAGCACAATGGCAGCTCTCTGCAAAGCGGCAATGGCCATGACTGCAAGGATCGTCTTACCGCTGCCGGTAGGCAGCGCGGCAATGCCCCTGGAACCGGCTTCGCTCCAACGCTCAAGAGCCTCTTTCTGATGAGGCCGCGGTGTGATTTTTTCTTTCAACTCCCAACTGCCGTCAAAAGAATAATCAGGAACCTGATTCTCAAAGGGAATTTTATGAAGGCGCATCGCCATGACGGCGGCGGCGTAGTCGCATCCACGCGCCCGGAAAGTGCCGGTACGGGGGTCGGCTTTGAAAAGATGAAGAAGGCACTCCGGAAACTCTTCACCTTTTGCAAGGGTCAGTTCCAGTGTGCCTGAAGAAAATTCAAGTATCATTTGCGGATCGGCCGGAACGCTGCGATACCACCTGTAATAACGGCGGCGATAAAGGCTGTACCGGCGGCCATGGAGATCCTTTCACCGGTGGTCAGCTGCGTAAAGAAACTTGCGAAAAAGATTCCGAAAAGCGCTCCGGCGATGAGCGCCGCAGCACCGCAGCCGATTCCTCTTTTCACATTGGGAGTTTCCGGTTCAGCGGCGCGGGCGGCCTCAAGCAGTTTGAGCTTGACTTGAGGGTCAAGTTCTTCGTCCATAATCTCTTACGCTTCTGCAAAAAGTTTCCGGGCGTTATCAAGGCTCACTTTACAGGCCCAGAGGCAATCTTCTTTGCCCTCAAATTCGATGGAAACATAACCATCGTAACCTGACTCCTTGATGATCTTAACGATGGGAACCAGCTCAACGCTGCCGTGACCGATAACGGTGGCGCGCAGGAAGTGTCCGGCACGGGTGCGGCTCCAGCCTTCACCCACAGGAGGATTGCCGGCGGTACGGCGGAAGAAGTCCTTGAAGTGGATGAAAGAGGCAATGTCGATGTTGGTGCGGACTGATGCCACAGGATCACCGTCGGCGCAGAGGAAGTTGCCCACATCAAGAGTGGTCTTGTAGTTGGGCAGATTCACCATATTGACCAGACGGCGGACACGCTCGCAATTCTGGAAGTGGTATCCATGATTTTCCACGCTGCAGGTGATGCCGAACTGAGCGGCATAAGAAGCCACTTCGCGGCAGCAGTCAGCCACGAGGGGAAGATCCTTTTCAAAGTTCTCAAGGGTGCTGTCAGGAATGGAGCGCCATCCGGCATCATAACGCATGAATTTCACACCGAGACGGGCGGCGATATCCACTTCGCCCTTGACGCGGGCGACCTCCCGGGCACGGGCGGCGGCGTCATCGTTGACGAAGTTGGCGCCGATGGTGTAACTGGAAAGATCGATCCCGGCTTCTTTGGCACGGGCGGCAAGCTTTTCAGGCAGTCCGGGGGTATGGCTGTCCCAGGCACCGCCGGGGACGACTTCCATGTGTTCGCCGCCGGCATTGGCGATCCAGTCGATTGCCTCAAGAATACCCAACTGACCGCTGCCGATGGCGCGTGAAAGGCTGTAACTGCTCAAACCGATTTTCATAAGATTAGCTCCTTGATGTTGAAGTGTAAAGTACAGTTATACTATATCATGAAAAAAGGATTTTTCAAGAGCCGTTTTTTGATAAAGAGAGCTTTTTTCGCGGGGATCTGCCGGCCAGCTCCCGGACAAAAGAAAGAAACCGGCAAAAGCGGGGGTCATTTTCTGACAGACTCCGGTGCTTTCCGGATGATCTCAAGCTGCACTTTCGCCCCCGGCATCAGCTCACGGAGTTCGCCTGTCACCGGAACAGCGCCGGAAATCATGGCACGGGTTTCAAGCACACGCAGTTTGACTTTGCCGTCGGCGGTGACAAAAGTCATGCCGGGAAAGACCCCTTGCAATGCGCCCACTGAAAGAACTGCCATATTGAGTTCATATTTTATGGCTGTCACACGGACATCTTTGAGAAGTGAATCCTCTTTCGCTGCAGCGGTATCGGCAATGGAGTTGACCCTTGCGGCACTGCGCTCAAGATCTTCAAGCGCCATAACAAGGCGGACACGGTCTGCAGAAGCAATGGGGAGCGCATTGAGACGGGGACGGAGTTGTTCAGCAAGGGACATGGTTTTGAGAACCATATCTCCAGAGGCGTCAGAGAGGATCTTCAGGGCGTGAAGCAACCGCTGCTCACGCTCAGAAACGGAAGTAAAACGGCCGTCAGTACTGATATTGCTCATCCAGACTCTGAGTTTTCTCAACTGCCCCTCTTTTTCTGCCAGGAGCGCCGTCAGACGGTCAAACTCCCGCTGCTGCTGCTCCAGTTGGTTTTTCAGGCGGCGTACCTCGTCCCGGGGAGATTCCCCTGCAAGATGCGTCAAAGTAAAAACCAATATAAAACAGCCAAAAAATCTCATTCCACCACCTTGTACACTGCCGCTTAACCAATAAATGCCTTTTTGCTCCATGAAGCTCTTGTAACTTAGCACTTCTTTACCATTTTGTCAAGTTGAAAGCTCTTTTTTCTCTTTTGTTTCCCCGTTGCCTCTTCCGGCAGCTCTTCTGAAAATCCCGCAGCAGCAGAAAAGGAGTCTTCCCCCCTGCGGTCGCGAAAGTCACCAATATTGTGAAGGAAGAATAAACTTTGTGATCCAGGAAATTCCCAACAGAGCGATCCATGCGTAAAAAATCCACTGCGGCAGAAGGAGCTTCTTTTTTTCAATTATACCCTTTGCCATCAATATACCGGAAAGCAGGATCAGAAAAATATAGACCAGCGTAAAAGGGTTGTAAAGCAGAGATTCTCTGATATTTCCCTGAATAAGAGAGCGCAGGGAGCGGATCCCACCGCTGCTGGGACACGGTAACTTGGTAACATATTTAAAAAAAGAAGGAGGAATCTCACCTTGTACAATAAAGATGAGATTCCACACCAGATAACAACTCAACGTTGTTATAACTGTCAGCTTCCTCCAATTGATCAAAGGATTTCCTGACCGCAGGAAGGGCAGACTTTTTTCTTACAGGAATCCATAACGAAGGGCAGCCAGACCAGAGGAATGCAGAACAGCACAGTCAGAACCAGAATAATGATTCCGGTATTGTTCAAACCATTGGAAACGGGCGTAACTTCATTGTTGCAGCAACGACAAACCATAATAAAACTCCTTCTAATATTACATTGACATCGAACAAAAGATTGCCGGAAAGAGGGCCTCCGGGAGTTGCCGAATGGACAAAAATGCGCTGTCTGTCATCAATTTGCAGTGATTTTCATCCTGTAATTGAATATAGCATATCTTTTTTAACTTTTCAACTGTCAATACGTACATTTTTAAGAAAAAAATTTCAAAGACACCTTCATCCCCGGATAAAAGTTCTGCAAAATCCGCAAAGTTCAATCTCTGTGCAGCTCTTTCAACAGCTCTCTGGCATGTTTCCGGGCGGCTGAGGTATTGCCCAGCATCCGGGCGATCTCAGGCTCAGGGTCTTTCAGCAGTTCCACACGGCTGCGGACTCCGCCTTCCTCTGCGCTCTTGGAAACCTTGAAGTGATGATCCGCCCGTGCCGCCACCTGTGCCAGATGAGAAATGGAAATGATCTGACGGCTTTTACCCAGATTGTGCAGTTCCTCTCCCACAGCATTGGCGGTTTCACCGCCGATATTCATATCGATTTCATCAAAGATCACAGTTGGGACATCATCCGCATCGGCAAGAACGGTCTTCAATCCCAGCATAAGTCTTGAAAGTTCGCCTGAACTTGCGATTTTTCTCAAAGGCAGCACTTGAGAACCGGCATTGGCGGAAAAAAGCATTTCAAACCTGTCTGCACCGGAAGGCCCCGGTTCGCAGGAGCAGAACTCTGCTTCAAAGCGGCATTTGCCGAAGCCGAGAGACCTCAATTTCTCTTCGATCTGAGCAAGAAATCCTTCAGCAGCTTTTTTGCGCTGCTGCGAAAGCTCCTGACACACCTTTTCAAGTTCCTCTCCGGTACGGGCGATGCGGGCGGAAAACTCCGCAGCGGTCGCGGCAGCGGCATTGTAACGCGCCAGTTCCTCTGCGGCGCGGTCACGATTGGAAAAGAGTTCCTCAAGGGAGGGACCGTAACGGCGTTTCAGGGTAAAAATTTCCCCCATGCGGCTTTCGATGGCGGCAAGTTCTTCAGGGTCGAGATCGACTTTTGAAGAGAGGTCTGAAAGTTCTCTTCCCAGCTGTTCGATCCCCTCCTGAATGACGGTGCACTCCTGAGACAGCGGGTCACACGATGCCCCCAGACGGCTCAGTTCATCCAGCTTGCGGTAGACGGTTCCCATGAGATCCGCGATGGAGTTTTCTGACTCGGAAAGCATCTGGACAAGTCCTTCGGAAATGCCGATGATCTCTCTGGCGTTTGATGCCATGCGGAACCTCTCTGCAAGAGTTTCATCCTCCCCCGGCTCCGGATCGACGGCATTGATCTCATCCAGCATCAGTTTGAGCCGGTCGGCTTCGGCGGCGGAAGGCAGATTCTGTTTGAAGTTTTCCTCTTCGCGGCATATCTCCCGCAATTGGGCGCAGAGTGCGGCACATTTTCCGCGCAGCTCCATGGTTCCGGCGCAACGGTCAAGGAGTTCCAACTGCCGCGCCGGCTGCTGCAGAGAAAGCTGTTCATTGACCTTCTGTCTGTCAACAAGAAAAGCACCGAGAGCCCCCGACAGCTTTGCTGAACAGGGCTGATCATTGGCAAACTGCCGGGTGCCGCTTGAAGTCATGACCCGCCGGAGCGAAACTTCACCTGAGTCACGGTCAAATTCGATCCCCGACTCTTCCAGGAGTTCTCCGACGGCTCCTCTGAGAGCTTCCGGCACGGTAAAAAGAGCACTGACACTGCATCGCGAAGCGCCTGAACGCAGCACATTCTGGCCGGTTCTTTCGCCGGTTAGAAAAGAGAGGGCCCCCAGCATGATGGATTTGCCGGCGCCGGATTCACCCGTTATTACGTTGAACCCGGGAAAGAACTCGATCTCAGAGTGTTCGATCAGCGCGTAATTGTCGATTTGCAGATAGTTGAGCATGGGTATACACTTCAGTTAAAATTGAGTTTATAGACCCCCCGGTCAAAAGAGGCGCACAGCACTCTTCCCAGCTCCGCTGCCAGATTGCCGGATTTTTCCCTGTCACCGTCGGCATAAGCCGCGATAAAGTCAAACATATCAGACACGGTAAGAACCACAGGCAGCGTACAGTTGAGTTTGGATTCCATCAATTTCTGCACCTCTGCAAGAACAGCTCCGGCACCATAAAGAAAAGGCTCTATTTCAAGTTCAGTCACAGGGGGAGTCAGCTGATGCATCATGGCAAACGCTTCCATACTGAAAAAAAGATGGACACATGGAAAAAGAGTGGTAACGCCGTTTATCTTCAAAACGCCGGAATCACTCAGTTTCTTTGCCTCCGGCGGAAGCATGGCGGCAATGGCACTGCGCGAAAGAGTGATCTCCGGCGTCCGTTCCACGGCACTGTGGACACTTTCCAGCTCAAGGATCCTTTCATAATAGCGCGCAAGTTCCAGAAAAAGGTGTGCAGGCGCCCGTCTTATCTCCAACTTTGCTGCAGCCTCAATGATCTTGTCGATGACTTTATTGAAAAGTTCCCCGGTCACTCCCAGATGCCCTCTGAGCATTTCGCACAACGTGCCCCGTTCCGGCGTGACCAGAAGTTCATTCTCGGTACCGGTCCCTGAACGGTAGAACTTGGCGACCTCGGGGAATCCGATCTCTTCAAGGAGTCGCGTCACCGCCCGTTCAAGCTCCCCTCTGCCGAAGACCAGTTCGCTGCGGGGCGCGTTGCGGAGCGTGTACTCCACTGCCAGCACGATATCCCGGGGAAGGTCTGCCGACTCCCGGAGTCCTGCGGCAAGGAAACAACCGGCGAGGCGGGTCTGAAGCAGCTCACTGTCAAAGGGGCAGAGATCCCCTTCAAACTCCCGGATCATGACCAGGGTCTGTTTTTCGTGGGGCGGAAAGCGGTGCGGCATCGTTTATTTTCCGTTCAAAAAGTTCCGGTGTTGGCGTATGTAGTCATCTTCCCAGTCCAGATTGAAGTGAAGATACTCTTTCCCTTTCCGGATGGCTGTGCGCCACGCTTCAAAGTAGACATCAAAACGGTTGTGGACAAAGACGCGGGTATCCCGGTGGGAGTGGATCCAGCTCAGCAGATGGTCGATCTCAGGGATCCCGGCGCATCCGGCGTGGAAGGCGTCAAAAAGCGCCTTGTAGCGGTAGAGATATTCGGTCCAGATACGCAGTTCCCGGCGGAGTTTGCACAGGGGGGCTTTGGCTTTGAGGGCTTCGGCAAGGGCCACAGCTTTGGCATAAGGACCAAGCTCTGTGCGGCTGAAAAGTGCGTAGGGATAGGTCACATGGCAGGGTCCTGCGGAACTTGTAATGCTCCGCATGTGTTCGTAAAATGCCTCTGCTTCTGCGGCATCCTCACCGAAGAGGGCTTGCATCATCTGCGGCACAGCCTCTTCCTCTTTTTCGCCCCGGAGCGCTTTTGCCATGGCGATGAAGTTCAAGCCGTAAACGCTCCAGTGGGGCGGATGGAACTGGGTGGCGATACCGTCCACACCGATGGATTCATAATAAGCGCACTCCTGAAAAATGGTACGGTGGAAAATTTGAGGCAGAGAGAGATAAAAGTTCACTCCCATGTAGTACTCATAGATTACCACTTTGCCTCCCTCTTTGCAGTCGCACCATGCCTTGATATCATCGGCATAACGGGAGTTGATGGGGCATTTTTCATCTATCCTGTGGTTGATGCAGCGCCAGTAGGGAGCCATCATCACTGTCAGATTCGGGGTAAGCTTAAACCCTTCAGAGGGACGGCAATAGTTGATGTAGGCGCAGAAATAGAGATCGAGATCGGGTCTGTGTTCTGCCAGCTGTCCTGCCACATCCTGAACCATGTTGTGATAGATGCGGTCAGCGATGTAAACGTGAGAGGAAAGAGAGTAGAGTTCGCCGTGTTTGCTTTTATCGTAGAATTTGGAACACTCCTCACATTCGCACCAGCCGAAACCGTCATTGGGAGTCAGACCGACGGATTTGAGTTCGGGATTTTTCCCGATGTACTCAACCATGTTTCTGACGATCTCTTTACGCAATTCTTTGTTGGTGGTGCAAAGCTGTTTTCCCAGCAGCAGGGCGTTTTCATCCTTTTCGGGTTTGATGCGGGTCCCGTTGACTTCAGCAAAAAATTCAGGATGCTCTTTGTAATACTTCTGAGCCGGGATCCAGTAATCAAAGTTGTGGTGACCGCTCTGGATCTCAATACCGCGGATCCGGAACGCCTCACGTCCCCGTGCATCCAGACCGTCATAGTATTTCATCCAGACGTTGAGGAAATTCAGTTTGTTTTTCGCCATCCAGTCGGCAAGGAGGGGCGACTCTTCGTTAAAGGGATACTCCTGAATAAATCCGCGCACCTTAAAGGGAACTTTCCGGGCAGGAATCACAATCCCTTCAGAAATTTCCACATCACCGGAATCGTTGAGCAGATCCCGCCCGGGTTCGTAGAAAAAATATCCCAGGATCTTTTCGGCAAAGTCATAGACGCCGTAGAGTATTTCAACAGAATCAGGAGCGGCGACGGTCAGCACAGACTCTTTGAATCTGACCTCAAACGAAGGCAGAGTTCCATCCTTTTCAAACACGACGCTCCAGGAGCCCGCCCGCTGAAACCGTTTCCGGCACAGTGCGGACATTTCATCGGCGGCAAGACAGAGCGTGGGATCTTCAAACGCTCCTTTGACAACAGGATATCCGTTTAAAAGCATAAGTCAAATTATCTCCAGATTTCAAATCAAGTTCAGTTTTTCAAGCAGACAGGGGATGGCGCGCTCAAACTCGACCCCATAGGGGACATGGTCAGGATTCTGCAAAGTCATGCGGATCGACTCAACGGTAAATTCAACGGCAGTTTCCAAAGCCTGAGCCATATTCTGCTCGCGGATCAGTGCCGCAAAAAGCGCAGCCGAAAAAAGATCCCCGGTACCGTGAAACGTTCCCGGCTGTTCCTCGCCGAAATAGGTGGAATACTCCTCTTTTTCGGCGTTCCATGCTGCGACACCGTATCTGCCTTTTTCGTAACTGACACCGGTGATGACCACATTGGGGCATCCCAGACCGGCAAGACGTTTGAGTCTTTCACGGATATACTTCTCATCATAGCCGCTCCCGCAGTATTCTTCACCCAGCATGGCTGCGACTTCAGTCAGATTGGGAACGATCACATCCGCCTTACCGCAAAGATGGGCCATCCGTTTGGCAAAAGCGCTGTCAAATCCCACATAAAACTTGCCGTGGTCCCCCAGAACGGGATCCACCAGTTTGAGCATTCCCGGCTTGTTGAACATGGCAAAAGTCTCTTCAACCAGTTCGATCTGGCGGAACGATCCCAGATAGCCGGTTGAAATGCCGTCAAAGGAAAAATCGTGTTCTTTCCAGTTTTTGCATACAGGAGCGATCTCATCGGTCAAATCGTGAAATGTAAAGGATTTGAACCAGGTATGGACCGAAAGCATCGCAGTCGGCATAATGGCAGTTTCAATACCTGCCGCAGAAATCACCGGCAACGCCACTGTCAGCGAACATTTTCCCAGACATGAAATATCCTGTATTGAAAGGACACGTTTCATTGACTTTCCCCTTCTGAATTAAAAAATCACATTTTCATAATATACTTTGAAGAGAGGATTTTTTCAATTGTCAAGGCAACTATTTTGCCTGAAAAAGAAGTTTTTACAAAGGTTCAGTTCCCGTAAACCTCTTCATTGAGCTGTTCAAAAAAAGTTTCCATGAATCTGAGCCGCTCCGCTCCCATACGGCGCCCGGCAGGGGTCAGCATGGCACCGGGAAGATGGCGCAGTTTCACCAGATACTCCCGGTAGGCGGTATCTTCAGGACCGTAAGCCCCATTGCCAAGTGCCTCTTCCGGAGTATTATGGACCCTTGCCCCGCAGGCTCCGGCAAAGAGAAAGGCTCTGCCCAGCCCCACGGCGCCCAGTGAATCCAGTTTGTCAGCATCGTAAAGGACCTTTCCCTCAGGGGTATCGGGCACGATGCCGTCCCGGTAGCGGTGGCTCCGGACAGCGGCGGCAACGGCGGCGCAGAACGGTGCATCCATATTTTCTTCAGCCAGAAGCTGAGCTGCGATTTCGGCGCCTCTCCGGGCATGACACACCTGCCCTTTGGAGGCGTGTTCCTCCGGACGGGCGCAGTCATGGAGCAAAGCGGCGAAACGGACGATTTCCCGGTCCGCCCCCGGCTCTTCCGAAAGGAGCAGTTCGGCGTTTTTCATCACCCTCAGGGTATGATCGTAATCGTGTCCGGCTCCGGAATTGAGCAAAAGAGCCTTGAGCTTTTCACTCAAGGCGTCAAAAGCAGAGTCATAATTCATGATCTTCTGACATGTCCTGCAAAGGGCAGCAGCATTCCGCCGAGGGAGTTCCCCAGGGTCATGACGCCGATGGCGCCGAGAGCCTTCCAGCTCCAGGCATCAGCCGCGGAAAAGTAGTACATGTTGGCGATGCAGTGTTCAAATCCGCTTAAAATAAAGATCGCCACGCAGAGAAAGAGCACAGGTACCCGGACAACGGCATCCAGTTCATCTTTGCGCTTGAAAGTCTCTACTGCCGTATACATGAGGATGCCGCAGAAAAAGGAAAGGATCAGCCAGCTTGTGACGGAATCCCCCGCCTTGGCGGCACAGACAGCAGAAACTCTTTCAGCAAAGGCGGGAAAGCTCCGGGTCTGGCGCACCAGCTGCCCCACAGCGAAACATCCGGCAAGGTTCCCCGTCCAGATGAGGAAAAGCTCAAGGAGGTACCGGGGCGTATTCTTCCCCTGTACCGCAAGATATCCGATGGCGCCGGTATAGAGTTTGAAGCCGTAGCTTACAATGGTCAGCAAACCGAATCCGAAGAGGAACGCCCCCATGACCGGATCGGGAACCGCCATGCAGACGGTTCCCGCAATGCCGATGAAAAGTCCGGCGAGGATCGCGTTGAGAAAGATTTTGCCGTATCCCATCAAAGAAGCTCCATAAGAGTTTTGTCAGAGATATTGGCATCGTGAGTTTGAAGAGCCTCTTTCAGCTCGCCTGCAACACCGCAGAAGATCACGTTGCGCCGCACATTGAGCAGAGCCAGACCTTTGAGTCCGCCCAGTTTTCCCATGAGGGGCTGATAGTTGAGTTTTTCTCCCCAGCAGGATTCATCAACGCCTGAAAGATCCACTACAGTACGGCATCCCAGAAGGGCGGAAGCCGCAAGAACGGCAGGGGCGTTGGCAGAGACTCCGGCAAGGGTGACATTCTTGTATTTACGCTCTTTGAGCAGCACCACAGAGGTGATGATATCCTGAACACGCATACAGAAGTAGGAGTCATTGCAGGCAGCATCCAGCGGATCATCATCATTCCGTGCCGGATTGTTCACATTTGCCGCCGTTGCGCCTGTTGCGAAAAGCTCCGCAAGGTAGGTATGGGCATCAAGTTTGAAAAGTTCATCGGTCACAGAAACTTTTTCACCCTCGTTGAAATAGTCCATACACTCCTTTTCCACGGGGTAGCAAATGGCATTCTCTGAATCCATGGCATGAGCGGGTCTCAAGCGGAAGGTATTGATTATTTCCCCGGTTTCACGGCGGGAAACCACCATGGCCCAGGCTTCGCCCCCGGGCAACTTCCAGTTGCCGTGGGTGACGCGGAAGACCACATCAGAGGTGGGTTTATCGCTTTCAAGCATCTGGCGCAGGATATCGGTCCGGCTGTTCTGCCAGAGCAGAAAATCGCCGCCAAAATCAAAGGCTGAGGCGGTATAGACCTTTTTCAGCTGTTCACAGGACTTTTTAAAAGTTTCATCCGTAGGTTCTGCGGGTTTCACGCCGCCGTGCCACAGCTGTTCAGGAGCGGGAACCTTGTCGGTACTTTCAGGGATGATCTCCCCGGCATCCCTGCCCTGAAGCTGACGGACAAACCAGGCGTAAACATGCTGACGGGTGCGCTGATTGTAGTTGTGACCGTCATCATAGAAGAAACTTTCCACATTCTCTTCGGCGTGGTAGAGTTTATAGATCTCTTTCAGCTTCGGCACCTCATAATCGGGGTTGAGGTTGGTCCAGTCACCGGTGACACCGGGGAGCAGTATGGGCCGGGGCGCAATAGCTGCCACCATGTCAAAACTGGTCAGCCCCCGGGTGCGGAGCAAAGGTCCCTCTTCACAGGTGCATCCCCCCATAAAGTGGAGAGAGAGCATACAGACCGGGCAGACAACCTTGATCCGGGGATCCAGCAAACCGATGAACCAGGTCTGGGAGCCGCCGCCTGAAGCACCGGTACAACCGATGCGCGAAGGATCAACAGCGGGATGGGAGGCGATGAAATCCACCGCCCGCATACTGTTGGCAGTCTGGAGTCCGAAAGGTGAAACACCGTTGAAATAGGCCTCAAGGCGGGGTTCTTTTTGCCACCGGTGGGGCATTTCGTTGTTATCATTGTAGCCGATCATGTCGTATGCAAAGACGGCAAAGCCCAAACGGGCAAGCTCCATGCAGCGCATGATGACGCCGCCGGTGGGCTTGTGGTCGACTCTGCCTTTGTTCCAGTGTCCGTGGGGACAGAGGATGGCAGGGAGTTTGCCGGTGAACTTTTCAGGGGTGAAAAAGTTTCCGGTCAGCCGCAGTCCCGGCAGGGTCTGGATCTCAACATCGGTGATGGTGACACCGTCAATGTTGCGGGGAGAGCTCTCTTTGGGTTCAAGGGGAAGAAACTCCACCCCCGGCTCAAGTCCGGCGCTGAGGCGCACCCGGCGGATGACAGAATCCCGCATACAGCGGTGTTCCTCCTGATTGGCGGGGATCTTTGCCGCATAGGGATAAACGCCGTACTCTGTTTCAAAATAACGGCGGTCGGCAAAAGAGGCCTCTTTCGCGCCATACTCCCAGGGAATAACTTTGACTTTTTCTTCACTCATGATTTTATATTCCTTGTCTTCATTAAAATATCATTCAGCTGAGCCGGTAGATACCGACAGTACCCGTTTCCTGCTGACAGGCGGTTTCAACCACATTTCCGTCGGCATAGAAAGCGATGGGCTCCCACATGCCGCAGGAGGAGAGCCGCTCCACCTGCCGGGGCGCTTTTTCAACAGCGAGCCTGATCTTGAGGGGGTCGGCGGAATAGTTGAAAACAGCGCAGACCAGTGCGCCGTCGGGCATGAAGCCGCAGTTGATGCGGGCATCCTGCTGCTCAAGGAGATAGCAGGGAACGCCGCCGAGCCGCCTGAGAAACTCTGTATACACTTCCTTTCTGCCGGGGTTGAGAACGTGCATATAGTGCCACTCTTTGATGTTCATGGCAGTAACGATCACTTTGCCGCCGGAAGCATTGGTGAAAAAGGTGCTGCCCGGCATGGTGAACTCTGAAGCGCCCCCTTTGTACTGGGAGAAGAAAACTTCGCTCAAAACTTCACTTCCGGGAAGAGCTTTCAGCACAGGGGTATTGTTGGCGGCAAGGAATCCCATTCTGATGCCGGTGCTTTTCTGAACTTCCACATTGCCCCGGGGCGCGGTTTCAAGAGCTTCAGCGCCCATCATGGCGCCGAATCCCCGCGCCGTCAGTTTCACTGCGGCGGCACCGTCGATCAGAGCGGCACCTGAAAGCATTTCACGGATCTCTTCATCGGTGTAATAGTCGCTCTGACCGCCGTTCAAAAGAGAGATGCCCCCTTTGAAAGCGGTATCTTCATAACGGACCGGGAATCCCATCTTGCCGAAGCAGCAGCTGTTCCAGTCGCCTCCGTTGAAGAAATATTGTCCTCTGACCGGGTAAGGCTCTCTGTCAAGAGCAGGCACATGGATGACACCGCCCGCCGGAGTCCAGTTTTTGCGGATATGGAGCACCTGACGGTAGAAGTACTGGTTTTCACTCAGGATCTTTTCATAGGGACGGGAAACTTCACGCAGGGGATATGCCCCCTGATCCAGCCACAGTTTGCCGCCGTCAAGCCCCATAAGGAGTCCGCTTGTGATGTGCTGGTGCATGGTGCGGGCGGATTTGCTGTAACGGTTGTGGGGACAGGTGTCGGATTCATCAAGGAGTTTGAATCCCCACTTGCGGGCGTTGACCACCTGAAATCCGGTTGAAGCGTTGCGCCACACCTCTTCTTTGGGGGCTCCTTCAAGATAATAGGCGTTGCTGATCCGCAGGAAAGGCTCCGTTCCCCCGGCAAGGACCCGGGTTTCCATTTCCGCATAATCGTAGCGGGTGGAAACGATACAGCACCCGCAGGAAATGGAAGGATCAATGGAATCAATGGCTTTACGCATGGTTTGAGAGAGTTTTTCCATGGCGTTGATCTGAGCCTTTTCAAAGGCAATGGCAACAGGGTCATGGGGAGCGGCATTGGTGATGGCGTCAGCCAGCTCCTGCCGGGTATATTCTCTGCCCAGCATTTCAGAAACCATCTTCACATGGCGGTCGCAGTAACAGGTTCCGTCAAACATCCGCATATCATCATCGCCGAGGGTGAAGGCAGGTCTCTCTTCGCAGAGCGTTGCGATGCAGTTGTAAATGTAGTCCAGAAATCTCTGATCCAGGGGGCAGCAGCGGTGGGTTTCAGAGCCGTCTGCTTTAAGGATCTTATCAGCTTCAATGCCGCACTGGGGGGCAAGGTTCCAGTATCCGCCGTGTCCCAGAGTGGTCTGAAAAAGGATACCCAGACGGATCTCTTTTTCACCGGCAAGCAGAGCTTTCAGTTTGCGGAATGTCTCTTTCTGGATCTTCACCTTATCATAGATATCATCCCCCTGAGGGTGGAGAGGAAAGCTCATGGCGTAATCGGTGATGCCGGTCTTTTTGAAACGTTCAGCGATCAGTTGGGCAAGATACTCCTCCTCCCCCGGAAAATGGGGAATGATGGAAACAAAAAAGGGTTTGGGCAAATTGACAGAATTATTCATTTTCAAAGATCCTTTATACTTCAGGAATGGGTTCGTTGACAAAGTTGATGATGTTCAAATTTTTTTCTTTACCGACAGTTTCATAAATTTCAGGCAGGTCGGTGATTTTGAGGACTCCCGGCACCATACAGGATTGGGGCCATGCGGTGACGCGTTTCTGAACCATGGAGATCCATGACGCAGGGGCGTCATGCAATGTGACGGATTCAATTTTCTCAGAGAGAAGCGCCGCAAGGATCCCCGGAACCACACCCTGCCCCCGGGCAATGAGGTGCAGATGCTGAACACCCGCAGATTTTGCATATTCAACAGCACTCAGCACATCCAGCACCCGGCGCGCCGCCATGGATGAACCGAACATGAGTTCAATGCCGTCATAGTGATAGTCCTGATTGAAAACGGTGCAGAATTTGCGGTATTCACTGCCGAAACTGCCGGTCTGAGCCAGAGATTCGCCCATGTTGCGGAAATCAAAGCCTGCCATGATCTCTTCCGGATCGCGGTCATACTTGAGGACCTCGCTTCCCGCGTCAAGATGAGGCAGATAAAGAGTCATTTTTTCAAGGGCGGGGAAATGACGGTATGCCCGTTCAGCATTGATCTTCAATGTCCCGAAAACGCCCGGTTCCGTTTCAATGCCGAAACGGGAAAAGACAGAGCGCTCAGGGGTTATGGAAGGACAGCTGATGGGGGGCAGATGGCGGCAGTAGGGCAAGGGGATCTCCCGGGGGAGTCCCAGAAGTTTTGTCATTTCCTCTTTCAGTTCAGCGGTGGAGAGTTTTTTTCTTGACTCAGCCATTTCAAGTGCGGATCTTTCAAGAAGTTTGTGCAGAGTTGCAAGCTCGCTGCGGCTGGTCAGAAGCTGTCCGGAAGCGGTGCAGAAAGTCTCCTGAGGCGTAAAGGTTTTCAAATCTTCAGGCTCAGGAGCAGAGGGCATTCCGGCGTGGGTTCCGAAAAAATGATACATCGCCTCCCGGTTTTCAATGGAGTATCCGTGATCGGTGGGACCGATGAAGAGCTGCAGATTTTCCTCGGCGCCCAGAAGTTTGTAAACTTTACGGGCATTTTCAAAGGTTTCTTTCAATCCCCGGGCGTCAAAGAAGTCGTTTTTCTGCCCCAGAAGGAGTACCGGGCGGGGGGCATAGGCAAGGATCAGATCCCCCATTTCACATCCTTTGCCCAGGATCCCCGGAACCATCTGTTCGGCGTCGGCGACCAGTTCATTTTCAAAGTTCCGCTGCCAGCTGGTGACATAACAGCTGGGGGCCGCCATGGTGAAGCGGCTGTCAAGAGCCTGCACAAAGGCGGTCATGGTGCCGCCGCCGGAGTTGCCGGTGATGCCGATGCGCTCCGGATCCACTTCACTGCGTGAAAAAAGATAATCCAATCCTCTGAGAGCATCGTATGCCCGCCATGCCCCCAGAAATTCTCCGCAGAGCCGCAGCTGTTTCCCCATCATGGTGTGTTCCGATGTGCAGCCGCTGATGTGCTTGGCATGGGGGACATCAAGGAACTGTTTTCTTTCGCCCTGACTCACAGGATCGACCAGCAGCACAACATATCCCTGCAGCACCAGATTCAGAGCTGCCCGCTGATAGTTTTCACATGCCTTGCCTTCGCCGCTGTGTCCGCAGAGAAAGAGGACGCCCGGATGTTTCCCCGGCGTGTCAGGCAGATAGAGATTGGCGGTGACAGGAAAGGAGGGACGGCTGAAATAAATGATCTTTTCGATCCGGAATCCTTCTTTTTCAACAACGCCGCAAAGTTCTGTTTCAGGGACGCTTCTGTCAGAAGGCATGGGGAAACAGCTCTGCACTCTGGCGCGGATATCTTCCACATATTTTACGGCCTCCTCTCTGTTTGAGAGTGCATCAATACGTTTGGTGCGTGCTTCATTGAGCTTACGCATACGGTTGACGGCATGTTCCTGGATCATATTGCCGTATATGGATCGCTGATTATGCATGAAAGACCTTTCTTTTAACTGAGAAAAAACAAATGCGCCTCTTACCGAAGAGCTGTTGAGTAAATTAGCACAAAAGCGGTGTTTTTTCAAGTTCAGGAGCCTCTTTTTTCCCCATTTTAAGGCAAAAAAGCTCCTTTGCGTTTCTTTTCATTGAAATACAAAGGAGCAGCGGCTGCTGAAAGTGTTTACACTTCAGGAATGGGTTCATTGACAAAGTTGACGATTTCAAGAGCTTTTTCGCTCCTGACGGCGTCGTATATTTCAGGCAGGTCGGTAAAGTTGAGCACTCCGGGCAGCATACAGGACTGGGGCCACCGGGTGATCCGTTTTTTCGCCATGCTCAAATAGGATTCAGGGGCATCCAGCAGCGTCAAACTTTCCACATCCTCAGAAAGAAGCGCTGCAAAGAGAGCGGGGAAACATCCCAGTCCCCGCGCCATGAGGTGCAGATGCTCTGTGCCGTTTGCCTTGATAAAGGCGATGGCGCGCAGAGTGTCAAGAACACGGCACCCCAGCATGGAAGAGCCGAACATAAGCTCAATGCTGTCGTAGTGGTACTCCTGATTGTAGGTTGAAGAAAATTTCCGGTATTCATCCCCGGGAACACCTGTAAGGGTCAGGGACTCCCCGGTGTTCCGGTAGTCAAATCCGGCAAAGATCTCTTCCGCGCCTCTGTCGATCTTGAGGACTTCGCTCCCGGCATCCAAATGGGGAAGATAGAGGGTCAGCTTTTCCAGTTTGGGGAAGTGGAAAAAGTAGGAGTCCCTGTTGATCTTCAAGGTGGTGATGATCCCCTCTTCGCTTTCCAGACCGAACCGGGAAAGGGTGAGGCGCTCGCCGTAGATGGAAGAGGCGTAAAAGGGACGCAGGATGCGGGAATAGGGCACTTCAATTTTTTCCGGCAGTTTCAGAGCCTGATACACCTTTTCTTTCAGCACAGGCAGAGAGAGCTTCGGACGGGTCTGAGTCACTCTGTCGGCTTCGGCGGAAACAAGCTGAGAAACAGTGGCAAGTTCCCTGCGGCTTGTGATGAGCTGCCCGGTGGCGGTGCATTTCAGCTGGGCGTTGCTGAAAGTTTCTGTTGCGTCGGATTCAACAGTGTCACACTCCACTTTGGCGTGAGCGGCAAAAAACTTATACATCGCCTCCCGGTTTTCAATGGAGTATCCGTGGTTGGTGGGTCCGATAAAATATTGCAGATTTTCTTCCGCTCCGAGGAGTGTATAGACTTTTTTCGCAAGCGTATAAGTTTCAATAAGTCCCCTGTGGTCAAAGAAGTCGTTTTTCTGCCCCAAAAGCAGAACGGGCCGGGGCGCCTGAGCAAGGATAAGATCCCCCATTTCACATCCCTGTTCCAGAATACGGGGCGGGATCTGCTCCACATCGGGGCCGAATTCGTTTTCAATGTTCCGCCGCCAGCTGGTGATGTAGCAGCTGGGCGCCGCCATGGTGAAGCGGTCATCAAGGGCATGGACAAAACTGGTGAGGGTTCCGCCGCCGGAGTTGCCGGTAACGCCGACGCGTGAAGGATCAACTTCACTGCGTGAAAGCAGATAGTCAAGACCTTTCAGTGCATCATGGGCTCTCCAGTTCCCGAAATAGTCGCCGCAGAGCCGCAGTCCCCGCCCCAGCATGGAGTGTTCACAGCAGCACTGACCATTGATCCCCTGAGCATGGGGCACATCCACAAACTGCCACCGTTCCCCCTGACTGATGGGGTCGGGAACCAGCACCACATAGCCCTGGAGTGCCAGATTCTGAGCGCCCGCCTGATAGGCGTCTGCGCCTTTGCCGTTGGCGCTGTGTCCGCAGAGAAAGAGGACTCCCGGATGTTTTCCCGGGGTATTGGGCAGATACAAATTGGCGGTGACAGCAAAGTTTTCCCGGCTGAAATAGATGATCTTTTCAATGCGGAACTTCTCTCTTTCAATGACGCCGCAAAGTTCAGACTCCGGAACAGAACGGTCCGCAGAGAGAGAAAAGCAGCTGCGGACTTTGGCGCGGACTTCAGCAACATAGGCTTCGGCGTCGGCGCGGGTCTGCAAGGCATTGATCCGGGCGGTGCGCTTTTCGTTGAGGGCGCGGATGCGGCGTACAGCATGTTCCTGGATCATGCTGCCGAAAAATGAACGTTGGTTGTGCATAAAAAACTTTCCTTATTCCTGAACCGGGATCTCCTCTGCCGGAATTTCCGGTACAGCTGCAGTAAATCCTTTTTCTTCACAGAGGGACAAATAAAATTGCGCGTAAAAGCACATTACGAAAGGTATGAGCCACAAAAGACCGATACACAGGGTCAGAACGGAAACCAATATGAACACGACTGCCCAAAGCAGTCCGTAACCGAAGAGCCGCCATTTGGCGCCTTTGACAAGTTCGCAACTCCGCTTCATTGCGCTTTCAGGATCGAGAGAAGGATCATCGACCATGAGAAAAAGAGTCTGAGAGTAACGCAGTGCGGCAATGATCCCCGGCACAATAAAAAGCAGCCCCCACAACATTGTAAAGAGAGTCGGCCGTAAAACGCCCCAGACATACCGTCCATATTCATTGAACGGATTGAAAAGTATTCCGAATTTGATCTCTTTTTCCTGCATGGCAGAAAGAGAGAGCTTGTTCATTCCGGCAGTAAGAGGAGCCAGCAGAACCGCCGCCAGGAATCCGGCGAACTGATTGGCGCTCCCCATGATCAGGTTGTAGCAGACACTCCCCCCGATCAAAGTCCCCCATTTGCCGCGCATTTTTTGTGAAGTCAACTTGCAGAGAGTAAAAAAACCAACTGAATTTCCCATAAGCCCCCCCTTGAATTAAGGATTGAAATAACGATTTCCTCAAGAGTTAATATACAGCACCAATCTTCTCTTTGCAAGTTCAAAGACCGGTTTTCAGAAAAGTTTCTTCGCCTCAGGCTCTGCCGGAGCGGGCATTCAGACCGTATTTCTGCAAGATGGCGGCGGCAGCGGCGATCTTTTCCTCTGAGGGGGATTCTGCCTCAGGCATGGTGTCGGAGATCCGGAGCGCCCGATACTTGTTTCTTGCCAGAGCATGATAGGGGAGCAGTTTCACAGATTCAATACAAAGTCCGCCCAGAAAAGCGCCTGTGGCTTCCATATTTCCGTCGGAGTCATTGCACCCCGGCACAAAGGGAATGCGGATCTCTATTCTTGCTCCGTTGGCTGAAAGGAACTCCAGATTCGCCTTTATCAATTCATTGGACTGCCCCGTAAGGCGTTTGTGCATCATAGAGTCTGCGTGTTTGAAATCCACCAGAAACATATCGGTAACTTCAAGGGCCTCTTCAAGAGTTTTCTGCGGCACAAAAGCACAGGTATCAAGGGCGGTATGGATCTTCTCTTTTTTGAGAGCTTTGAAAAGAGAGAGTGTAAACTCTTTCTGCATCAGAGGCTCCCCACCTGAAACGGTGACGCCTCCGTTGGAGTTTTCATAAAAATCCCGGTCTTCAAGAGCAAGGGCGAACGCCTCTTCAACAGTGACCTCTCTGCCGTAAAGTTTCATGGCGCTCACAGGGCACACTTCTTCGCATTTGCCGCACGCCTGACAGGAGTCCCCGTCAAAAAGGTGTTGCCCCTCTTCAAAGCTGTGCGCGGCTGCGGGACAGACCGCCCGGCAACTGCCGCAGCTGCGGCACAGATCTTTGTAAAAACCTGTCTGAGGCAGCGGGGAGGTGCTTTCAGGATTGTGGCACCAGATGCACTTCAAGGGACATCCCTTGGTGAAAAAGGCGGTACGGATCCCGGGGCCGTCGTGGACGGCAAAACGTTTGGTATCAAGAAGAATGCCTGTGATCGCCATGGTCATTACTCCGCAATATTTTCCGCCCGCCGGATGTAGGCGTCCTGCTCGCATTTGGGAAGTTCCACAAAGCGGACGTTCCATCCGCAGACTCTTATTTGCAGATTGGCATATTTCTCAGGTTCAACTTGAGCTTTTTTCAGCGTTTCAGCGTCAAAGATGTTGAAGTGTATTGCAACGCCCCCTTTGGCAAAGTAGGTGTAGAGCACTCCCCGCAATGCGGCAAGTCCCTCCTCCCCCTGAACTGTGGCAGGGTGCATCATCACATCAAGGGGGAAATCCCCGGGAAGATCAAGGGCGTTCATGGTGCAGACGGATTTGATGAGAGCGGTGACGCCGTTTCTGTCCATGCCCATGGTGGGGGAAAGGTTTTTGGAAAACTCTTCACCGGCAAGGCGTCCGTCAGGGGTGGCGCCGGTTTTTCCGCCCATGGAAATAAACTGCCGGGCGCAGTGTCCTGAGGCTGCATAAAATCCCTTTCGGGCATTGGGACGCATATTGATCTTGCGTCCGGCGTAATGGGCAAGTATATGGGCGTAGAAATCCACCTCTTCAATGCCGTTGCCGAACTTGTCTCTGTCAAGCAGGATCCTGGTGCGCAGCTCTTCGGCGCCTGCCCAGTTGTTTTTCAGGATCTCCCGGAACTCCTGCAAAGTCAACTCTTTTTTCTCAAAGACGAACTTTTTCACCGCCATCAAAGCATCCACCGCCGTACCGATGCCGCAGAGCAGAATGCTTGAAACGTTGTAAACGTTGCCGTTTGAAAAGGCATCCCTGCCCGTTACAAGACTGTTCAGAGCGGTCACGGAGTAAAGGAGCGACGGATTCACTTCATGAAGATTGGCTTCATTTCCGTCGGCACACTTGATGATGACTTCAATGATATCGTCAAGATAACGCAGGAAACTTTTGAAAAAGTCGTCAAAGTTTTTGATCTCATCCAGCTTGAGGGCGCCGCAGTTTTCAACCGTGTATCCTGTTGCGGGGTCTCTGCCGTCGTTGAAAATCAGTTCAAAGATCTTCATAAAATTGGCATGTCCGGCGCCGGTGCCGTTGGCGATGCCCCGGGCGGCGGTTTCATAGCACCCTGTGACGTTGCATGTGCGCGCCTCTTCTTCGGAGTAGCCGTAACACATCTTTATTTTTCTGATGTTGTCATCAGAAACAAAGACCAGACTGCTGTGTCCGTCACGGATCATGCGGAACGCCGTATCAAGAAGTTTCCGGGGCGTATTCTTTGCAACTTTCAGCTGGATCTTGGGGGTGGGGATGTGCAGTTCATCAAAGACATCAAGGATCAGATAGGAAACATCGTTGTAAAGAGAAGAGCCGTCTTTCGCCGTTCCTCCCAGATAGAAGGGGTGTCCCCAGTAGTTGTCAATGGAACCCCACTGCATGAGGAAGCAGGTGAGAAACTCCCGCATATCCTCAATGGTGTAGCGTCCTTCTTTCAGATCCCGTTCATAGAAAGGCAGCAGCAGATCATCCAGATTCCCCCCCAGAGAGCGGACCTGAAAGTGGTCAATGTGTTCACAGTAGTAAAACTGCACATAAATAAGCATCAGCACTTCGTAAAAATCCCGTGGCGGTCCCTGCCGGAGCTGTTCAAGGCAGCGGATCTCCCGTTCTATTCTGGGATTTCCGGCGTGGCGGGCGCGGGCAAAATCGATCAGTTTCCCCAAATGGTCAAGGAGGGCGTTGACAGTGATCTTCATTCCCTCAAAGTGGGCGGCAACAGCGGGGGTTAAAGTTCCCTTTTCCTCATGGAGTTTACGGTACTTTTCAAGGCGTTCCAGCAATCCGGGATACCCCAGTTCCACCATGGCGTCCCAGTCGGGGACGGAGTGGTCAAAGTCTTTCCAGATCATGTGAAGTCCGGCGCTGTTCCGGGGCCAGCACATTTCGGCGCGTTCTTTATTGACGGTGGAGTCGACCTCATAGTTCCAGCGTCCCACCAGGGGGGCGAGAGGACGTTTCTTTCTGTCATAGCATCCGAAACCGGGGAAATCGTCATGGGGATTGACATCAATGAACATCTGCTGACACACATGTTCAAAACAGCGTGCCTTGATCACAGGCTTGGGCAGATCCTGAAGGGTGAGAGTGTCGGCAAATTCAAGAATATGTTCAATGATCTCTTCCTGGGAGACTCCCGTCCCCTCTTCAAAAACAGGTTTACGGAACTTGTTGACCAGATATTCACGGTCACTGTCAAATGATGCGTAAAGCATAGCTCCACTCCTTTCATGGGTTGTCATCATACTTATAATATAATATCAACTTCAGGAATATTGAATGAATAAAAAAGAGCAATATTTATACTTTTGTGACTTTGAAGTTTGTATTTTCAAAAAAAGGCTCTATATTAGTGTGAAAGGAAAAAACAATAATGCCTGTCAGAAACAACTCATTTGCCATACAGACGGCGAACCGCCTGAATCTTGAAGTGCAGCATTTTGCCAAAGGCACCTGGCCCGTGGCAGGCAGAGAGTATCACACCCTGCCTGTCAACCGTTTTTTCATGGTCATCAACAATCCCGGCGGGAAGTTGTGCCGCATTGAGGACGCCCGGGACACCTTTGTTCTGAAACCGGGGAATGCCTATTTTGCCCCTCTGCACCACCCCTGTAAATTTCTTCTTGACAGGGAACTGGAATTTATCTCCATCCACTTCACCCTTGAACTTTATGAGGGAGTCGACATCTTTTCCGGCTTCGGACATCTCTGTGAAATTGCCGACGCCTCACTTCTCCGCCGGGCGCAGGAGGCCTTTGAATGCCCCTCGGAGTTTGCCTCTGCGCTTCAGCTGCAGAGTCTTATTACGGAGTTTGCGGCGCGTCTGGTCAACATGCCCTTTACTGAATTGGAACATGTCACCCGTTTCGCACCCTATAAAAAGGAGCTTGATTACCTGCAGAAAGTCCCCCCTGCCCGGGTGACAGTGGAGGAACTTGCGGCGCTCCACGGTGTTTCCAGAGAGAATTTTTCCCGGAGTTTCACCCGCCAGACGGGGATCACTCCCAAAAACTTTCTGACCCGCATGATCCTCAGCCGGATATGCCGTCAGCTGACCACAGAAAAAAAGAATATCCGTGAAATCGCCTTTGCGGCAGGATTCAACAACGAATTTTACTTTTCCAAGTTCTTCCGCAAGCACATGGGGTGTTCCCCCAAAGAGTACCGCCGGCGCACCCGGCTGAAATAAGAAAACAACAATTTTTTTCAATTCCGGACTTGACGGATCTCAAAAAGGTGTTATATTACAAAAAAGAGTTATCAAAAGGTCGTTTTAAGATGAATTTTCTTTTCAACAGCATTATTATGATCGCCATCGCCGCAATTATTATTTGCGACGGTGTCCTTTGCTGTTGTTGAGAATCAGAAAAAAATCAGGAACTCTCTGCGGCGGTAAAGCGGCAGAGAGTTTTTTTTATGCAATGAAAACCTCAAAACACAATTATCACTTCTCTTTCTCCCCGGCTCCGGAAGCTGCCGGGAGCTTTGCTGTCTCCGCTTTTTTCCGTTTTATCAACATTATTTCCATTATTTTTTGCATTATCATTACCACTCCCGGCACAAGTTGAAAAATAAAACCAGAAAATTCAAGTTCTGCCGGAAGAAAAAATCTTCCGGTTTTTTTTTATACCGTCATCAAAAGTCAAGGAAATCCTCAATGGTACGAACAGGAGCAAACATCGTTATCGAATCTCTCTGCCGCAACGGCACAGAAACACTTTTCGGCTACCCCGGCGGCGCCGTGCTGCCCATCTATGAAGAACTGTACCGCAACAGTTACCGCCTCAGGCACATTCTCTGCGCCCACGAACAAAACGCCGTCCACGCCGCCGATGGTTATGCCCGGACCACGGGCCGTCCGGGAGTCGTCATCGCCACCAGCGGCCCCGGGGCCGCCAATCTGGTCACAGGTATTGCCACAGCCGGCCTTGACAGTGTGCCCCTTGTGGTCATTACAGGCAACGTAAGCGTTCCACTCCTCGGCAAAGACAGTTTTCAGGAGCTTGACATCACCTCTGTCACCCGGGGGATCACCAAACACAACTTTGCGGTAAACTCCCCCTGTGAACTTTCCCGGGTCATAGATGCCGCGTTTCACATCGCCCTTGACGGCCGTCCGGGACCGGTGCTGATAGACATTCCCAAAAACGTTCAAAATGAGAGCTGTCAGGAAGAAGATGAAAGTTCGCCTCTTTACTTCACCCGTAAGAGACCTCTCCCTGCTCTTGATGCACTCATCCGGATGCTCTGCGAAAGCAGCCGTCCTCTGATCTATAGCGGAGGCGGCATCATTTCAGGTCGGGCATGGGGGGAATTGGAAGAACTTGCCAACAGAATTGACGCTCCGGTCGTTTTCAGCATGATGGGGCTTACTGCCATGAGAAGCAGTCATCCGCGGAACGGCGGCATGTGCGGCATGCACGGAACCGCTCTATCAGCTGAATTGCTGAAAAAATGCGACCTTATCCTTGCTCTGGGAGTCCGTTTTTCCGACCGTGCGTCAGGGAACTGCGAAAAATTCAGGGAAGGGAAAAAAATCATCCATATTGACATCGATCCCAGTGAAATCAATAAAAATGTTTCAGCTGATATAGGGATCACAGGCAGCCTGAAAAGTGTTTTGACAGAACTTCTGAAAACTCTTCCCCGGCAGTCCCGTCCTGAGTGGCAGCAGTTCCATAAGAGTATCAAGCTGAAAAATGTCCCGGCTGAAATAAAGACTCTTGTCCCGGAAAACCTCTTCCCCGCAGTGGCAAAGTATTGCGATGAAGATTGTGTCATTGTCACAGATGTGGGGCAGCACCAAATCTGGACCATGCACTATTATCCATTCAAAACGCCCGGCTCTCTTCTGACTTCAGGAGGACTTGGCACGATGGGATATGGTCTCGGTGCCGCCATAGGCAGTTCAGTTGCCCGGGGCGGAAAAAGAACACTTCTTTTTACCGGAGACGGCAGTTTCGGCATGAGTTTGCAGGAACTTGCCACTGCGGTCTCACAAAAGCTGCCGCTTCTCATCATTATCTGCAACAACGGTGTTCTGGGAATGGTGCGCCAGTGGCAGACCATGTTTTACGATCAGCACTACTCCCACACCACACTGAACCGTCAGACCGATTTTCCGGCACTGGCGCGGGCTTTCGGAGCAGAGGGGAAAAAAATCACAACCCTTGAAGAGCTTGATTCTGCTCTTCAAGATCTTGCTCCTGACCGTCCGACGGTACTTGACTGCCGCCTTGACAAAGATGAATGGGCACTGCCCATAATTCCGCCGGGAGGCAGCATTGAAGAAATGATAACTGAAAAAAAAGGAATTTGAACCATGGAAAAATTCACAGTTGAATTGACAGCCGCCAACAGCTGCGGTGTTCTCCACCACATTTCAGGAGTCTATGCAAAGTGCCGGATAAATATAGACGCTCTGACATTTGCTCCGGAAGCAGAAAGTGAACTTGCTGTCATGCAGGTCACTTCAAAAGGCAATGAAAGTGTACGCACCCATCTGCTTAAGCTGCTTTTAAAACTCTATGATGTTAAAAGTGTCACATTGACACAGCCAAAATAAAAAGGGAAAATATTATGCTGACTCTTGATAAAGTTTACCGTGCCGCCCATCTGCTTTCAAAAGTTGCAAGAAAAACCGACATGATCGGTGCCGGGAACTTGCGTTCCGACTGTGATTTGAGGTTGAAAGCAGAAAATCTTCAGCTGACAGGATCTTTCAAACTCCGCGGAGCCTTTTTCAAAATCGCTTCACTTCCAGAAGAGACAAAGGAGCGGGAAATCGTTGCATGTTCTGCGGGAAACCACTCTCAGGGCGTCGCCTATGCGGCAGCAAAACTGAAACGCAAAGCCGTGATCTTCATGCCCGGCACAGCCCCTATTTCCAAGGTTGAAGCCACCCGCAAACTCGGAGCTGAGATCCATCTGATCGACGGTGTCTACGACGACGCCTCCAATGCCGCCGAAGAGTACTGCCGCCGAACTCAGGGAATCTTCGTTCATCCCTTTGATGATGAGGATGTCATAGCAGGCCAGGGAACCATCGCGCTGGAAATTCTTGAACAGTTTCCGGAAGTCGACACCCTGTTTCTCCCCGTGGGAGGCGGCGGTCTGCTGGCAGGGACGGCATTCACCATGAAACAGTTGAAACCTGAATGTAAAGTTTACGGAGTTCAGGCAGAAGGAGCCCCCGGCATGCATAAAGCCTTTATAAACAAATCATCTGTCACCCTTGAACGCGTCTCCACTTTTGCTGACGGAATCGCTGTCAAGCATCCCGGGGAATTGACCCGGCAGCTCTGCTGTCAGTATGCAGACGGGATCCTGACCGTTTCAGATGATGAGATCGCCTCAGCCATCCTTGCTTTAATGGAAAAGCAGAAGCTGGTCGCCGAAGGAGCCGGAGCTGCCGGAACCGGTGCCATTCTGGCTGACAAACTTCCCCTTGCCGGAAGACACGTCTGCGCCGTGATCTCAGGCGGTAATATTGATGTGAACATCCTTTCGCGGGTCATCAATCGGGGACTCCTCTCAAGCGGCAGGAGAGCAGAACTGAAAATCGCCATGCTGGACAAACCGGGACAACTCCATGAAGTTTCAGGCATTATCGCCCGCTGCGGCGCCAATGTCATCCAGGTGCGCCATGATCCGGGGGGTGAACACGCTGACATCATCGGATGCTTTCTTCATGTCAAGATGGAAACCCGTTCTGCGGAACAATTGGAAGAGATAAAATCCAAATTGACCCGTGCCGGATACAAACTTGTGTGATCTGCGGAACCCGGAAAAATGAAACGGGGAGCGCCGTTTCAGCGTGCGCTCCCCTGCTTTTAAGTTACTGATTCTGTTTTTCCGCCCACTCCTCATCGGCGTACTGACAGAACTGTTTGATGATCTCGATCTCTTTGGGGTCGTAGGGGTGGAGACTGGGACGGAAAAGATCATGCTGCCACTTGGTGACATCAATATTTGCCCCCTCTCCGGCTTCAATGCGCCGCCACATGGACTCCCAGGGTTCGTAGGTCTGTGAAAGACCTGCCACAAATCCCCAGTTCCAGCAGCTCACCTTTTCCAGATAAAAGAGGGGGAACATCTCTTCCACAGTGTCGTGGAAAGGCCTGTGGAGCCACTCCGTATTGAGGAGCGGTCTGTTGTGTTTTTTCAACTGGGCAATATAGATGATATTGGCCCGGTAGCTGCCGTAGCAGTGGAAACTTACCACATCGGAGTTTTCAAGAGCCGTCTTCTCGGCGGCTTTGAAATTCCGGCAGCCGGTCCAGACACCGGAGGTCAGGGGCTGGGAGGGATCGCAGGAACGCGCCACATCAAAGATCTTCTGAACATGGGGAACAGAGATCTCATGACGGTTGTTGTTGCCGGGTTCGTTGAAAAGATCCCAGACACAGATGCGTTTGTCGTCTTTGTACTTTGAGATGATCTCGCGGACCATATTGAAAAAGACTTCAGCCGTATCCTCTTCATCAAGGATACTGAATCCCACCGCATCGGGGTGGCTGCCGTGGGGGGAGTTCTTTCTGCCGCCGTGATATCCCCAGTCATACTCCTGCACCCCGATGTGGGGCGCCCGGTAGGCGGCATTTTTGGGAACGGTGCAGTCGTTGCCGAAACAGACCATAACAGCAATATTATTTTTGGCGGCGACTTCAAGGAACCTTTCAAAACGCACCATAAAGGAGTCGTGTTCCTCGGCATAAACGATATGTTCAAGGATCACACGGATCGTATTGTAGCCGATGGAACTTGCAAGAGCCAGCTCCCGGTCACAGGTTTCAAGATGTTTCTCAAAATCCAGTTCCTGCCAGAAAGCGATACGGTTGCAGCAGTCAGAGGGGAGAAAATTGCATCCCCGCAACCAAGGTGTATTATTGTACCACTCCCATGCTTTTTCACAGCTCCAGCGTTCACGGCCCATAAGAAGATCCCTTTCAAGTTTTCAGTCAAATAAATTGCCTCTATATAATATAGCGCCTCCGCGCCTCTAAATCAAACACCGATCTCGCCTTTGAAACTTGAAAAAACATGAGTTAATGCTATATTAAGGAATTACATCATCAAAAACAAAGCAAACTTTCAAAGAGAAACTTAAAATGAAACGACGCCCCACCTTTTTTGCGTTCAGGGGAAGCACATTCACATTGATCGAACTTCTGGTCGTTATAGCCATTATCGCCATTCTTGCCGCCATGCTGCTGCCCGCGCTGCAGCAGGCCCGGGAACGGGCCCACACCACCACCTGCACCAACAATCTGATCCAGATCGGCAAGGCACGGGCCCTCTATCAGGATGACAACAACGGCTACATCACCCCCTACCGTAACGGTGGGGGCAGCGGAAACCGTTACTTTTACAGCCGCAATCCCAATAACAATCTGATCGCAAGCTATCTGGGATATGTCACTGATGAAGAAGACCCCGGCCGTATCGGTGCCGTTTACGTCACAAAAAAGGGAGCAAAAAAAATCGGTCCTCTTTTGTGTCCTTCCGCCCCTGTTCAGGGAGTTACCAAACAGGGAAGCACCTACTTCTACAACGTCAACTCACAAATCACCCATAGTCCCGGTATCAAGATCGGACAGGTTTTCCGTCCCTCCATCAGCAGTGCCGTAGCTGATGTGGGACTTGCCCATGGCAGAAACGATGTTTACTACAGCTACCGCTCCAAAGGGATCGATCCTACGTCAAGTACGACGACCTCCATTTTCGATCCCCGCCACAAGGGAGGGGTGAACTTCCTCTTCCTCGACGGACATGTTGAAAGAGTTCCTTTCGCAAAAATTCCGGATCAGGATGAGACCACAGGCGTTTACAACTGCGTCTTCTATCAGCCCTGGCAGAGAAAAGTCCCCGCAGGCTGGTAAGAAAAAGACCCTTTTTTTATATTGAAAACAGACCGGCAAAAAACAATAAACCCGAAAAATAAGGAAGATCCATTATGAAAAAGAAATCTGCTCTTACCTTGATCGAACTTCTGGTGAAAAGATCCCATCTCTGCTGTGATCGTGTTTATGGCAAAGAAGAAGGTTTTTCACCTGCCCATGGGCAGGTGAAGCTGTACAGCTTCACGCTGATTGAACTGCTGGTCGTTATCGCCATCATCGCCATTCTTGCCGCCATGCTGCTGCCCGCCTTGCAGCAGGCGCGGGAGCGGGGCAAATACTCCAGTTGCGCCAACAACCTCAAAAACTGCGGAATGTTCGCAAACTCCTATGCCGAAGACAACAAAGACCACGCCTCTTTTGCCTGGGAGCAGAACGGTTCCGGAACCGGTTATGGTCCCCAAAGCAGCGGAGCCTGGTTCACGATGCTGGCTCCCTATGCCGGATATTACAGAAACACCCATCTCGCCATCAGTAAAGTTCCCGGAGCTATGCAGCGCGACGACAAACCGGGGGTCTTTTCCTGCAATTCAGCGCCCTATGTCACAAAAGACCGGGGTGCCAAGATCGACTTCTCCATTTCCATCAACGCAAGAGGTCAGGTCGATCGGATTCTTTCCTCCGGAAAAAATTACAGACAGCTTCTCTGGTCCCGGATCAAAAATCCCACCCGCTGCGCCTGGGTTCTGGATGTCAGACAGAAATCCCCTGACAGTTCGCTTTACATCAACCTCAACAGCATGGAGAGTTTTACCTCCTGCAACTGGGGACACTTTACCGGTAAAAGCGCTCAGGTTTCCCATGTTGACGGACATGTGGGGTCATACACCAGTGCCTACATGATCGGGCCTGTCCACTCCGGCAGCCCCTGGGCGCCCCATAAGGCGGGTATCTTCTATTACAGAATGTTTAACGACAGCAAATAATCCCATGAAAAAAAACGCATTTTTACTTCTTCTCTGTACGGCATTTACTGCATCTGCCAATTCGTTTCCCAACAACTCTTTTGAGTATGACGTGGAGCCTCTGTGGAACAGAATGCCTGATGAAGAAGTCATGCGTTCAAAAAAAGAGGTTTTCTCTTACAGCAGCGACTGCGTTTCCGGGAAACGCTCTCTGCATCTGAAAGGGCAGAAATTAGAAGTTGCCTACGAAAGCGGCGCAAGGTTCCAGAAAGGGAGCGGCTTTTTCTCACTCATGATGAAAGCACCCCGTCCCGTCCGGGTCAAAGTCCAATGCGTTTACTATCTCGAAACCGACAAAAGTAGTGTCATTGAAAAGAGCTTCAAAGTCACAGAGAAGTGGCAGAATTTTCTTGTTCCCACCGATTATCCTTTCGGGAGATTCCGCCGGAGCGGCATGACCATCGGTCCCACAAAGGTCATCATTGATCCCGGAAAAAATGAAATCCTCGTTGATGACTGTTTTCTTTCTGAAGGCAAGCGCCCCCCGAAAAAGATCCCTGCAGGTCCGGCAACAGGTGTTCCTGAAAAGGAGATGACACTGCCCCCTTACATTCCCCTGCCTGCGGCAGACTCTTTCGGCAATGGTGAATGCACTGCCTCAACATGGGAGTTCCGCCTTTTCCCCGGCAAAGGGGGAGCGGAAAGCAATGTGCCTCTTTCAGGGGTAATGCTCTTTCCCAAATCAAAAGTTTACTTCAACTCAGGCACTTTTGCGCTTTACGACGGAGCAAAAAAGCTCCCGGCGCGTTTTTATCCTGTTTCAGCGTGGCCCGGCGACAGATCACTTGCCGCCCTGCGCGTTGACTTTACTGCGGATACCGCCTCAAAGGTCAAAACCCTCAAGCTCCGTTTCACACCGGGAGCAAAGAAAAATATTGCTTCCGTCTCCCTTGCCGCTTCCGGAGTCAAAGCAGATCCTGACGCTTCGGTCCTCTGGGAGCAGAATGGAACTCTGGGGAAAGCTGTTCTTGCAGGCAGGGATTACACTGGCAGAAAGTACACCTTCAAAAAGACTTTCAGCACCTTTGAAAACGGTACTCTGCTCCGCCGGGGCAAAATGGTCTCTGCCGACGGAAAATCCATGGGGGCAGTTGATATCCGCCTCAAAGGATTCGGCAGCCGGAGCGGTGTTGAGCTTGACATTGCACTTTCCAACACCTCAAAAAAGTTCATTCTCATAAAAGAACTCTTCTGGCAGAGCGAAGCTCCCGCCGGACTCCCTCACGGCTGGCGCACCATTTGGGGCGATCACCTGAAAAAACGCTTTACCGAAAAACAGATCATCAACGGCAGGACGACTGTAAAAACTTATCAGGGAACCTTGGAAGAGCTGCCTGAATTCACCCTCTCTTCCCCCGGCGGCGTTTCACTTCACGTTTTCAACGGCGCCCAGACGTTCCCCAATGAGCTTGAAATGACTCCCGGAGCCGTCAAAGGCGCCCTCTGGCCCGCTTCGGCAAAGGTTCTCTCTCTTGCTCCCGGCATGACTCTGAGGAAAAAGTTCCTTGTGTCCCCCGCGCCTCTCTTCAAAACGCCTGACACCCCTGCCATGGTCATGGCGGCGGCAAAACACTTTGCCGACTCCAAAGTGATGATTTCCATGTGCGCTTCAAACCCAAAGCGGCAGCCTTTCTTTGAAAAACGCCTGAAAGAGGGTCTGGGAAGACTTTCATTTGAAGAGCTCCACAGCCGTTTCTGTTACGGACAATTCAACTACGGCGACCACTACGGCGACGGCGGCTGGGGCAATCTGGAGTCCTTTGAAGATTACGTTCTCTACCACCGTGCCATGCGTTCTGAAGATCCCGCCCTTTTCCGTCTGGCGCAGACCGCATCGCGCCACTATGCCGACATTGACACCGATATCCGGAATGGACTTCCCCACACCCACAGCGCCAACCACATCATCGGCGGCAACGGCTTCGGACACGCCTGGATCCCCGGCGTCATGAGTGCCTGGCTTCTGACAGGGGATCCCGCCATTTACCAGACCGCACGGCGGCAGCTGGACGCCTGTATAAAACTGCCTCTGGACTCAGGAGAGATCCAGCAGGGGCGGAATTTCGGATTCTTTCTGCTGACTTTGGCTGAGGGGTACGCCATCTTCAACGATCCTGCGGCGGTGAAACGCTACATGGCACAACTGAATTACCAGATCGACCGCTTTGAAAAAAATGCTCCAACGGCTGAGGAGAAGCGGCTCCAGCGCACTTCAGTTCCCCGGCAGAACAGTCTTTTTTATGTGACAACTTCAGGACTTGTCCCCTTTCACTGCTGGTACGGACTGACTGCTTTTCTGAAGATGTATCATCTGACAGGTGATCCTCTTATCAGAAAAGTTCTTGAAAAAGAGTTCGCCAACATTATGAACCTTGAAATGACTTTCCGCCCCCAGATAGAGACCCACTGGCCGGGACTCCCTGCGGAGCAGCTGATGCCCACCATTGCCACAGATTATCTTTTCGGACGGGGCGCTTTCTTTTACCCTGTTCTTGCCATGTACGCTGAAATGACAGGGAACAAAAAATACCTTGAACTGGCTGTTGACACCCTTTACAGCGGACTTCTCGCCTCCCGGAGCAAAGGAAACATTCAGGACGTTTTCATGGCAGCACCTCTGGGCGCCCTGCCTGAAAACTTCGATGAGGCAAAACAGCTTGAAAAGATCCGCCGTCTGCTCTGGGCAGGCGCCGCCCCGAAACTGCTTAACGGAGACTTTTCACACTCCCTGCTTTACAGTGACCTCGTGATCCCGAAAAAGGGTATCGGCACCCCCCGGTACCCTGAATGGGCGCTTAAAAAGCCCTATCCCCGCTGGTGGCATCTGGTGGAGGGCAAACAGATCATCAGTTCCATGTTTATGACCTTCCGGGGATACTACTACACCCTTGACACCGGAGAGTACGGAAAAGCCGCCCCCTCTCTGCGCCTTGACATGAGCACCAGACGCTACTTTTCAGGGAGCGACCTGACCAGTGCCAGATTTCAAATGCTCCCCGGTGAATGGGAGTTTTCAGTTTCCCTCAAAAAGGGGAGTGATACTTCGATCAAACGCATCGGCATGAGGATCATCGCATTCGGGAAATATACCAGCCGGGTGAGTGTGGGCATCACTTCTGACGGAAAGATCATCAAAGATGAGAAATCCGATCCCCGCTTCGGACTTCATGCTGTTTCATGGAGCGAAACCGGCAAACCCAACTGGCGGCGTTTGACTTTCAAGTTCCGCCTTGCCGAAAAGGCGCTGGGGAGTTTTTTCATGGATTACGGAATGCTCCCCAAGGCAAAAGAGGCGCACATCCATCTTGACGATGTGGAAATCAGACGGAGCGGAAAGTGAAAAACGCCCACAGGGCATTGAAACGCTCCAGAGAGGCAACTCCGAACTTTGCCATGGAACGCTGAACAGCGTCAAAGGATTTTTCTTTCATATCCCCTGATTTGGAAAAAAACTTGTCTGCCAGACAGACCATTTTTTCTTCCGGCGTAAGGGGAAGAAAATCCCTTTCCGGCAGAGGGAGTTTCTGAGAAATGATCTCAGCAGCACTCAGACCGCTCCCCGTATGTCTTTCGCAGATGCGGGCAAAGGGTTCCAGTTCACACCTGCGTTCTGCGGCGTATGCTCTCAGCATGAAAGCGCCCTCAATGCCGTGGCGCAGGTAGTGGAGCTCCCCTGTGCAGAAGATCCCCGGCGCATGACACTTTCTGATACCGACATCGTGGAGCATAGCGCCCCCCCGGAGCAATTCAAGATCCAATGGGACATCGGTATGCGCCGCAAGTTCCAGAGCTTTTTCTGTCACCTGACGGCTGTGCTTAAGCAGAGTGCGTTTCAAATCATCATCTTCCGGGTAGAAAAAATCAATGATATCAGCAATTTCTTTTTCATTCATAAACAAAACACTCTCATTTCTGTTTTTTCAGAGTCCGAGGATCAGTTCCTCAGGCCGCAGGGAATACCCCCGGATCTGCCCTTTTTCCACGGTGTCGTCAACGATATAGTTGACAACATAGATCTCGCCGTCATCAAACTGGACCCAACCGGAGTAACCTGTATCGGGATTGTGAGCCGGATCGTAGTCAAGGGGGATGATCCGGGTGTTCGCCTGACTCCGATCCTCCGACAACAGAGCCTCCCGGTCAGTCACAGCACTGAAAAAGTTCTGTTTGCATGAGAGCGGACCGCCGCCGTGGAAAAAGCGGTAGGTGATGAAAACTCTTCCATCCTGTAAAAATCCGGCAACAGGCCGGTGACATCCCGGCAGGGGGATCTGCGTCAGGGGGCCCCAGGTTTCGCCGTTGTCATGGGAAACGCTTTTGAAGCAGTCCAGTCCCAGGCGGGAATTTTCCCTCATAAGCGCCGCAACGGTGCCGCCGCCCAGGGAGACAAGAGAAACTTCGCAGAGCTGATAGCGGGGATCGTGGGCAACAAGGATCTCATCGCTCCATGTTTTGCCGTTGTCATCAGAATAGCGCAGGAATTGGGAAAGGTTCCCCTGATAACGGTAATGCGCCGACGCAAGATACCTTCCGTTTGGCAGAATGCAGATCTTATCCGGCACGATGCCGCGCAGAGGGAGGATTTCAGGAGCACTCCATGTTTTGCCGTTGTCTGAGGAGCGGAAAAGCACGTTGACCGAGGCTTGTTCACAACTGCCGCCTTCGCCTGCGGCGGGGACCCGGTCGACGATGACTCCAAGCTCTCCGCCGGAGAGATGGAAGATGCGGGGGCAGTTGTAGTACCAGGGCAATCCGTCAGTGGCTTCAGAAAGGGGGCGTTTCGGTGTCCATGTGCGTCCCCGGTCCCGGGAGTCACACAACATGATCCGCGTATGTCTTCTGTTATTGTGATGGATACATTCGCTGAAAACGCAAATCATCGTGCCGTCTGCCGTAAGCACCACATCCGGCCAGGCATGATACCATTCAGGATCCCGGCTGACAAGGAATTTTTCTATTTTCATTCGTTTTCCCCTATTTTGATTCTTCCGTTGTTTCTTACCGGGGATACTATATCACCATGATATATTTTTTCAACTCTTCCTACATAAAATTTTTGTTTTTTTCTTTTGAAAAAACCTTCTGCGGCGGAAAGACTTGCAATTTGAATAAAAGGGGTGTATATTACCCCGGGACTGCACAACTTAGAGTAAATTCAACATGGAGATGAAAAATGGATTCTTCCCCCGCCCCCAGGAATTCCCGCCTCTTTTTTACCCTGATCGAACTTCTTGTTGCTGCCGCACAACAGAAGTGTTTTTCTAAAACAAAAAACAGCACATCCTTACGCCCGTCAGGGCGCACTTCACGCTTGACGCAGTCAAGCTCTTCACACCTTCACATCTTCACTCAATCAGCGTTTACGCTGATTGAACTATTGGTCGTTATTGCCATTATCGCCATTCTTGCCGCCATGCTGCTGCCTGCCTTGCAGCAGGCAAGGGACCGTGCCAAATCCACCCAGTGCCTTGCCAATATGAAACAATACGGCGTGGGCATGATGCAATATGTGGATGACAACGCAGGAACATTCCCCGAAGGTCCCAACAACGCCCGCAAATGGTACGCTGAAATGGGACTTTACATCGCTCCGCAAATCGTCAAAAAACGCGTCAATCTGGGCGGTGTCTATGGGCGTTACACCCTTGACACAGCCAATATCACAGTAAAAACAGCAGGAGTCATGACCTGTCCTCAAGCCCTTACGCACCATACAAAGGGCGGGGAATCCATCGTTCTCTGCATCAACCCCAATTACTACATCCGCTCCTGTGTCAAAACTTCTGACCACGCCCAGAAACTGACTCAGGTCCGCAATCCGGGACGGAAGATCTATGCGATAGACTCCACCAGATGGTCAACGGATTTCGTCTTTGATACAGGGTATTGTATTATTGCAAATTCAAGTTACCCCTTTTCCTTGGCGACCGGAAGAACTCAGGCTGTTGAGTTCCGCCACCAGAGCGCCAGAAGCGCCAACATGGTCTTTGTTGACGGACACTCTGACAGCAGAACTCTCGGAGAACTTTCCAAACGCGGTGCAGAGTATCTCTATCCCCGGCAGTAACTCCCGGCGCTCCCGGCTGCCGCCGGAAAAAGGGAAAGCGCTGTTCCCGACAAAGGTCGGTAAAAAGGTTGAGGGAGTTAGGGCGGGCCGAAACGTCAGCTGATGCTTTTTTTAGAGCGCTCTTTCTGTTTTTCTTACAGAAGGAGCGTTTATTTGTTTATTGACCTGTAAGATGATCGTGGAGCGCTTTGACACCTTCAGTCCATGAATCCCGGCATTCGTGGCGCATATCCATTTCATGATAGATCACCTTTTTGCCCGGGAAACGGTTGTAGAGCGCGTAAACACTTGCGGGGGGACAGATGGGATCGATCCTGCCCACGGTCATGGCGACGGTCGCATTGGTGTACCGTGCCGCATGGACTGAGGAGTAATAACGCAGTGTTTCACGGGCGCGTTTTTCGTATTGGGGATCATCGCTGTGCTGCGCCACATTGCCCCGGACGGAGTTGAATCCGTTCCACTGGGTGAAGGCGGGCACATTGAGGAACATTGCCGAAACTTCCGGATGGAACGCCGCCACCATGGTGGAAAGCCATCCCCCCTGACTGGAACCGAAAAATCCTATGTTCCTGCCGTCGTATTGAGGGAGTTTTTCAACGTAGTCAAGGGCACGGTGTATGCCGGGGAGAATGTCGTGGTAGAAAAAGCTCTCCCGGCTCTCAATGCCTTGAACAGCGTAGGAAAAGGGATTGTACCATCCCGCCCGGGCGATGGTTTCCTCACGGGACTCATGGGGGATGGGGCGGTAGGTGTGGACTTCCATAAACAAGCTGATAGCGTCCGGATAAATAAAGGAGGGGCGTATCCCTGCTGCAGGGCCCGTGCCGGGATAACCCACCATAATGGGATATTTCCCGGGAGCCTTGGGGATGGAAAGATAACCGTAAAGGGTTTTGCCGTTCAAAGTGGGAACTGCCAGTTCATAAAGATCATTTTTTTCCGCAGTAAACTCTGTATTGAGAGGGGACATTTGAGGAGACTCCGGCAGGGCTGAAGCTTCATCAAAAAGCTCCTCCAGAAGGAATAAAAATCCTCAGGCTCAGGTTCCGCCTTGATCTCTTCCACAGAGAAGCCCACGGAGCGTTCCAGTTTGGTGACGCTGCTGTCTTTGTGGTGCCATTGGAGTTGAAAATTCACAAATCCCGGGCAGGGACGCTCCACCACAAAGGTGATGGGCTCTGCGGCTGAAAAGCTCCGTTCAGTGACCTTGCCTTCATTGTCGTCGATCCGGAGCGTTATTTGATCTGTCTCTTCTTTTTGCCCCTTGAGTTCCACGGTGACAGGGACTGCCTCCCCGCATTCATAAAGATCACAGGGACGACCATTGCCGATCACAGGCATGATGGAAAAACCAGCAAAAAAATTACGGACACCAAAGTTCATAAAACGTTTTCCTTAAAATTCAGGTTTCGATATAAAATACTCCCGGCAGTGTGACTTTGCAAGATGTAAAAAGGAAAGTTTGTGTTAAAAATCCATCTGTAGAAGAGATTTTTCCATTTACTTTGCAACTTTTGTGTGCTATATTAAACAGTGATTGTACGAAATTACCTCAATATCTTAAAAATTCAGGAAAGGAGCAAAAAATGGCTCACGATCTCAATGCAGTCTGCAACGGTTTTACCGGTGCCGGAAAATTTGTCTCCGGAATCCCCTACGGAACAGGTCACATCAACGACACCTACAAGGTGGAAACTGACAGAAACACCCTCATCGTCCAGCGGGTCAACACCTCCATCTTCCAGCAGCCCGAAGAGCTGATGGACAACTTTGTCCGGGTCACTTCACACATCGGCAAAAAACTGGCCGGAACCGATTCCGCCGACAAGACTCTTTCCCCCCTCTTCAACGCTGAGGGCAAACCTTTCTTCCGGGATGCCGACGGCAATTTCTGGCGGAGCTACATCTTTGTGGATAAAGCCCGCACCTACGACATCATCGAAAACGATACCCAGGCCTTTGAAGCCGCCGCCGCTTTCGGCAGATTCCAGAACTATCTTGCCGATATGGAAGGCCGTCTCTTTGAGACCATCCCCAATTTCCACCACACCGTTTCCCGCCTTGAAGCCCTCAAAGAAGCCATTGCCGCCGACAAGGTGGGACGCCTCAAAGAGGTGAGCGCTGAAGTTGACTTCGTCATGGCACGGGAAAAGGATTGCGGCGTGCTCCTTGATCTTCAAGCCAAAGGCGAGATCGTGGAACGCACCACCCACAACGATACCAAGCTGAACAACGTCCTTATCGACGATGCCACCAGCAAAGGTATCTGCGTCATCGACCTTGACACCGTCATGCCGGGACTTCCCCACTACGACTTCGGCGACATGGTCCGCACCGGAACCAGCCCCGCCGCTGAGGATGAGACCGATCTTTCAAAAGTGCGTATGCGTTTTGAGATGTTTGAAGCTCTGCTCCGCGGATATCTTTCTGCCGCAGGCAAGTTCCTCAATCCTCTGGAAAAATCCCTGCTGCCCTTCTCCGGTAAACTCATCACTCTTGAGATCGGTATCCGCTTTTTGACCGACTATCTTTCAGGCGACGTCTACTTCAAGACCAAACGTCCCGGCCACAACCTTGACCGCTGCCGTACCCAGCTGAAACTGGTTGCCTCCATCGAAGAGCAGTTTGACGCCATGCGGAAACTGACCGACTCTCTCTGAGAAAAAAAAAGTTAAGGAACAACTCCTATGACCAAACAGGAAATCATCAACGGTCTGCGCTCTCTCGGCTTGAAAGAGGGCGATCTGGTTCTGCTCCACAGTTCTCTTTACAGTCTGGGACACGTTGAGGGCGGTCCCGACGCTGTCATCGACGCCTTTCTTGAAACCATCGGCGCCGCAGGAACTCTGCTGGTTCCCGTGTTCGGAGACCTGGGCATTCTGACCACCACTTTGAAAAACCGTCCCGGCGCCATTGTCAGTCCCTGTCCTGTGGGAACCGTCGCCGCTCTGGGCAAGGATGCCGAAGAGCTTTGCCGCGACCACTGGAAACCTGTCAGCTGCCACGGAGAAGGAACTCCTTTCAAGCGCCTTGCCGACAAGGGGGGATATGTCTGCCTCATGGGGGTGGATCAGGACCGCAACACCTCTCTCCACGGCATCGAAGCTGAACTGCGCCTTGCCTATCTCGGTTCCGTTTCAAAAGAGTACACCACTCCTGAAGGCGAAACCATCAGCAAGACCTGGAAATACTATCCCGGTCCCCACCGGGATTTCATCGCCATCGACCATGAGCTGAAAGCAAGAGGCTTCATGAAGCAATCCCGTATCGGCAACAGCCAGGTGCGCCTTATTGACGCTAAAGGCATGTGGGAGTGCGGAATGGAACTGGGAGCTGCAGATCCTGCGTTCATTCTCTGCGACAACCCCGGATGCAATGACTGCGTCCGCCAGCGTGCCGCGCTGATGAGCGACTTCTTTGCCAAAGAGGATTTTAAACTTACCGCCTCCTCCCGTCTGGCAGGGCGTTATATCCCTGAAATGGTTGAAAAGTGCAAAGCCGCCGGTGTCAAATATCTTGAGCTGGACTATATCCAGGGCCTCCCTGCCGCCTCAATGAACGCCGCCAAACTTACTGCCGCTGTGGCGGAACTTGCCGCTGAGGGCATTGAAGTGAGTGCGCTCCGCGCCTTTGCCTCTCCTGACAAGGCTGAAGATTTCGCCGCCAAACTGAATGCTGCCGGTATCAAACGGGTGATCCTGCCCCTTTCCAGTTCCGCTCCTGCGGCAGCTGCCTGTGCCGCTGCCGGAATTGCCGTTGACTTTTTCAACGTCAACCTGACCAGTGCCAGTTCCAACGCGGCTCTGGCACGGAGAAAAGAGAAGATCGCCGACTGCGGTATCTGCTTCAACCCCGCCAACTTCGTTATGGCAGGTGAACGCGCTTTCGGCGTCTACCGTACCGGACGCTACATCAAGACCATGCGTCAGCTGGATATCAACGACATTCTGCCTGACGGCACTGTTACCGAACTTGCCAGAGGCGGCGCTGAGATCAAAGAGATGATCTCCATTGCCCGCTGTGCCAGCTTCTCAGGTTTCATGTGTCTGGCAGGAGGAATCAAAACCTCTCAGGATCTCAAATCCATGGTTGCCGATTTCCGGCGTCTTATTGAGAATATGTGATCTCCTCTTTCAAGAGAACGCAAAGAGAGCGTCAGGGAACACCCCGGCGCTCTCTTTTTTATTGTTTTTGCACATGAGGCAATTTCAAAAGTCATTTTTTGAATGACTTTTGAAATTACCTCACAATCGAGTAGGAGGGACTTTTGAGGGACAACCTCGCCAGTCCCGTCCTCTCACACCACCGTACGTGCCGTTCGGCATACGGCGGTTCAGTAACTTGTGTACAAATCTGCACCGTCTTTCCTGTCAGTTGCCCGCAAA
>JAFWBQ010000056.1 GCA_017507125.1 Lentisphaeria bacterium
CTTTTTCCCCCGCCCCAAACCCCACCCCCTTTTCCCAAACCTTTTTCAGTAACGCTTTTCATTTTTGAGTTCTCAAAAATAAAAAGCGGTCTGTAAAAGTTTTTTGTAAAAAAATTATTTTACCTACCCGTGAAGGGAACAGCGCTAAAAAAAAAGAAAAAGCGCTTCCCGCAACGGAGAAGCGCTTTGAAAGTTCCTGTAAGTTCAGGATCATTTGTTCAGCATGCAGAGCAGCACACCTGCGGCAACAGCTGAACCGATGACGCCTGCCACGTTGGGGCCCATGGCGTGCATCAGCAGGAAGTTGGTGGGGTCGGACTCCAAACCGACCTTGTTGGCAACACGGGCCGCCATAGGCACAGCGGACACACCGGCAGAACCGATGAGGGGGTTGATTTTCTCTTTGCTGAAGAGGTTCATGATCTTGGCGAAGATCACACCGCCCGCAGTTGCGAAAGCGAAAGCCACGCAGCCGAGGATCAGGATACCGATGGTCTGCAGAGAGAGGAACTGGTCAGCAGAGAGCTTGGAACCCACTGCAATACCGAGGAAGATGGTCACGATGTTGCAGAGAGCGTTGGCGGCAGTGTCGCTCAGGCGGCTCACAACACCGGATTCTTTCATCAAGTTACCGAACATCAGCATACCGATCAGAGGAGCGGCATCGGGGAGCAGAAGAGCGCAGAGCAGAGTGATGAGCACGGGGAAGCAGATCTTCTCGACCTTGCCCACGGTACGGAGCTGTTTCATCTTGATCTTGCGTTCAGCTTCAGTGGTCAGCAGCTTCATGATGGGGGGCTGGATCACAGGCACAAGGGCCATGTAGCTGTATGCGGCAACGGCAATGGCACCCAGCAAATGGGGGCTCAAGCGGGCGGTCACAAAGATGGAGGTAGGACCGTCAGCACCGCCGATGATACCGATGGAACCGGCATCTTTCAAACTGAAGTCGATTCCGGGGATCAGCCAGGAAAGAACCACAGCCCCCAGCAGAGCTGAGAAAATACCCAGCTGGGCAGCACCGCCCAGGAGAGCGGTCTTGGGGTTGGCGATCAGGGGACCGAAGTCAGTCATAGCACCCACACTCATGAAGATGAGCAGGGGGAAGACACCGGATTCGATACCCACCTGATAGATCATCCACTGCAGACCGCCGGGGTTGGAGATACCTGCCACAGGAATGTTGGCAAGCAAAGCACCGAAACCGATGGGGAGCAGCAGCAGGGGTTCAAATCCCTTGACAATGGCGAGATAGATCAGCACCAGTGAGACAAGGATCATGATGACACGGCCCAGACCCAGAGTCCAGGTGACCTTGAAGTCAGAGCAGGTCTGCTGGATGAGGGAGAAAAGACCGGTGGATTCCCACAGAGCCTTGAATCCGTCGCCCCAGCCGGGGAGAGCGACCATAACAGGTTCCGCATTGTTCACAGAGTCATGAGCCATGGAGATGGGGGCGAATTTGGCGATCAGGTCGCCTTTTTTCAGGATGTCGGCAGGATCGGTGTTCAGACCCACTTCCAGCACTTTCACAGCGGCATAGTTTTTGATCTTGCCTTTGCTGCGTCCCTGAGGAGCGACGGTCATCAGTTCCCCGCCGGGGAAGACTTTGGCGCCTTTGTTGAAAGAACGGGCATAAACTGTGGCACTCTTTTCCCAGTCATAGACCAGATAGAAGCAACCTTTGGAGTCCTTGTACCAGCTCACCATGGCATCGGAGTTGGCGGCATCTTTCCTGGCGCACTTGGGCAGAATGGCTTTGCCGCAAGCCTTGGCGGCTTTGGGACACTTCTTGGCGGCAGCTTTGGGGCATGCCTTACAATCTTTGGCAGCCTTTTTGCACTCCGCTTTCACAGCGGGAGCTTTGGCAGCTGCCTTGGCATTGACCACAGGTTCTTTGGCGCCGAAAAGAGAGACGCTCAGAACCATGGTCAGCATGGCAGTGATGATATGTTTGAACATGATTGATAACTTCCTTAACTCAAATTACTTGATGCTGATGAGAGCGTCACCGGCGGCCACAACGGCACCCTGGGCGGCGTCAACAGAAGCGACCACACCGTCTTTACCGGCTTTGATTTCGGTTTCCATCTTCATGGCTTCGAGGATGACCACGGTGTCATCAGCGGAAACAGAGTCACCGGCCTTGACCAGGATCTTGTTGACAGTACCGGGCATGGGAGCGGTCACAGCAGTGGCCTCACCGGAACCGGCAGCAGCGGGTTTGGCAGCGGCGGCGGCATCGGCACCTTCCTTGACACCGACCTTGAAGGTCTTGCCGTTGACGGTGGCGGTGAATTCGGTGCCGTTGGCATCGACTTCGACCACGACAGCCTGACCGTCGATGGTGGCGGTGTAGGCGGCAGCGCCCTTGGCAGCGGCGGCGGGTTTGGCGGCTTCAGCATAGCGGATGCCGTTGGGTTTGTCGCCCTGGAGGAACTTCAGACCCTTTTCGCCGCAGGCAGCGACGATGAAGATGTTTTCATCAGTGACAGGGAGACCGGCTTCTTCCAGAAGTTTGGTGTTGTAGGCAATGCCCAGTTTGGGGTTCTTGTCGTTGAGGTCAACAACAGCTTCGGTGGTGGGTTCAAGACCCAGCTGCTCAGAGGCCATTTTCACGATTTCCGGATCGGGAGCCACAGGGGTCTTGCCGAAGTAGCCCAGAACCATCTTGCCGTAGCCGTTCTTGTCGATGTTCTTCCAGGCGCCGAACATGGTGTTGGCGAAAGCCTGCTGGAAATAGAACTGACTGACAGGGGTAACAGAGGTTCCGAAACCGCCCTTGGCAACAGCTTCACGCATGGCTTCGATACAGGCATCGTACTTGTCGAGACAGTTGTTGTCGCGCATCATCTGGGTGTTGGCAGTGAGAGCGCCGCCGGGCATGGGGCTGAAGATGATCTTGGGGGAAACCTGCATGGATTCCGGGGGCATGAAGTATTTTTCCATGCATTTCTCAAAGACCTTCTCAGCGGCGAGGATCTTTTCAGGATCGATGTCGAGAGTGTAATCGGTGCCGCGGAGTCTCTGATACATCACCAGGATGTCAGCTTCGCAGGTGCCGCCTGAGAGAGGACTCATGGCAAGGTCGATGACGTCGGCACCGGCTTCGATAGCGGCCCAGTTACAGGCAACGGCCATACCGGCGGTGTCGTGGGTGTGGAACTGGATCTCTTTGTCGTTGCCCAGCATCTGACGTGCCATCTTGATGGTTTCGTAGACGGTCTGGGGAGTGGAGGTGCCGGAGGCATCTTTGAAAGCGAGTGAATCAAAGGGCACGCCGCTGTCAAGAATGTTCTTCAAGGTGTCAGCGTAGAATTTGGGGCTGTGGGCATAGGATTCGGTGAGACCGGGAGCCAGACCCATCATGGTGACGGTGATCTGGTGCTTCAGACCGGCATTGTGGATGCTGTTGCCGGAGGGGATCAGGTTGCGGACATCGTTGAGAGCGTCGAAGTTACGGATGGTGGTGATACCATGCTTTTTGAACATGCGGGCATGGAGGTCGATGATGTCGGAGGACTGGCTGGAAAGACCCACCACGTTGACGCCGCGGGAAAGAGTCTGCAGATTGACATCGGGACCCACCACTTCGCGGCATTTGTCCATCATGTCAAAGGCATCTTCCTGGCAGTAGAAATAGAGGCTCTGGAAACGGGCGCCGCCGCCGATTTCGATGTAGTTGATACCGGCTTTGACAGCAGCATCAAGAGCGGGGAGGAAGTCTTCGGTTTTGACGCGGGCGCCGAGACAGGACTGGAATCCGTCACGGAACGAACAATCCATGAATTTGATTTTTTTCATAATGTTTTGATTCCTGATATTTGTAAAAAATTGTTATTTCTTGAGCATTTTTGCCACAACTGCGGCGGCGACGGCGGCGAGTTTGGCATCCTCAGAGCTGCCGGCGGCAGCCTTTTTGACGGGGGCTGCGGCAGGAGGATCCAGCAGAGTTGCGAAGGGGCGCAAGGCGACCTCAAGCACCTTCATTGCTCCGATCATAATGATGAGGAAGATATACACCATCCCCAAGCCGAAGACCATCAATTTGAGGGCTCCGACCATCATTTCTCCATAGTTCATACTTTTTTCCTTTTATTTTAGGCTGAAACACTTGTTTTTTTTGCCGGGGTTTTCCGCCCCTCCGGCACTGAATACTTGAACTTTTAATGTTTTCAGCAATTAAACCTCTTTTAAATTCTTCTCCACGCGCTCCGGAGACGGGTTTCAGTATGCCCTTGAGCGTTACAGAGTCGTTTTGTCCACTGACACGTCTCCGCAGTTGAAACACCTTTGCTTCAAGTTTCCGGACTCTTCGTATTCAAGAACCATCTCCCCCGCCGGGGTCACATCCTTGAAAACTCCCTCAAAACGGCTCCCGCATGGGTCGATGACGGCGATCTCTCTGCCGATCAGGGCGTTGAAAGAGCGCCAGCGGTCAAAAAGTGCAGTCTCAGAGTTTAAATGCATAATATAGCACATCTTCAGATGTTTTGCCAGTGACTTTGCAATAAAATCCACATTAAATTCTCTCTTTGCGATCATTTTGAGGGAAACGGCAGATTGCCCCACATCTGAAAGATGTTCCATGGAGGTGTTGACATTGAGTCCGATCCCCATGGCGACACCGGCAAGTCTGCCGTTGCGGATGATGCCTTCGCCCAGAAGTCCGGCGGCTTTGGATTTTTCAAAGTAGAGGTCGTTGGGCCATTTGAGGTAAAAGGGGACTTCAGGGAGCACTTCGTTGACCGTTGCCATAAGGGCGGTGCCGCACAGCATCCCGGCGTGGAATCCGTCTGAAAGGTTCTTGAAGCAGAATGTGCCGCAGAAGTTGAGTCCGGGAGGCGCCATCCAGCGCCGCCCCAGACGTCCCCTGCCGGCGGTTTGGAACTTTGCCGTCACTAAAGCAAGATCCGGAAGCTCATCAAAGTGCTCCCGGACGTAGGTGTTGGTGGAGTCTGTCTGCTCCAGAGAGATGATGCAGGGCTCAATTTCTGCTGTCACCTGCCAGCTCCTTGTGCTGGAAGGTCGCCACCGCCCAGGTGGAACCCAGAATGATGTAGATCACCAGATAGAGCGCTGCATTCAATATGTAGTCGTCGGGAATATGACGCTTCACTGCCACGGCATCCGCCAGCCAGAAAAACTGCCAGTTGGGGAAAACGGCGTAAAGCACCGCACAGAGTCCGTTGAGAACCTCATTGTCGGTGGTACGCTGGAAAAGGTAACTTGAAACAAGTCCCGCAAAGAAAAGCGCCGTGCAGAGACAGAGGTTGGGCACAATGTCAAAACGCGTGGCGAAGACCACGGCAAAGGTGGACATCGTCACCACCGCAAAGTTGACCAGGATCAGAGCTTTGGTCAGATCTTTCAGACTCAGAGAGGGGTGTTCGCCGGTCAGGTAGCAGTAAACGGCAAAAAGCGGTATCAGCACCGCTGTCGCCCAGGTGGCGATCTCAGGGAAGGAACAGGCTTTGAGATAGTTGGCAAGCATACCTGCCACACATCCCAGAGCCAGCAGTCCCAGCATGGTGAAATAAAGGGGCATTTCAAAGCGGAACTGGTCGGTGGCAATGAAAACTGAGATGAATGTGGCGAAATTGCACACCGCCACAAAGAGGGTCCCCGCCATTGCGATGCCGAGGATCTTGCCCAGGACAAAACTCCAGCGCTGGATGGGTTTGGACATAAGAAGAAGGACTGTGCCGTTACGCATTTCACGGGCAACTGTGTAACTGCTGCACAAAACCGATACGATCAAGCCGAAAAGCAGCGTGGTCGCCATGGAACTGTCTACCACCAGTTTGAGCTGCTCCGAGAAGACGAATATGGCAGCCGGAGGATAATGGGCGATGAGCAGCAGCGCCGCAAGAAGCATGAGAAAATAGACCGGCTCACGCAGGGATTCGCGGAACGCATTGAAAGCGATCTTCCACATATTGAACATGGCAGGGAACTCCGTATGGCAGAGAATGAAAATTACTTCTCGCTGCCTTCAGCGGCAGGGACCACTCCCTTGCCGCTGCCGGGATCAGCAGGCGTTTTGGAAGCCGGGGCGGAAATGGGCTGATAGGTGCGGTCAAGCTCTTTACGGAGTTTGGGGTAGTTGCGCTTCAGATTGCTCAAATTGAGCATAAAGGTCAGCTCTTCTGCCACGCGCTCCCAGTCGCCGGTGATGCGGACAACGGGAATGCTCTTGTCGATCATGGCTTCGTATTTCTCAGGCACGCAGTTGTTGTCGCCCAGGATCACCACCCGGCGGCACTGGGAAAATTTGATCCAGGGACCGAACTTGTCTTCTGCCATGGCAAAACCGTCGGTTTTGGGCAGTGCAACGTACCAGTAACCCTGTTTGGCACCGGCAGCGGGAACGATGATGTAGGGCTGACGGCTCTCAGCCTGGATCAGATCAGCCATGAGACGGGGGCTTTTGTAGTTGCCGGTGATGACGATGGTTTCTACATTGTACTTGTTGCCGCGGGCGAACCAGCTGGCTCCGGAAACGGTGAGGCACGTGACGCAAAGTGCAGCAAACAAAGCGGTTTTGAAGATCTTGGACATAATCGTTCCTTTCCTGTAATATTGGGTTGGATCTGTTCATATACTTACACACTCTATAAATATAATGCTCTTTTCTCAATTCTGCAAATCAAACATGAAGAAAATCACAAAATTTCCTTTTTTCAATTTTACAGGGCTCTCTTCTTTGTATGGTGAGAAGCGCCATTTGATTTATCTTGACATTTTCTTTTGTTGGCAGCAGGGCCGTCCGGCAGGGCGGTGGAAATGCAGAAAAAACAATAACAAAAGGAGAATCGTTTATGGCTGCAGCTTATGACACAAGTGTAATCAAAAGACATTCCTATGTCGCCTCTTTCGGGGAAACCGTTATCGCCCCTCTGGCATCGGCACCCCGCATCGAGACAAAACGGAAGATCGTAGAGTCTATCATCTACGAAAACGGCGGCAATGAGGCCGTTGCTTCACATCTGGTGCAGGACGGCGCCACCATTACCCTTGAGACCAAGGATGTTTCCACCGCCCTTGAACTTCTCAGCGATTTTGCGCTGGGTGAGGATATTATGGCGCAGGAAAAGAAAAAATCTCTCACCTTCACTCCCGTTGCCGAAGGGGAAAAAACACTGATTTTCCCTGCTGCTTATCTTCAGCCCGATGCCAGCTATGTGCCTTCCATGGGGCAGGATCATGTGGCAAAATTGGTCTTCAAAGCTCTCCCTGACGGCGACAGCGGAAAACTTTTCTCCTTCAGCTGAGCATGGAGAACCTGACTGTCATCAGCGGTTCGGGGGAACAGTTCGATCTGATGCTGCCCGCACCGGAAAAACTGCGGCAGACCGTGGCTGTGATCCGTTATCTCCTGAAAAACGATCCATCAGCGGGAGCCCCCGGAATCGCTCCGCTGCTCCGGTGTTTTTTCCCTCCCCGCTGCCGGAAGTCACTGGAAAAAATTTCTCTTGAAGATACCCTGAAGCTGATCCATGCCTTTTCTTTCATCCTCAAAGAGCATGAAAAGCACAACGCCCTTTCAGACTCTGCTTGCGATTGGGGAGGCGAAGGGGAAAGAATACCGGGCGGCCTTGCTGAGGAAGCTGCCGGAACAGAGAAGAAGAGTTCGGACCGGACTTTTCCGGGATATAAAGAATTTTCAGAAGGTCATATCTGTTCCGGCTCAGAAAAGAAAACCCTTCCTGTTTTTTCCGGGATGCAGAGCTCTGCAAATGAAAATGAAATGATTTTTCCGGAAAGGGAAGAGATGGAGTTTCTCCTCACTTCACAGGTAAGCTTCGTGGGAAACCCATTTCCCCATCAGCCGCCCCCGGCGGATGAGCAGGGAACTCCCGGGGAAAAGCCATTTCCCCATCAGCCGCCCCCGGCGGAAGAGCAGGAAACTCCTGCAGGGAACGCATTTCCCTATCAGCCGCCCCCGGCGGAAGAGCAGGAAACTCCTGCAGGGAACGCATTTCCCTATCAGCCGCCCCCGGCGGAAGAGCAGGAAACTCCCGTGGAAAAGGCACAATCCTCCTTCCATTTGCCCCGCTGGGCGGAAAAGCTCCTTGAGTGTCTCTACCGCTTCCGGGGGGGAGAGAGGCTTTCCCCTGCTCCCGGAAGAACTCCGGAAGAGGGAGAAGAGGGAAATTCTCTTTCTGCTGAAAAAAGTACCGGAACACCGGAAAGATACAGTAAAACTTTTTTTGCAGAAGAGCCCCCTTCAGCTGTATCCGGAACGTTCACTTTTGCAGATGAAGCACAAGGCTTCAGCGATGAGGTCATTATCCTTTGCTTCTGCTACAAGTGGACTCTGGAGTATGGCGCCTCTCTCGCTCCGGAAGTACGGAAAAGATGTCTTGAAGCTGCCGGCATCAGAAGAAAAGAGGATGATCATCACCGGACAAGTTCTGAAAATCTCTCTGCTGATGAGATACTCCGGGCTGTCCGGAGGGGACGGGAGGCACTCCGCAGATTCAGGGAAGAGTAGTTTTTTATCTGCCCGCGTTACGGCGCCGGGCAGATTTTTTTTCAGGTGTCCCCCTCTGAAAGACAGGCAGATGAAGCAGCAGATCAAAAGTACCCAGGATGAGAATGATAAAGAAAAGGATCGATAAGGTGCAGACCAGATGACCGCTGCCGTGTTCAAGGAGCAGCTCTCCCGGGTTCCGGTACCAGATAACGGCGAAATTGAAAAGAAGGACGCTCACCGGAATGAGCCAGATGCCGCTTACGGCATTTTTAAGATCTTCTCTGCTCAATGTGACATGGGAACCGATGAGAAGAGTCGATATCAGCCAGAGCCAGGTCTGCCATTTGCTCCATATTTCCGCAGAACAGAAGGTGCGGATCATACGGCAGATGAGGGCGGCAAAGGCGGCGCCAAGGTCGCTGAGGGTGTAAAACTCATGGGAGTCCAGCTGCTCCCATATTTCCGGCATCAGGAAATATGTGAGAAGCACGATGGCGGAAACACCGGTGATGATGGGGCCCGTGCCGATGAAAAAGTTCCCGGCACGCTGGTAGAAACTTTTGGGATCCCAGCTGTGACTGACCATGCCCATGGTGCCTTCCGGAGTGGGGGCAAAGAGCTTCATTTCAAGGATCCGGTGGCGGAAAAGCAGACAGAAGAACGCGTGTCCCGTTTCATGGATGACCGTTCCCGGAGCCGCCAGCATGATCCAGCTGCGCTCGCCCAGCACCTCGTACCACCTGCGGCGCAGACTCAGAGTGACCAGCTGCAGCAGAAGCGCTGCAATAAGAAAACAACAGAAAAAGCCCAGGATGATCCCTGAGCTTATTGCGGCTTCAACAAGAAAGTTGACAGTAAGGCTGCCGAGCTTTTCCCAATCCATTTAAGATTGCATCTTCCGGATGATATTGGTGCTGGAGTGTCCGGGGACAAAGGAAATAAAGACAATTTTGCTCTGACTCTTTTTCAGAGCAGCGCGTTCCCCGGGGTCAAGGGAGTCTTCTGTGTAGTCGCCTCCTTTGACGTAAACATCGGGAGCCAGGAGTTCAAGTTCCCTGTCGCAGCGGGGGGAGTCAAAGATGACGCACTTGTCCACCGCTTTGAGGGAACAGAGCAGAAAGGCACGGTCATCTTCGCATTGAAGCGGACGGGTGGGCCCCTTGAGGGCACGGACCGAGGCATCTGAATTCACCAGAACCAGCAGAAAGTCCGCCTCTTCACGGGCGGCGTCAAGGTAAACAGCGTGCCCCCGGTGGAGCAAGTCGAAACAACCGTTGGTGATGGCAACCTTGTATCCCTGCTCCGCCATGGCGCGCCGCCAGCGGAGGGCATCGTCAAGGGTAAGGATGTTTGCGGCGATGTCGCTCATTGAGACTCCTCATCGGTTACGGGCCGCACCTTGACACCGGCTTCTGAAAGAAGCGCCATGGAGGTGGAGTCGATGGAGTAACGCTCATGGTAGACCACTTCGACGATACCGGCGTTGATGATCATTTTGGCACAGAGCAGACAGGGACTGTAAGTGGTGTACAAGGTGGCTCCTTTAACCATGATGCCGTGATAGGCTGCCTGAACGATGGCGTTCTCTTCGGCATGGCTGCAGAGACATTCGGTCAGGTGGGAGCCGGAAGGGGCATTGGAACTGCATCTGGGACATCCGCCGTCACTGCAGTTGCGGACGCCCCGGGGGGTTCCGTTGTAACCGGTGGAAATGATCCGCTTGTCCCGGACCAGTACTGCCGCCACCTGACGGCGGGAACAATTGCTTCTTTTGGCGGCAACTTGTGCGATATCCATAAAATAGCGGTCCCAACCGGGACGTTTGGTGCTGCTCATTTTTCAGAATTTCCTTCAGTTTTGCTGTTGGCAGAACGGTATCCGGCGTAGAAACGGTTGCCCCAGCCCACCAGACGGCCTTTTTCAAAAATCAAAGGCATGCACTCTTCTTCAGTTGTCAATCCATCTGCCCACACCGGATTGACAAAGTAGAACCAGCGGTCGGGGGTGGAAAACTCTTCTTTGACAGGTTCCCCCATAATGGCAAGAACCTCCGCTTTGGTCATGCCCACCCGGAGCGCCTTGGCATGCTCCATGTTGGCGGCATTTTCAGAGATGCACCCGGCGAGCAGGAGCAGCAGCGCTCCTGCCAGGCCGGATCTCCATGACTTTTTTATGAAAGCCTTTTTCATTCTGCCTTCTCAAACTCATCCACGGTGGCGCCGCAGTCGGGGCAGACCCAGGATTCGGGAAGATCGGCAAAGGCGGTGCCGGGAGCGACGCCGTTGTCGGGATCGCCTTTGGCAGGATCATAAACATAGCCGCAGATGTTGCAAACAAATTTTTCCATTTTCAAACTCTCCTTTTTCTTACTTTATTTTCTCCAGCAGCTGCTCTGCCAGAGCGGCGCCGGTGTTGAAAAACTCCTGAAGATCAGCTTCAGAGGGCATATATTTCACCTGCTTCATGGAGCAGGGCTGTTCGATTTTCATTTCCTCAAAGGCGGCGGCGATCTGTTTGGCGCCTTCGCCGCTCCATCCGCAGGAGCCGAAGGCAAAACCCAGTTTGTTTTTGATCCGGAGACCTTTGAGATAGTTGAGGACATCCGCCATAAGGGGGAAGACCTGATTGTTCATGGTGGGAGCGCCCAGAGCGATGATGCCTGAGAGAGAGGCTTTGGTCATGATATCGCTGCGGTCGCAGACATTGAGGTCGGCAAGTTCCACCTCCACTCCTTTGGAGCGGACGCCGTCGGCAAAGGCTTCGGCGCAGCATTTGGTGGCGTTCCACATGGTGGCGTAGGCGATGAGAGCTTTGGGACGGGGATTCTGTTCGGCGCAATCCCGGTAGAGGGCGATGATCTTTTCCTGCTCCTGCCGCCACAGGGGGCCGTGATCGGGAGCGATGATCCCGATATCCAGTCCCAGTCCGGGGAGCGAATCCAGAAGAGCGATCACTTTTTCGCTGTAAAGATTGAGGATATTGGCAAAGTATTTGCGAACCTCCTGCTCAAGAACGCTCCAGTCGTACATATCAGCCCAGAGGTAACTCCCCGCCAGGTGCATGCCGAACGCATCCTGAGAGAAAAGCACTCTGTCGCGGTCGTAGTAACTGACCATGCTGTCGGGCCAGTGGAGCATCTTGGTGTCGATGAAGGCGCATTTGCCCTGCCCCAGATCAATGGAGTCACCGGTCTTTACACTTGTGTAACCCAGATCTCCATAGTAGGCTGTGAGGGTCTTTGCTCCCGCCGCAGAGGTGAAGATCTTTTCCGGTTTGATGGCGGCAACGGCGGCGGGAAGGGCGCCGGAGTGGTCGGGCTCGGCGTGGTTTGAAATGATATAGTCGATCTTTTCAGGATCAATAACAGATTTGATCCTGGCAAGCATTTCATCGGCAAAGGGGGCCTTGACTGTGTCGACGAGGGTCACTTTTTCATCAATGATAAGATAGGCGTTATAGGTGGAGCCCCGTGAGGTCAGATAGCCGTGAAAGTTCCGGACGTTCCAGTCAGAAGCGCCCACCCACCAGACGTTGGCTGAGATCTTCTCAGCCTTGAAAACTTTGTTCATCAATCGGTTCCTTAAAAGAATGAAGATGCAGACAGAGAAAAACTCCCTTTTCTCATGTCCGGCAGCAGCTGATGTTATTTTTTCCAGAGACCGTGGAGATTGCAGTAAGCGCGGATCTCCAGCTTGTCGCTTGCGGGGACGTAGAACTCCGCCCGGGGAAGATCCCCCGGCTTGAGATAACAGCGGTTCACCCAGGGACCGTTGATGATCTCGATCCACTGGATATAGTGTTCCTCTGTCATGGGATGATCGACGCTCCCCACCTTTACCAGAGAGCCCTGAGGTATAGACTCCAGAACAGGAACATGCTTTTCTTTTGCACCATCGCTTGTATTTTCTTTGCAGAGAACCATTTTTTCACCGCAGCAGACAGGAGCAGCTCCCGGCGCCGTGACTTCAACAGTGAGCCCGCAATGAGGACAGTGATAAACGTCAAAAACAGAATTTTCCATAAAATTACCTCCGGAACAACGGTAAAAGCCCATCCGCTGCGGAAGATCTTTATGATATCCCCCTCGAGAACAGCAGACGCACCACACCTTAAATATAAGCGGTCAACAGAGCTTTTTCAAGTTATTCAGTCAACAATTCTTGATAAATCCTTATCTGCAGTAACGCTCTTCTTTAAAAACAAGCTGTTTTTTGAACGACTTTTGCAATATGGCTCTTGCAAATTACTGTTGTAAGTATTATATTAATCAGCAATTATGCAGAAGGCAGGAAATTACAGGACAGCGGAACCGGAGTGCCCGGAAAGGGCGTCCTGAGTGAATGACGGCTCCTGCCGGATTTTTGAAGTTATGTACAGGGTGAAAATCAAATGATCGCTTTTGACAGGGAGAAAGAAGACGCTTTTTTTCAGCGTCTGAAAGAAGAGGACCGGGAGGCATGGAGCATCATATTCAAAAAATCGGTCTGTGCCGTTCTTGCGGGAACCACCAAAAACGGTGTGCCCTACCGCCAGATCGCCAGAGACCGGGGAATGAATGATATTTCAGTCTACGGCATGTTGTACAGCTATATGATCGGAAGAGGCAAGCTGGATAATTATGGATTCCGTTCCCCCATCATCTACTGGATGCGCTATTATGTGAAAATGCTTATCCTTGAACACTGCAAAAAAAATGATTCTCCTGTTTCTGACGAAAAAAATGATTCTTCCGTGTCAGAAAACAACAATGAAGAACTCTTATCAGACGGAAGCCGGGAAAACTGGCAGTCGGTTGAAATTTGTTTTTCAGAGATGTGGAAGGAGAATCCCATGAATGCTTACGTCTATTTGTTGAGAAGATATGATATGCTGCGGTCCAAAGAGATCGGCGCAATGCTTGATATCACTCCCGAAAATGTGGACACGATCTTCCATCGTGCCGACAAGAATATGAAACAGATGCTCAGAAGAGAAGGAGGTATGGCTGTATGAAGTGCTTGACCCCCGATGAATTGCTCCACTTTGCCATGGAGCCCCTGAAGAAAGAAAACGGCCCTGCCGCACTGCATTTGGCTCAGTGTGCCTGCTGCCGCGAAAATTATGAACTGGTTCTGGAGTGTCTGGCTGATGACGGCAACACCGTCTCTGCCGCCGATGAAAGGGCCGCTGAAGAGGCCGCCGCCGAATTGACCGGCAGCACCGATCTGTGGACAAAACTTTACTCTCTGGTGGATGAGCTGGGAAAAAAGATCGCTGCCCCCGCCGGAAATATTTTCAAACCCGCTTCTTTCGGCTCTCTGCGCCCCGTTCAGGGAACGCTTCTGGCTGCCGCTGCAGGGAATGGTGCCGGGTTGAGCAGTATCCAAAGCAGCGAAGAGGTGAAATTCACCTTTGAATCCTATGCCGCCCCCGGCTCCGGAAGTTACTGGAAGATGCAGATGACCATGCCCCGGACTCTTTCCGCTTCCTCATTGATCCTTATGAAGGTCACCGGGGAGAACGGCGCCCTGCTCGACGGAACACTCAACTTTCTCAATCAGAGTACCTCCTTAAGCTGCGGCTGCGCCCGTCTGCCCTTCAGGACATTCCTGGAAAACAAGGGGTGCAAAGAGATCAGCTTTGCCGCCGGGAGATCCGGCGCCGCTTCGCCGGGAAGGATCAAGTTCCTGCCGGAGGCTTTACGATGAGTTACCAGGGCAGATATCCCGGAAAGTTCGTCCTGCCGCATTTTCAGGTCAGGCGCGATCAGGGCTCCAGAGGCACATGCGCCGCTTTCAGTGCGGTGGCCATACTTGAATATCTCTGCGGCAACCAGAAACAGTACAGTCCCCAGTATCTTTACGCTGCCACCCATTTGAGCGAAGAGATGCGGGAACAGTCCGGTACTGAGATGCGTGAGATCTTCAGGGTCATCAAGGAGCAGGGAGTCTGCCTTTACGACCACTGGCCCTACAACAAGGTCGACGCCGGTGATGAAGCTCAGATCTCAGAGGAGCTTTTTGAAAGCATCCCCGTTGAGACCTTTGATGATGTTGAATTCGCTCCCCTGAAGACCGATCCCCCCCGGAACGTGGATGAGTACAAAAGCGTCCTCTGCGGTGCCGGCGGCAATGCGCCCTCGCCCATTTCTGTGGGATGTTTGCTTTTTGAGGATCCCTTCAGAGGTACTGAATGGCTCACGCTGCCAGATAACTCTCTGGTTCCCCCCGGCGGACTCCATGCCATGACCATTTACGGCTGGTGCGATACCCCCGGCATGGCTTCAAGAGGATATTTCCGCGCCGCCAACAGCTGGAAGGGCGCATTTGATGTGAAGATCCCTTACGAGTACATTGAAAGGTATGCTTACAACGCCTTTGCTGTGGTCAGACCACAGGATGAGGAGCAAACTGCCCCTGCCGGAGAAGCGGATGCCCCTTCTTGGGGTGAAGTGAAAAGTCAAAGTGCACCTGTTGAAACAACTCCTGCTCCGGCGCCGCAGAATACCGGTAAGAAAAGTGATGACTCTGCCGCGCGTGCCCTTCAGGAAAAGTTTTTCAACGATCAGCAGAGCAATTTTTCCGGTGATTATCCCTTCCCCGGCATCAAGCTGCCTCCGCTTCAGAGCTGGGGGATCAACGCCAGGGTGAAGTGCGCCGCTTCGTTCAGAAAAACACAGAACCGCCCCGGAGACTTTGAAGAGTATCTGGTGAAGAACGATATTACCGGCATCCGGGGCGAAGTCAGGATCTACCGCATCGTCCTCAGCTGCCGGAACCATTACAGACTTGTCAGCGCCTTCCTCCGCAGAGAGGATGGTAAAGAGCTTTCAAACAGTGACCTGCAGCACATTTACAACTATGTGGAGTATTTCCGGAAAGGGGATCCCGCTCAGGTCGTCTATACCCATTTGTTTTACACCATCGGTACGGACGGGGGATTTGACAGCAGCTGTCATCTTTCCAAAGATCCGACCATCATCTTCTGCACTTTGAACCGCCGCGGACTCTGGTGCTTCGATATGCCCGGGGCCGAGGAGGATTACGGCTGGGGAACAAAAGAGTTTTTCCGCCATATCCTGCCTGTCAACTATATTCCCGACCTCGACCGCGAAGTGACGGCGGGCTCCAGGGGCGTCGGCGGTGAGATCAGTGTGAAAAGCCTCAAAAGAGAGCTGGAACTTGATGATGAAAAGTGTTACGACTTTTTTGTGGCACGTTCACTTGATGAGCTTTTCCGCAGCGGAAAGTTCGCCAGGGACAAAAAGGGGCATCTGCTCAAGATCCTTCCCGGCGAAGATCTGCCCTCAGGATATAAACGCGCCGGAAGATTCACCAAACGTTCCTCCAATCTGGCGTGCGGTCTGGTGGCTCTGACGCTGCTTATGCTGCTCATCTGTCTTATTTCTGCCGGATTCAAGCAGAAAATGCCGCCCAGTTCATGGCTTCAGTGCGGTGTTACCGCTGCCGCCTGGCTGTTTTCAACCATCATTTGCAGTATACGTGCAAAGAAATTCATACAATTCAACAGATAAAAGCTGTGTCAAGATAAGGAAAGGAAATTGATTATGGTTATTCCGGATTGGCTCTTCAAACTTTTTGCCGCCATCGGGCTGGTCGACTCCGAGGAAAAGAAACTCAGGAAGATGATCGCCTCTTACAAAGATGAGCTTCGCAGACTCAGAAGCGTTCTTGAGGATCAAATCAGCGAGATCAGCGATATTGAGCGGGAGATCAGAAAACTCCAGCCCAAGTATGAAGAAGCTCAGGGCCCCGCTAAAGGTGCTTATGCCGAGATGATCAAACCCCTGCTTCAGAAGCGGAACTCCAAAACCGAGGAACAGCAGGCGGTCAGCGCTCAGATCAAGATCCTGAACACCATGCTCGCCAAGGCGGAAATCCTCATCAAGGCGCCCGCCAATGCCGAAAGAACCGCTCAGATCGAGAATCTGACCCTTCACATGGATGATTTGGGCGAGACCGTGGCTGAACAGGAAAGCGGCCTCAAAGAACTGGAACGCGCCGGTGTCAGAAAGAAAGAAACTGAGCCTCTGGTTTTCCCGGGGGAAACGGCAGGCAATGCCGAAAGCACCGCTGATGCCGAGCTGGAACGGGAACTGGCAGAACTTTGTGCTCCCGCTCCCGCATCCAAAGAGAGCAATGAAGAAAAAATCGAAGCGTGAGATCGCAGAAAAGTTACTGAAAACAGGAGAAATATAAAATGGGAATTTTTGACGGACTTTTTACCAGTGCTGCTGATGAAGCCAAAACCAAACGCACCCGGCAGCGCAAAGCGGTTCGCGCCGTGGAACGGGTCATTGAAAATCTGCAGGATAAATCCAGGATGCTGGAAAAAGAGCGTACCAAACTCTGGAACACCGCCAGAGAACAGATGATCAGCGGTCAGAAAGCCGCCGCCGCATCCACCTTGAAGATCTACAAGTCCAAGCTGGTCATGGGAGAAAGAGTTGAAAAACAGCTTCTCCTGTCACAGCATCATCTGGACTCCATCACCACCGCAGGCGATATGCAGCAGATCTCCGGCACACTCGCCGAACTCGCAACGGTCATGAACATTGATCCCGATGCCGTTCAGGACAGCATCGACACTGTTGATGACAAGACCGCTGATGTGCAGGATGTGGTCAAAATCATCGACCAGGCATTCAACCGCGATATGGCAAAACTGGACCGTGATGCCGAACAGGGCAGCGAGGAAAGCGAAGATGCCCTCATGACCGCTCTCATGAACGAAGTTAACGGCTCTCTTTCAGTGCCCGGAGGACTCAGCTCTGTTGCTGATACCCCTGCTTCTGCAGAGAAAAGTGCCCCCGCCGACATCAACGCCGGAAGAGACACTCTCAAAAAGCTGCTTGACGGCAACAAATAATCTTTTCTGACAGAGAGGACACCATGGGCAACTTCAATTACGACAAAAAAATGGAGCATGAGAAGGCGGCGGAAAAGGCTTTGCAGGAGCGTGACTACGCCAAGGCTTTTTTCCATACCGCCCAGGCGGCAGGTTTTACCTACAACCTCGCCGAACAATGTGACGGTAAGCTCCGGCAGGCATATCTTGCCAATGCCAATGATCTGACAGAAATTGCCGCAAAACTCAAGGCGATGAGCGAAAATCCCCCCGCGCCTGAGAAGAGTGTCGAAAATGCTGTTGCTTCTGACAGCGGCAGCGCCGGAACAGACGAAGGCACCATCAAAGAACGCCCTTCTGTGCGTCTTGCAGATGTCGCCGGTATGGAAGAGGTCAAGAAACAGATCCGGCTCCGGATGATCGAACCCTTCAAGGACCCCGAGCGGGCTCAGAAACACGGCTTGAAAGTGGGCGGGGGACTTATGCTTTACGGTCCTCCGGGAACCGGCAAGACCTTTATTGCCCGTGCCACTGCCGGTGAATTGGATCTGCCTTTCTATGTCATCACCCCGGCTGACATTTTCGGCAAATATGTAGGTGAATCCGAAGGCAATGTCACCAACCTTTTCAAAAAGATCAGAAGCAATCCTCTGTCGGTGGTCTACTTTGACGAAATGGAGTCCATCTTTGCCAAGAGGACCAATGAGGTCCACGAAACCACCCGCAAAGTTATTTCCATACTTCTTCAGGAGCTGGACGGTATCGACGATAATGTGAACCCCATTCTCTTTCTGGGGGGAACAAACAACCCCTGGCTCATCGACGAAGCCTTTTTGAGAACAGGAAGATTCGATAAATGCGTTTATGTGGGACTGCCCGATGCCGCCGCACGGAAGACTATTGTGAAAAACGCTTTCAAAAACGTGCTTGTCCCCATTGCAGACGAGGCTCTGGAGTTTCTGATCCGCGAAAGCGAAGGCTTCAGCGGCGCCGATATCAACGGCATTGCCGAAGCGATCCGCCAGCGCGCTTTTGAAGAGGGGATCAACGAACTTTATACCCTGGAACTCTTTGAAAAGTGCTTCAGGGAATACACACCCTCATGCAGCGTCGAAACTGCCGCCAGGATCGCGGAGTGGGAAGAGTCAAGAAGCATCAAACGCAGCGGAGAAACGGCAAAAGAAGAAACAGCTGCTCCTGCTGCTGAAGAGGCCCCGGCACCCGAAGCTCCGGCACCCGAAGCTCCGGCACCCGCCGCTGAAGAAGCTCCGGCTGAGGCCCCGGCACCCGAAGCCCCTGCCGAACCTGTTGCTGAAGAAAAAGCCACAGGAGAGGGAAATGAGGTGAAAATACCCCGGTGCTGTCTGGAGTGTCAGCTCCGGAAAGAAAGCGGGAACGCCGCATCCGAAGTTCCCGCACCCGCCGCTGAAGAGGCCCCGGCACCCGCCGCTGAAGAGACCCCGGCACCCGAAGCCCCCGCAGAACCGGACTCTTCCGGCGCCGGGCAGGGTGAAGAGAGAAAGACAAATAAGGACTCCTCTGATCCTGACAGCATCACTTTTGATGATATCAAAGGCCTTGACGAGGCAAAACGTATCATCCGGGACGCTCTGATTTATCCGGTGCGTTACCCTGAAGTTTACAAGAGTCTGGGAGTCATTCCCGGTTCCGGACTTCTTCTCTACGGTCCTCCGGGAACCGGCAAGACAATGTTCGGACGCGCCATCGCCAACGAACTCAACGCCGATTTCCTTTCTCTGACCATGGCAGATCTCAGAGGGAAAAATCCTCTGCAGACAGTGGAAATGATCTCTCAGGTCTTTACCCGGGCAAGAATGTCTCTCAACGGATGCGTCCTTTTCATGGATGACTGTGAAGAGCTTCTTTCCCGTCCCGGCAACTCCAAGGCTTACGGCATCTCACAGTTCCTCAACGAACTTGACGGCGTGAAGAAATCCGGGGGCGAGACGGGTAAGGGACAGGTCTTTGTTCTCATCGCCACCAACCGTCCCTGGATGATCGACGGTGCGTTCCTGCGGAGCGGACGCATCAGCGCCGCTGTGTATGTGGGGCTTCCCGACCGGGAAAGCCGCCGCGGGATCATTGAATCCGCCCTCAAAGATGTGATGCTGGCGGATGATGTGGATCTTGAGAAGCTGACGGAGCTGACGGATGGGTACAGTTGTGCTGAAATATTCCACCGGCTCAACGGCGGCGGCATCTGCAATCTGGCGCGGAACTTTGCCGGCAGACGCTGGGTGGCACGCATTGAAGAGGATCCCTCTGCCAGAAACCGTATTGAACCGCTCCGCTGGTGCGACTTTGAGCAGGCTCTTGCCGAAGTGACCCCCTCATCTGTACGGGACGCTGACAGGATCGCCGGAAATGAAAAATTCCGCGATACCATGTCCAACAGAAAAGATGAGAACAAATAAAGCAAAAGTCCTGTAAGAATTCCCCCTTCTGTTCCTCTAAGGTAAGTGTGAGACAGGAAGGGGGTATCCTTCTTTTTGAAGGTTGCCTTTTCTTCAGTGTGAAGTTCCGGCCAATCATAACAGGAGAATAAAATGTTCGACAAAGTTCGGAAAACAACCTTAGCCGTTCCCGGGCTGGCTCTTTTCAAGGGAGTCATTCCCACCATCGCCAGTCTGGCATTTATCGTTTACATCTCTTATCTGGGGTGGATGAGTCTCGGTCCTGAGAAGCCCGTCCCCGATGAAAAACGGCAGGCCATTGCCGTCAAAGGTGTTGAATCTGTCAGAGAGCAGCTCCGCAAAGAACGTGGCGGCATCAACAGTGCGGTTCTGCTCCACTTTGCCAACGATCCCACGGATCATATCACTGATTCTCTGCGGCGCGTCATCAATCTCAGCGGTGTCCTTACCCTTGAGGACCGTTCTTTCACAGAAAAGGTCAGAAACAAACTCAACCTTGTCAACCCCGGCTGTGCCACCCGTGAAGAGGCTCTGAAAAGTGCCCGGGAATCCGGCGCAGAGGGCGTTCTCTGGGGCGTTGTTGAACGTTTTGAATCATTTCCCGAAGGCGCCGCCGTCAAGGGACGCTGGGAACTGCTTGAAATCAAAAGCGGCAAGGTCATAATCAGCGGCATCATAGATGAAGACTCATCGAGAAAAGTGCCTGTTGCCGTGAAAAAAGCCGCCGGAGATCGTGCCGGCTCTGCTGATAAACTGGTCTCTGCTCTGCCCTTGTGGCTGCGTGTGGCAGGTTTTATGCTCTGTGTTCTCATGGTGCCTGTGGTCTCTTTTGCCTTCATCCGCAGTCAGGTGGCAAAGGACTCCAACAAGGGGAACGCCCTCATTCTCGGAGTGCTGACCTTGATTGATATGCTTCTGGCGCTTTTGCTGGTCAGCGGTTCCTTTGCGACTCCCGCCGGTGTCTTCCTCTTTCTGGGAGGCAGTGCCGCTGGATTTTTCTACAACGCCGCTATGATGCGCTTTGCAAGAAAACTGGAAAAGTGATACAATAGAGGCAATTTCAAAACTCCTCAAAATTGTCAAAGCACCCTCGCTTCGATCTGATAAAGGGAGCGTTTTCGGCTGTTACCTTACAGGTAGCAACCTCAAACTACCCTTTACAGCTCTTTGCGAATGGCATCTTTGTCATTTTTTGAATGACTTTTGAAATTACCTCAATAGATATTTAAGATATTATTACGAAAAGGAAACATCATGCTTATAGTAAAAAAAATCCAGACACAGTCCGATTTTGATCTCGTCGAGAAACAGGATCCCAATGCCGCGTCACGCATTTATCTGCTGAATTCAGAAGGCGGAAAGAGCACTTTCTTCCCCATGACCCCAATGGCAGAAGCTGACACAAAAATCTTTTTCGGTCTGCTCCCCAAACTCAACGCAACCATCTGGGAGGGCGGATACTATGTGGGGGATTGCTCCTTTGATATGAAGTTTGACGGCGCTTTTGACAGTGCCGCATCACCCAGAAAACTCCTGACCGCCATCACCGTGCGGGTCAACGGCATCGCCCCTGAGAAGGATGTGAGCGCCCTGACCGGACTTCTGCACGAAGGGGAACTCCATGCAGAAGATCTCCAGATCAGGCTCCGGGAGGCAAAAGAGACTTTTTTCAAAGATCTGGCACGGGGGCTGTATGAGGAAGAAAGTCCCAGAGATGCCATTTTCGATCTGGCAGTCGGGTCATTGACCAAATACTTCCCCTTCCTCAAAGTGGAGATCCTTTTTGCTCAGGTCGACGAAGAGCTGACCCCCGCCGAAAAGGCTTACAAAGAGGATATGGAAAAACTCAACGCTGAACGCCGGAAAATGGAAATGGAGGTGAAATCACGCCAGAACGAAAGCAACAAAGCCATTTCCATTATGGAAATCGAGGATAATGAAGAGGCGATCAAAAATGCCGTGATCCTCCGGAAACAGGAACGGGAACTGAGCGAAAAGCACAATGAGCTTCAGCTCAGACTCCTCAATGAGACCGCCGATGACAAGGTGGAACTTGAAAGAGCCAGGATCCGCAAGGAAAAATCCCTCATCGAATTGGAGCTCAAAGGCGTTGAAATCGAACTCGCTGCCGCTGAAATCAAACGGAAACATGACGAAATCGCAGCGCGGCTGCTGGAAAAACGCGAAAAGGAAGAGGAAAACGAAGCTCAGCGCAAAGCTGAACTCTACGAACTTGACCGCAAGATCAGAGAAGCGGAGCTTGAAAAGCTTCGTCTTGAAGCTGAAGAGATCAGGAAACGTTTTGAAGCCGCGACAGCTGCTTCTGCTGCCGTCTATGCCGCACCTGCTGCTGAAACTCCTGTCGTCATTACCAATGATGCCATTGAAAAACAGCAGACCAGAGTGGATATACTGCATGAAGAGATGCTCAATGCTTTTTCCGGCATCAAAGATGAAGAGCTCTTGAACATGCTTCAGGAAAAAAGCGGCAGCAGCAATGGTGTGGAGCTGACCAAGGCACTTGTCCCTGTGAAAGTCGTCCCCCGGGGACTCGCCCTTGAAATTGAACTTGATGACAACGCCGTCAGGATCGGCGACCGTATGGAAATCTCTTTCAAAACACCCGTGAAGGGATATCTGACGCTGCTCTGCTTTTCAACCTCTGGCGCCATTACTTTGCTGTCACCCAATATCATTGACGGCAGCGTGCTCCTTGAGGCAAATGTGACCTATTCCATGCCGGGAGACAAACTGCTCCCCGACCTCCGTATCCGTCAGACGGGGCCCGTCGGCCGGGAGCGTATCGCCGCCATCGTGGCGCCTGAGAGCCTTGCGCCTGCCATTCCCGCAGGCACAAAAGGCTTTGTGGATCTTGAGGCTTCAGAGCTTCCCCGCATCATCGCCCGCCTTGAAGCGCTCCCCGCCGACAGCTGGGCGGCAGGATATCTGGGCTACTCAGTTATTGAGGAGTGAAGAAAATTTTACAATCTGATGTAAGAAAATCATTTTCCGGCTCTCTTTACAAACAGAAGGATGTTCGAAAAAGAGTTTGAAAAATTTACAGAAAGGAATAAACTATGGGTATCCTGAGCAGCATTTTCATGTCCAAGAGCGAAAAGGAAAATCTTGAAAAACTCAACAAGCGCCGGATCGTCAGAGGTGTTGAGAGAGTTATTGAAAACCTGGAAGATAAATCCAGCCGTCTCAATAAAGAGTGCAACAGCCTCTGGGACAAGGCGCGCCAGCAGCTTCTGAGCGGTCAGAAAAGTGAAGCCGCCGCCACCTTGCGCTTTTATAAAGCCAAGTCCGTGATGAGCAAGCGTATCGACCATCAGCTGACTCTGACCCGCTACCGCTACGACGCTATCGTGGGAGCCGCTGATATGCAGCAGGTCATGGGGGCACTTCAGGAACTTGCCGCCAACACCAATGTGGATGTTGACGGCCTGGAGGATACCATGGAACAGGTCGATGAAGCCGCCGCCGACAACAATGAAGTCTGCAAGATCATTGACAGCGCCTTCCAGAGAGATATGGCAAAGCTGGACCGGGATCTTGAGGGAGCCGGCGAAGGCGAAGAGGATGAACTGCTGAAAGCCCTTGAGCAGGAGATCGCAACGGGTCCCGCTGCCGGGAACGGAGAAAATAACTCCATCACCTCCGGACAGGAGCGGCTCCGCAGCATGCTTGACGGCAAGAAATAATTTTGTTGAAATTTCGACCGGCTCCGGAACATTCCCCGCCGGTCTTTTTGAGGATCTGCGATTATGAGCAATTTTAATTACACCAAAAAGATCGAACATGAAAAGGCTGCTGAAAAAGCCATCCTTGCCGGTGATTATCATCAGGCTTTTCTGCACACGGCAAAGGCCGCCCAGTTCGCTTTCAATTTGGCGGAACAGTGTTCCGGGTCACTGCGTGATGCTTACGTCACCAACGGCAATGTGCTGACCTCTCTGGCTGAGGAACTTAAACAGAAAAGCCTTGCCGCTCCCGTGCAGAGCAGCACCGGCAGCTCTCAGGGGGAGGAGCCCGCTGCGCCAAGTTCCACACGTCTGGAGCGCCCCAATGTGCGCCTCGCTGATGTGGCGGGAATGGAAAAAATCAAAGAAGAGATCATGGTTCGGGTCATCAATCCCCTCAGAGAGCCGGAAAAGGCACGGGAATACGACATTTCTGTGGGGGGCGGCATCATGCTTTACGGTCCTCCGGGAACCGGTAAGACCTTTATTGCCCGCGCCGTGGCAGGTGAGCTGAATCTGCCTTTTTATGTGATCACAGCGGCAGATATTTTCGGCAAATATGTGGGTGAATCCGAAAGCAATGTCCGCCGGCTCTTTGCCGAAGCCAGAAGCAATCCCTTTTCGGTGGTCTTCATTGATGAGCTTGAGACCGTTTTCCCCAAGCGGACAGAGAATATCCACGAAAGTACCCGCAAGGTGATCTCAATTCTGCTTCAGGAGCTGGACGGCATCGACAATACGAGGAACCCCATCCTGCTCATCGGTGCCACCAACACCCCCTGGCAGATCGACGAAGCATTTTTGCGTACCGGACGCTTTGATTTGAGCGTTTATGTGGGACTGCCCGATGAGTCCGCCCGGAAAAAGATCATTGTCAACGCCTTCAAAAAGGTGCAGAAGAATGTCGACAGCGATGCCATCGACCTTCTGGTCGCCGGTACAGGCGGTTACAGCGGCGCCGATCTCAAGGGCATTACCACCCGGATCAAACAGAGCGCCTACCGGAAACTTGTCCCCTCTCTGGGGAAGGGACTTTTTGAAGAGTGTCTGAAAGAGTATACCCCTTCCAGCAGTCCCGGTATCAACGAACAGATCGCCGCATGGGAAAAGAGTGTGGGGATCACACGAAACGAATAAATCTTCCGGGAACCCCGGAAAACTTGAAAAAAAGATAAAAACTTCTGTTTTTTTGCAAAGTGATGTAAGAAAACAGAAGTTTTTCTTTCTATATCTGCAGAAAACATCATTAAAAGCCGGTGAGACGGCAGAAAAAAGAAAGGATTTTGAAAATGAGTATACTGGACTTGTTCAAGAGCAGCAAGGATACCGCCGATGAAAAACGACGCGCCGAACGGCGCGCCAAGCGTAAAGCTGAACAGGCTATCGAGAATCTGCAGGATAAAAACAGCGCTTTGACCAAAGAATGCAATCAGCTCTGGGAAAAAGCACGGCAGCAGCTTATGAGCGGTCAGAAAGCCGCTGCTGCCGCCACACTCAAGATCTACAAGTCCAAACTTGCCATGGCAACGCGCAATGAAAAACAGTTCATCATGGCAAGACACCAGACCGACATTATGAACAATGCCGCCATGATGAATGAACTTTCCGGTGCCCTGAAGGATCTCGCCGTCATCAGCAATATCGACCCCGATGCCGTGGCGGAAAATATGGAAAATATCGACGCCGCCAACGACGATATCAACGAAGCCAACCGGATCATGGAAAAAAGCTATGACCGCAGTATGGCAAAACTGGATAAGGATCTGGATGAAGCCGCCGATACAGTGGGGGACGATGAATTGATGAAGGTCCTTGAATCTGAAACCGCAGGCACTGTAATGGGCCCCAGAGTCACTGAGGCGACCGGTGAGATCCCTACGGCAGATGAGATCAACTCCGGCAGGGACAATTTGAACAAACTTCTCAACAACAACTGATAAGTGCAGCAGAGGAACGAAAGACGATCATGAACGGTTTTTTTGAAACAGCATCTCAGAAAGCTCAGCGCCTTGAAGAGGAGAAAAAAGCCCGGTACCGCAACGCTGAAAAAGTTATCGGTCAACTGCAGCTGAAGCAGGAGACCATTGAAAAAGAGTGTACCGCCCTCTGGAACAAAGCTAAAAGCGAACTGACCCGGGGCGATAAAAGTGCCGCCGCCTCCACATTGAAGCTCTTCAAGATGAAAAAAGTCGAGGCCGGACGCTGTGCCCGTTTGCGGGTGCTGGCCGAAAACAGGTTTTCTTCAATAAGCAGCGCCGCTGATATGCAGGAGGCAATGAAGGCCCTGGGAGACCTTGCCGCAAGCTGCCAGGTGGATGTGGATCTGCTGGAAGAAAATATGGAACAGACCGCTGCCGCTATGGATGATATCAGCGATATGAACAAAGTGATGGAACGCTCCTTTGAACGGGAAAACCGCCGGATCGAAAGAGAACTTGAGAATAGAGCCGATACAAAGTCCGATCCGCTCTTCAACTCCCTTGAAGCCTCCCTGACCCCCGCCGGGAACAGGGACGTAACTCCGCCGCAGAAGATCACTGAGGAAAATGTGGATGAGGCTTTGAAAGCGCTCCTCAACGCCTGATGCGGAAAAATACCGGGAAAGGAAAAGTATTGGAATGAATAGAGACAAAGTGAAGATCAATCTTCTCACCAGTGTCCTGCTTCTCTCTGCTGCCGCCGGTGCCGGTGAGATACCGGAAATTCCCACAGAGAAAGTGCCTGCCGGGAAAAAGGCTTCAGCAGCTGAGATCGAAATGGCCGCCCCTCCTGAAGAGGAGTCCGGCAAGTTTGCTGAGGCCCAGTTCAAATATGGCGTTTACTGCAGAGAAAAACTCAAAAAAGGGGAAACGGCTTACTACTATCTTGAACTGGCTGCCAAACAGAATCACCGGGAAGCATGGATATATCTTGCCGAGTGTTATTTTGCAAGAAATCAGGAGCATCACTCCTATTTGTTGTGGTCAAAACTTTGTCTGATGGCGGCTGAACGGCTGAAAGCCGAAGCTGAGGTGGAGCTGAAGATCGCTCTGGTCGAAGCATTTTCAGGCAATCTGAAGGAGTTCAAACACTGGGCGGAACTCGCTGCCGCCAAAGGCAGCAAAAAAGCCGCTGAGCTGCTGGAAAATCCCAAGGTTTATGCCAGAATCAAAGCCGTAAGCAAAGAGTTGGAGGCGCAGAAGAAGCCCGATGCACTCAGAAACTCCATTGATGCCCATTTCCGGAAGGTGAAAGAGAAAACCGGAACCACCGGCCCCGAACTCCTGGATGAACTGGCGGGACGGCCCGCCGTTTCACAGATCAGCCGCATGATCCGGCTGCCGCTTCCCAAAGGGATCGGCGTGCCCGGCTGGAACTATGATCCGGAGGCGACTGACGAGTTCATTGCCGGAAAACTCATGGCGGACCGGATGGGGGATATGCGCTGGATCTCTGAAGAGTTTATCAAACAGCCCCTCTGGGAAAATCTCCTTTATCCCAATCCTACGATCCGGGCGATCAATATGACCCGTGAAGAACAGCTGACAACATATCTCAACAAATCTTCTTTCAGGCTCTGCAGCAAAGCGGAAACACAGCGGCTCATCAAGTTTCTGCGCGATCCCGATATGCCGGCGGGGTATTATGACGGCAACAAGGTGTGGGATCTGGGAGGCAATCTTTATTTCCGGATCCATACCGATACCGAGGGCGCATGGAGACTTCGGGACTATCAGTTTTTCACCATCAGAGAAGGGAAGGCTTTTGACCTTGTGACTTTTGCCAATCCCCCCGGCGCTGCCGAAGCCGCGCTGGCTGCCGGAATCTGCAGAAATGATGAAAGCTGCCTGAACAATCTGGCGGTCAAATACGCCGACGGTGAAATGGATCAGGTATTCCGCTGCGATGATGAAGCTGAAGTGCTCCTCAAAGCACTGGCCGCACGGCGTCATGCTGTGGGAACTTACAATCTCGCTGTCTTCTATCAGAACCGCAAGAACAATGCCAACGCACGGAAATATTTTGACCTGGCGGCACAATTCGCCGGAAGCACCGTGATCTCTCCATACGTCCATCAGCCCGAGATCTTTGACCGCAATGGGGTGCTGCTGGTCAAAAACCGTCTCTTCCGCACCCAGCGGGAAAATCCCCGCTCCTATACCTGCGGCGGTACCTTTGCCGCAACGCTCATAGGGCATCTCTCATACGGAAACGGACGGGTGCCCAACGGCGAGTGCGGTGTGGAAGGGATCATCGCCCGCAAGGGGATCCGTCATCCGGTCTATCTGACCATGGACTCCGCTTTGCAGAAGAAGTTGGAAAAAGTGATCCGGGAGGCCGCTGAAGAAAGTGATCCCCGATACGTCTACGGTATCATCGTCAACTCCAGAGGCGAATTGATCGCGGCGGCTCAGAGTGCTGTCTTTGATCTGGAAAAACGCAAAAGTGTGGTGCTGAATCCTTCGGGGGTCGATAACGACTGGCTCTTTATGCCTTCCGGATACGTTTTCCCGGTGGCGGATCAGTGGATGAAACTTCTGGGATCTTCCTCCTATGCCGATCCTCTGAGCAAGGAAAAACTCAAGCTGCACATAAAACAGAATGTTTTCGGAGGCGAAGCGCAAGGGGTGGTTCTGGGGTTGAACCGGATGAGAGGCGTCAGGGATCCCCAAAAGGTCTCCGGACAGATGACGACCATGATGAATTACCTCTACGCCTATATCGGCGTTGCTGAAAAGAAAAGCATTCCGGCTCCTGTGATCTTTACCGCCGGGGTGAACGCCCCCGTCTCTGTACGCGGAGATGTCAGATGGATCTCATTCTACCGGCCTCCGGACGGCATCGTCGTCAACGCTCTCGGTGTGATCGAAACGGAAAATCCGGCAGAAAAGCTCTATGTTTGTCTCCGGGCGGTACACGCGGAACGCAACTTTGCCTCCCCTCCCGGCGCTGAAAAGATCAGGAAGGCCGCCGCCGGAGCTGACAAAGCTGAGAAAATATTCAGAGCCTTTTCGGTTGCAGGGAAAAAACATTCTGCAAAAGGAAGGAAGAAATGAATAAGATTTCAGGCAAAAATGCGGCAGCGGTCATGGCACTTTGCGCCATTGCAGAAAATGGCTGAATATCTCTTGCGGCAGAATAAAAATGACGGGAGACTCAAATGGTCCCCCGTCATTTTCTGCTTTTGAGTTCAGCAAAGGTTACTTGTTGTAAAAGAAGATGTTTCTGAATGAAGCCTTTCCGGAGACCTTCCGGAAGAGAATGTAGAAGTTGACGGACTTCAGAGGTTTGGCAAGTTTGATGGTGGTGCTCTTCTTTTCCCAGTCGTGGGTCCCGCCTGAGAATACAGCCGTCTGACCGTAAAGTTTTTGGCCGTCGGCGTAGGTCAGATCAAGGTATACGCAATAGTTGTGGGGCGTCTTGCCTTTGACATCTTCAGCCCTGCTTTCGGCTCCGAAAGTGATGGAGCCGGTCAGGGGAGTGGCGAAATTCATGCTGCCGATGACGCCGGTTCCGATACCCTTGGGATCTTTTACAGAACAGTTGATGATGCCGTCAGCTCCGATGACCGTCTGCTGAAGGGCATTATTTTTACCGTAAATGAACCATTTGGCAGGAAGCAGATTTTTTTCTGCAGCTCCGGCGAATACTGCGGCACAGAGAAGGGCTGAGATAAAGAACTTTTTCATTTTTTATATCCTTTGGGTTGATTGATACCGGGAGCCGTTACCTTGCTCCCTTTCTCATAAGAACGATGTAAACGGTTTTAAAGAAGATGTAATAGTCCATCCAGATGGACCAGTTCATGATGTAGTAGGTGTCCAGAAGCACTCTGAAGCGGTAGTCCGTGTCGCTGCGCCCTGAGACCTGCCAGAGGCCGGTGATGCCGGGTTTGACCCTTCTTCTCAGATCGTAGTGCTTGCCGTAATATTTGATCTCCTCTTTGACAATGGGACGGGGACCGATGATGGACATGGTTCCGTTGAGCACGTTCCAGAACTGGGGCAGTTCATCGAGAGAGGTCTTCCGGAGAAAATTGCCCACAGGGGTGATGCGGGGATCGTTTTGAAGTTTGAAATCCCGTTCCCACTCCTCTCTCAATGCCGGATCGCTTTTGAGGAGCGACTCCAGCCGGGAGTCGGCATCGGCATACATGGTGCGGAATTTCCAGACCGCGATCTCTCTGTCGTTTTGTCCTCTCCTGAAGGAACGGTAGAAAACCGGCCCCGGAGAGGTGAATTTGATCACCGGTATCAGTATGAGAAAGAGGGGCAGCAGACAGAAGATGGCAATGGTGGCAAGGAGCAGCTCCATAACGGCTTTCAGGATCCGTGACAGGGGCTGAAGCAGCTTGTTCTTGATCTCAAATCCGCAGAAAATACCGATGGAAACAGGCGTCAGCCAGGCAATGGGGAAAATCTGGGGACCCGGAACAAACATGATATGGGTGAAGTAACGGGAAAAGTGACGGTAGATCCGGGAAAGAATCGTCACCGGGATACAGCAGACGATGTAGTTTATATTGTGTGCCGCCGCCACTTTTTCGGCATCCGCAAGGGTTCCCAGAACCGGGATCCCGGAAATGAGCTGCCCCTGCTTTTCAGGGTCATCATCCAGAAAACCCACGACCCGGAACCCGAAATAACTGTCCTGCTGGAACTCCAGAGCCACCTGGGCACCGCCTTTTCCGGCTCCGGCGATGAGGATATCCGTCTGCCCGGTGTTTATGAATTTGAGAAACTGACGGGTGATCCCCCGCATAATGGGCAGCATGATCCCCGTCAGAAAGATGGAAAGCAGCATGAAAAGCGGGGGCAGCGTATGGGAATTTTGGAAAAAGGAGAACCAGGAAAACAAAAGGACATAGGTGATGCATACTGCCCCCGCCAGACGGCGGATCTCTTCGATCTTGTTGACGCCTGCTCCCGGATAGAGGATACTGCCGTTGTAACAGCTGAAGAGGGTGTTGCAGATAAGAAGCGCCGCACAGAAGGGGAGGATCCCCCGCAGATTGACGCACATCCCGGAAGAGTTTCCGGGCAGCGCACACAGGATCGCAACGGCAAGAATACTCCCCACGGCACAACAGGTATCTGAAAGCATCAGGAAAAATATACGCAGAATGCCCCCTTTGAGTGCAGGGAAAAATCGTTTTCTCTTCTCAGCCATTTTGTTCGGGTTCTCCGGAGTAAATAACTTTATCTGGCTATAATATAGCATCCTACTCAGCAAGAGTCAAGTATTCTTTTGTTTCATTCCGGGGCAAAAGAAGGTATCGGTCTGGAGCGATGTTTGTTTTTTTTGCGGAAAAAGGTTTGCAATATCCATTTCCGTGTCATATATTAAAAGCATCGACCCTATGTTTCACCAACACTGTTACAGGAGCAAGTTTACTGTGAAAGCCGTATTGATTTCCCCGGAAAAAGAACTTATTCTTTCTGATATCCCCGCCCCGGAAGCACAGGAAGGGCAAATCATCATTGATGTCCGTGCCGCGGGCGTCAACCGAGCCGATCTGCTTCAGGTGGATGGACTCTATCCCTCGCCCCCCGGATGGCCCGACCGGCCGGGTTTGGAGTGCGCCGGAACAGTTTATGCCGCTCCCGGCAGCAGCCGTTTCCGTCCGGGCGACCGGGTCTGCGCGCTCCTGGGCGGCGGCGGATACGCTCAGCAGGTGGCGGTTCCGGAAGAATTGGTCATGCCCATGCCTGAAAATACCTCTTTCACCGAGGCTGCCGCTCTGCCTGAAGTGTTCGCCACGGCTATGCTCAATCTGGTCAAAATCGGTGATCTGCAGCCCGGAAACACCCTTTTTATGCAAGCCGGCGCAAGCGGGTTGGGATTGGCTGTGATACAGCTTGCCAAACTTCTGGGTGCCAGAGTGGTGACGACTGTCAGCTCCGAAGTCAAGGCGCAGGCGGCACGTGCCGCCGGAGCCGACGTGATCATCAACCGCAAGACCATGAATGTACCGGAAGAGCTGAAAAAGTACCCTCTGGATGTGGCTGTCGACTGTGCCGCAGGAGAGATCCTGGGGGAGTGTCTTGAAGCCATGAACCGGGGCGGCAAGTGGATCGTCATTGCAACCCTGGGCGGAACAGAATCCAAAGTTTCCCTGCGTACCTTTATGGCAAAACATATTTCCCTCATCGGCAGCACATTGCGGAGCCGCAGCGATCAGGAAAAAGGTGAGATCCTGAGACTGCTTGAAAAGAAAGTGTGGCCGGAGATCTCCCGGGGAAGAGTGAAACCTGTCATCGACAGAGTTTTCCCTGTCCATGAGGCCGGAAATGCCCATAAGGTACTGAGAGATCAGAACAACGCAGGCAAAGTGATCCTGACCTTCCCTCTCTGCCCCTGAACCGGCAGAAAAGAGCAGGTGAAAAATCAAAAGATATTATGAGAGACCTCTTGTGTCTCTCATAATATCTTTTTATGCCCTTTCAGTAACGGCCCCGTTGATAGTTGGGGCGCTGCGGCGCGCCGTGATGAGGCGGTGCCGGATGATGGGGACGTACCGGAGGAGCCACACGGGGCGGTGCCGGGTGATGGGGACGTACCGGAGGAGCCACACGGGGCGGTGCCGGATGATGGTGCCGTACCGGAGGAGCCACACGGGGCGGTGCCGGATGATGGTGCCGTACCGGAGGAGCCACACGGGGCGGTGCCGGATGATGGTGCCGTACCGGAGGAACCACACGGGGCGGTGCCGGATGATGGTGCCGTACCGGATGAACCACACGGGGCGGAGGCGGCATGGGACGGCGTCTGAAGTCAGGCGCCCAGGGGGGCGGAACAGGACGGGGACCTCTGCCTCCCCAGACCCAGGTACCGTGATACCAATACCAATCCTGATAACAGGGGACCCATGTGCCCTGCCACCAGCCGTAACCGTAGTTGGGGATCACCACTGCCGGAGCCGCCGGAGTGACCACCACCGGCGCCGGACGGGTGACGACCACGGGGGCAGGAGCAATGGCTGTACGCACAAGTCCCACGATCTCTGCCGCAAGGTGGAGACCGCCGTTATGATGGTGTCTGGCACTGAGCATGGTGCCTGCTCCGAGAAGCAGCATCACCGGGAGCACATATTTTGTTCGATTCATAAAAACCTCCTTTTTTTAACAGGACTCTGAAATTTACAATAACACACCGACAGAAAATTTGCAAGTGCCCGGAAAGGAAAAAACACTTTTTTTCCGTCTCCGGAACCCCTTTCTGTTGAATAAGAATCTGTCAGAACCATTTTCTGACAGCACTTTTGAAAAATATTTCAGAATTCCTTATTGTTTTAGAGGTAAACGGGATTACTCCAGGCATATTTCCCCTGGGCATCCCTGATGCAGCAGCGGACATAGTAATTCTGACCACGGAACTTGCTGATGTCAAGCTCCATGGAGGTCAGGGGCGTTTTCCCCTCTTCGCCGGGTTTTCCCCAGTAGCGGGTGCCGGTGGTCTTGCGTATGAAACAGGCGTGCTCACAGGGGCTGAACTCAGCTTTCAGGATGTCTCCTTCAAGGGTGATGGAGTGGAACTCCGGTCCCTGAGAGGCGTAGAATTCCCCTTTCCGCAGGGCGTCCATGACCGCTTCACGGCTTTTTTCTCTGGCGCAGATCACCGTCCAGCCGCCGAAAAGGTTTCTTTCGCTGTGGACATCATCCACAGCGATACCGGGGACACGGTATCCGTCAAAGAGCAGTTCATCCCAGGTCTGCAGATTGTATTCCCGGTTGATGCCCCGGCATTCGGTGTTGTAGATTTCCATGGCAAAGTACCCCTTGAGAGTCTTTACCATCTCTGAACCGTAGCCGCACCAGTAGGGATGCGCCACGGCGGTGATGCCTCCTGCGGCGGCGACCAGATCAATGATCTCCTGAGCGCTTTCCCCGGTTTCGGCGGCGTTCACATGTTTGAAGTCATCGGGGAGATCAAGGGCGACCAGGTGCCAGTTGGTGCGTCCGGGGTTGAGGGGGTGGAGCTCCGCTCCCTGAATGAGGATCATACCCATGGGATCATAAGGAGCGATCTTATGGACCTGACGGTGATCGGTCAGAGCAAGAACACCGTAACCGTTGGCGGCATAACGCCGGATAACCTCCTGAGGCGCCAGAGCGCCGTCAGAGTTGGTGGTATGGGTGTGGAGATTCGCCTTGAGAGGAATCCTTTCTTCGCCGAAATAGTTCATGGTTTTTTCCTTTCGATTTCTTTGAGCCGGTAGAGTTTCATACTCGCCGGAAGTTTTTTCCAGTCAAAAAGAGTCGCCTGATGAATGACACCGCCCCGGAGTATGTTTACTTTCCCGGAGTCGCTCTTTTCTTCAAAAAAAATGTTGAGCCGCAAGAATTTACCGCATTTTTCAATTTCTTTGTATACAGCTCTTTCCACATTTTGGTCTTCATCGCAGCAGACAAGAAGTATCTCATCCCCGTCACGGGGAGACGTGATCTCTTCAAGAGCGTACATGAATCCCCCGTCAGAAAGGATCCCTTTGGTATTCAGGGAGATCTGAGTTTCGCTGAACGTGTCATCCACGCCGTTGAGAGAGCTGTTCCCTGAAAAACAGAGCATTTTTTCAAGCAGAGGCGTCTGGAGCCGTTTTCTGTTTTCTTCGAGGGAGTCCGGCTGATTGTTCCACATGACGGGGAAGCCGTTGGTTCCGGAATAGATAACCACTGTTCCCTCAGGCTGAGCCTTGCCGGCGGCGTAAAGAGCGTACCAGTCAGGAGCAGTCCAGCGGGGCAATCCGGCATAAAGTCCTCCTGCGGCACAGAGCAGCGCCGCCGCACACAGGGGAAACTTAAACTTTTTCACCTTGCGGCAAATGGTATCCAACCCCATGCCGCAGATCAGCGCCGCAGGTACGACAAGGGGGATGTAGACCCGTTCCCCGCCGCCGCGGGTGATTACGGCACTCAGCAGTACAAGAAATATTCCTCCAAAGAGGACTGCCCCCATGCGTCGGGGAAGCACAGCGATGCCGATAAGAAGAAATGGACACCAGAGCAACGGTATCAGGGCATCAAGGGTCTTGAAGGCAAATGTGAAAAACGCCTTGTGGGACGTGATGGCTGTGCCCCACTGCTGCCCGGTGCGGAATTGACTGAAGTTGATGCCGTACCAGAGGAGGCAGAAAAGGATCCCGCCCAGAAACACCCCCGAAAGCGCCTTTCCGGGAACTTTCGGGTAAAGTATGAAGTACCCCAAAGTGATGGCTCCGAGATAGATCACCGATGTGGGCAGTGTCAGGATGCTCATGATCCCCCCCGCCGCCACGGCGCAGAGGGAAGGAATGAAAAATTTCTTTTCCCGATTATAGAGCAGTCCCCAGGTATAGAGAAGCAGCAGAAAAAGCTGCAACTCATATCCCCGTGCCAGCTGGGAATATGCCGCCGCAGGTGCCGAACACAAAAGAAAGAGGGCGCTCCAGAAGCCGGCTCCCCGGCTTCTGCCCAGCTTGATGCCGATGGGCACCATGAGCATGACGGCAAGGCACCCCGCAATCAGGCTGTGAAGCCTGATACCCCACAAGGGCAATCCCCCCAAAACAGCGAATTTGACAAAGAGCGAGTTCAGAGGCTGGTTGTTGGGCAGGGCAAGTTCGGTGAAGATGGCTTTGAACTCCTTGGTGGAAAAGTAGGTCAGAGTCCAAATCTCATCGTAGTCCAGAGCCGCAAAAAGATGAGTGATCCGGGTGGCAGCGGCAAAAAGGCAGAGAAGCAAAAGGAGTTTGCGCCAGTAAAGGCGGAAAAACTTTTTCATAACTTTATCTCCCGCGCCTTTATGCGTGTTTCCCTGTCGACAGCCAGGATCTCTTCAAGAGTGCTGTTGTAAAGCACCTTGTGGGACTCCATCATTCTGCCGATGATTTTCCAGATGCCCCCGAAAGGAATTTCACGGTTGAGAAATCTTTCAACGGCAATGTCATTGGCGGCGCTCATGACTCCGGGGAGCGTCCCTCCTTTTCTCATGGCGGCGTCGGCGAATCCGAAAGAGGGGAACTTCTCTGTGTCAGGTTCAAAAAACTCCATGACACCCCCCTTGACCCAGTCGTAGGGAGGAAAATCAAAGGCGCCCCGCTCAGGATGGGTCAGAGCCCATGCCACCGGCAGACGCATGTCGGGAATGGCGATCTGCGCCAGAAGAGAGCCGTCGATCAGTTCCACCATGGCGTGTACTTTGGATTGAGGATGGACAATGACCCCCAGCTGGTCGGCCGTGACTTTGAAAAGACGGTTGGCTTCAACAAGTTCCAGAGCCTTGTTCATCATGGAGGCAGAGTCGATGGTGATTTTTTTCCCCATGTTCCAGGTGGGGTGGCGCAGAGCCTCTTCCACCGTGGCGTTGAGGATCTTTTCTTTTTCCCTCAGCCTGAAAGGTCCCCCTGAGGCGGTGATGATGATTTTTTTCACCTCCTTTTCCCCGCAGCGTTCAAGACACTGCCAGACGCCTGCATGTTCGCTGTCCACAGGGAGAAGCTGTCCGGGGCGGGCGAGTTTCATGACCAGTTCCCCCGCCAGAACCAGCACCTCTTTGCTGGCGATGGCGACCTTTTTCCCCGCCTTGAGGGCGGCGATGACAGGGAGCAGTCCGTCTGCTCCTGCCACGGCGCAGAGGAGTATATCGGTTTCGGGGGCAGCGGCGGCTTCAGCCATGCCTTCAATACCTGAAAGACACTTTGTGCCGGGGAGAAGTCCTTTGAGTTCCTCATAACGTGCCGGGTCGGCGGCGACGGCACAGGGAGATTCAAACTCCCGGCAGAGTGCGGCAAGTTCCTCCATGCGGCTGTAACCGCTCATGGCGGTGATGCGGAACTTTTCACGCGCCGCCCGGATCACCCTGACAGCAGAACTCCCCACAGAGCCGGAGGCTCCCAGAATAACAACATTTTTTCTTTGCGGATCCATAGATATGTCACTTTCTGTTCAACAGATAACGTTCAAAAAATGCTCCCGTCAGGGGAGCGCAGTCGGAACTCCCTGAACGGCCCTCTTCATAGACCAGAGCTGAGGCGTAGGTCTTGTTTTTATACTTCACACAGGCGATGAACCAGGTGGTGACGATACGGTTCTCCCGGGGACCGGATTCGGCAGAGCCTGTCTTGCCGCATATTTCCAGTCCCGCCCGGCGCGCCCGTCTGCCGGAGCCGTCAGGGGAGTTGACCACTTTGAACATGGCGCGGCGGATCAATTCGATGTTCTGGGGTGAACCGGGGAGCTTGCCCCCCTCCACCGGCGTCGTTTTCATCAGCTGTCTCCCCAGCTGATCCGTGACCCGGTCGAGAAGGTGGGGTTTGTACCAGACACCGCCGTTGGCAAAAGCGGCGGCGATGTTGGCCGCCTGAAGAGGCGTTACCATGACCATGCCCTGACCGATGGAGATCAACGCTGTGTCAAAAGCTGTCCACCGTTTTTCCCATCCCCGGTACCGTCTCGCCTTGGCTTCCCGTGAAGGGAGCAGTCCCCGCCGCTCCTCAATTTCGATCCCTGTAGGGCGGCCTATACCGGCGGCTTGCATCACTTTGGCGATCTCCTCCATCTTCATGGCGGCGGTACCGCGGATCATGTAGGTGTTGCAGGAGTGCTTGATGGCATCAGACAGATCCAGATCTCCGTGACCGTAACGGCTGGCGCAGCGGATCTTTTCTCTGCCGATGACCGCATATCCGGGACAGTTGATAAGTTCAGCGGCATCGTGTCCGTTGTTGAGCATGGCAAGAGCCACCAGGACTTTCATGATGGAACCGGGCGTGTACACCCCCTGCATGGCGCGGTTGAGAAGAGGTTTCCCCGGATCGGCAAGGAGCTGCCGGTAGTACTCTTCAGGAATGTAAGGGGAAAAACGGCTCAGGTCGTAGCCGGGCGAGGAGGCGGCGGCAATGACAGCGCCGGTAGAGGCTTCAAGGACCACAAAGGCACCCCGGCGGGAGCCGAGAAGCTCCTGGGCAAGTTTCTGGGCACGGTAGTCAAGGGTGAGAAAGATGTGGTTCCCATGACGGGGTTCATCCCTGCCGATGTGACGGTTGATGGCGTGCCCCCTGTTGTTGACGCGGATCAGAGCGTGGCCGGGTTCGCCCAGCAGTCCCCTGATGGTGGATTCATTTTCACCCAGAAAGTCAAAGGCGCGTTCAGCGCCCTGCTTGCCGATGACATCGGGGACATAGAGATTGAACTCCTTGCGGTCGTGTGAGGCGGCGGCGGGAGCGCTGCCGGTGTAGCCGATGAGCTGGGCGGCAAACTCTCCACGGGGGTAACTTCTGACATCGGCGCCCACCAGTTCCACGCCGTCGATGGTGTTGGCGCACTCCATGGCTCTTGCCGCCTCAAGAGGGGTGAGATCCTCAAAAACGGTGAGAGGCATGGCGGGCTGCGTATAGAGATGACGGGCGATCTTGCGCCGGGTCAGGGGATTGGGTCTGCCTATGGAGCGGGCGATGAAAGAGGCCGTGTCGAGCATGTGGTCAAGGGTTTCTTCGTACTTGCGCTTACGCATTTCTTCGGGGAAGAAAAGAAGCTGTCTTGTGCCGGTGTTGCCGGCAATGAGGACGCCGTCAGAGGTGTGGATGTTTCCCCGCCTTCCGGGGAGGCGGATCCGTTTCACCGATTGGGTGATGATCCGCTCCTGCCGCTCCTCCGAAGAAAGGATCTGCTCCTGGTAAAGCCGGATGATGATGGCGGCAAAGAGTATGCCCGACACCACCGCCAGAAAAAGAAGGCGGGTGTGGAGCTGGAGCTTTTCTGTCGCCGGTGAGGGCGCGGAAGAGTCGTTACTCTTTTTTCTGCTGTTTGCCATGACTTTGTTTATTTCCTTTTTCGTGTACGTTCTCTACCCTGTGATACCGCAGCGCTCCCCTTTTTTCCGGAACTGCGGGGGGCGCTTTTCCCGGACTCTTTCTTTTCCCGGGGGACTCCCCGTTCATTTTTGTCGCCGCCGGTTCCGGGGGAAATCATTGCCTGAAAGATGACGGCGCCGCAGAATGAGGTCAGCAGATGATACTTGTAGGGAAATCTGCGGTTGTCAGCATATCCGTTGAAAAGCGCCATAAGAAAAACCGCCAGCACGCCGGTGAGGGCGCCTTTGAAAAGGGCGCTGAAGAGCGTATTGGTGATTTTTGATCTGTCGGCGATCATCCGCACCGCCAGCACTGTGAATCCCGCCGCCAGCGCTGATCCGGGATAGATCCGCCAGTAGATCAGATCCAGGACGAGGCCGGTGAGAAAGCCGCAGAGAAAAACGCAGGGCAGGGAAAACTTTGCCGTGATCCTGTTCAGTACGCATAAACTGAAGGGGACCACCACATACCAGTTCCCGGCAAAGAGTTCAAGCAGCAGAGCAAAAAGCAGTGCGGCAATGCCATGAAAGATGTTCATCATGGTTTTTTCACCGCCTTTGTGTCAGTGAGAGGGAGCGTTCCTTTTTTACCCGTGATAACAACCAGAAAGCGCAGGGCATTGTAGTTGGTGGTCAGCTTGACGAATCCGGATTTCTGAGTGTCACCTGCGAAAAATTCCCCGGTGGAATCCAGAGAGGACATTTCTCCCACCTTGAGTCCGGCGGGGATGGATCTTTCAAAGCCGGTGGTGGTCACCGCCTGTCCCCGCTGAAAAACATAGTCACCGGGGAGCAGCCCCACCGGAACCGCACTGACTGTGGAAGCGCGTTCACTGACGTTGAGGAATCCTACGGTACCGCTGTTCCCGATACGCACCGAAAGACGCAGTGAACGGTTCCCCAGCACCAGCACCTGTGCCCGGTTGGGTTCCACTTTGCCGATGACGCCCACCAGATTGCGGACGCCGGGGGTACGGATCTCTATGACGGCATCCCCTGCAGCAATGCCGTGGCGGGCGCCGTGGGCGATGGTGAAGGAGCTTTGCCAGGCAAAAGGATCCCTGAGGAGCACTTCGGTGTGGACATAGTTCCAATCTCTGGGAGCGGGAAGGTTGAGATATTTTCTGAGGCGGCGGTTTTCTTCAAGGAGAGCCTGTGCCAGTCCGCTGCGGCTTTCAAGATCCGCGTTGTGGCGGCGGAGCGTTTCGATCTCCCGTGCCAGAGTGATCCGGTCGTGGAGCAGCAGCGTCTGATCCGACAAAGCGGCGTTGCCCGCATGTGCCAGACGCAGATAGGGACGGAAAAATCCCCCGGCACCCCGGCTGATCCGGGGCGCCCACCAGTGATAGCTCAAGGCGGCGATGGCTGCCAGAAGCGCCACACAGAGGCCGGGGATCCAGATTTTCCGCAGATGATTTTTATTTTCAGCCATGATTTGTCCGTTCCATATTTTCAGAAGTTATCAGAATCCGGTGTAGTACTCTTCCATGCGTTCAAGGAACCGCTGACACTCCGGGGCGGCGATCCCCGCCGGAAGTGCATTGGCGCGGAGACTTCTCTGCCGCATCCTTACAGGAAAGTCGCTCCTGCTTTCAAGATGGTCAAGGAACGCGGCTCTGTCAGCATACTCTTTTCTGACATGATCCAGATGGGCAAGGGCGGCGTTGAAGGCGGGTGCCGCTGCCGGATCCGCACCGAGCCGCCGGACTGCATCATGGAGTTTCCGGAGCGCCCCTTTGAAAAATACGGGCAGTCCCGCCCCCTTCCGGAACAGCGAAGAGGCGAACTTTGAACACACCTCTTTTCTGAGAGGATGTTTCTGCAATTTGGAGGGCAGCTGGGAGGCCGTGACCGTTTCAGTGAGGCCGTTGGGCTGGTTCATGTGGTCAAGTTTGGGCAGCTGGAGCGTCAGCATGGTCTGCAGCTGCTGTGCCGCAAGTTCCGGGGGCAGCAGATTGAAGTTCCCCCAGATCATGGGGCGGAGTTCTTCGACCTTGAATTGACGGGCAAGAAGTTGTTCCGCAGCGCTCTCCAGCTTTTCGGGTCCCCCCTTGAAGTTTTTGCTCCGCAGCATTTCAAAAAGCAGCCTTGCATGGTCATCGAACCATTGGTTGCCGATCTTATCCCTTTCACCGGGAACGTGGGTCAGAAGCACCTTCAAGTCAGGCACAAAACCTGCCCGCAGCAGAGCTTCTGCTGTGTTGAAACGGCGGTTGTTGCCCAGAAAACGGCACTCCACTCCGGCGGCACGTTCACGGTGCCGGAACGCGCCGCAGAGAAAGAGGGGCAGACGGTATCCGGCGGGGGCTTTGCCATGGGCGTGGAGCATGGCGCCGCCTGCTTCCGAAAGAAGTTCCAGATCCCCTCTTTCGATCCGGAACCGGTTGGCTTCAAAAAGAGCGCCTTCGGGGGCCTCCAAAGCGCCGGAGCCCCCTGTGATGTCAATGGTCAGAGGGGTTTTTCTGTAAGGCGTTTTAGGGAAAAGCTCCTTGAGAAACTGTTCAAGACGGCGCAGAGAACTGCTGCAGTGCAGAGGAATACCCGCCTGAAAACGGTAGGTTATCACCTCTTCCCCGGCAGCCCCCGGAACCACCGCAGCCAGAAACAGCCACAGCAGAATTTTTTTCATCCCTCTTTTCAAAAAAAAACCTTTGAACGATAATTTGCTGACAACATTTTTGAATGACTATTTGAAATTGACTCAGAGAAAATATATCATAACAAAGAGCTAAAGGCAAGCGCCACGGTGCCGTGTTAAGAAAAAAAATCGTTTTTTTCTCCGAAAGAAAGACTCTTTTCAAGAGGTAAACTTGTAAAAAGGAGAATTGGTGGTTATATTATAAGGACGAAACATTTTTTCTGCGGGAGGGCCCTTGTGTCTCCCCCCCCTGAAAATAGAGAATAACGAAATTCCCAAAGGAGTCACAGCAACTTATGAGCAGCAACAACCGGATCTACGCGATCAATACGGTCGCTTCCCGGCCCGTTCCCGGCCCGGCACCCACCAAAAGCACCGATATCTCTTTTTACGGTGAAGATGTTTTCAGCGGTGAGGCGATCCAACAGTATCTGCCGAAAGAAACTGCCAAAAAGCTCCTGCTGACCATTACTGAGGGCGCTCCTCTTGATCCTGCCATCGCAGGCGACGTGGCACATGCCATGAAAGAGTGGGCAATGGCGCGGGGAGTCACTCACTTTACCCACTGGTTCCAGCCTCTTACGGGGGGCACCGCTGAAAAGCACGACGCTTTTCTTGAAGGCTCCGGCATGGCCAGGGCGATCATGGCCTTTTCCGGCAAGAATCTGATCATGAGCGAACCTGATGCTTCAAGTTTCCCTTCCGGAGGATTGCGCTGCACCTTTGAAGCAAGAGGTTATACGGCGTGGGATCCCACCAGTCCCGCCTTCATCAAGCGCCACGCCCAGGGAGCCACTTTGTGCATCCCCACAGCCTTCTGTTCCTATACCGGTGCGGCCCTTGACCGCAAGACCCCTCTTCTGCGCTCCATACAGGCGCTGCGGAGCGCCGTGAAGCGCTTCATGCGCTGTTTCGGCAAGGAGGATTGCAATGTGCAGCTGTCACTTGGGGCAGAGCAGGAGTATTTCCTCATCGACCGGAACTTTTATTTCCAGCGTCCGGATCTGCTCCAGACGGGGCGCACCCTTTTCGGCGCCCCCCCGCCGAAACACCAGCAGCTTGAAGATCACTATTTCGGCGCCATCCGTCCCCGGGTCCTCAATTTCATGAGCGAAGTGGAGCAGGAGCTCTGGAAACTGGGCATCCCCGCCCGCACCCGCCACAATGAGGTGGCTCCGGCACAGTTTGAGCTGGCGCCCATGTACGAAGAACAGAATCTGGCGGTGGATCACAATATGCTGGTCATGGAAATACTCCGTCAGGTCGCCGAACGCAACGGACTTGTCTGTCTGCTCCACGAAAAACCCTTTGCCGGGGTCAACGGTTCAGGAAAACACAACAACTGGTCCATTTCATGCGACGGCAGACAGCTTTTGGATCCCGGTTCAAATCCTGAGGAAAACGCCCTCTTCCTGACGGCGCTCTGCGCTATCATCCGGGCAGTGGATCTCCACAGCGACCTGCTGCGCACCACCACCGGCGCCGCCGGAAATGATCACCGTCTGGGAGCCAATGAGGCGCCCCCTGCCATCACCTCCATCTTCCTCGGTGAGCAGCTGACGAACATCCTTGAAAGTCTTGAAGCAGGTCTCCCCGCCGGAAAAAGCGGCAAGCCCGGACGCATGAAGATCGGCGTGGATACGCTCCCTGTGCTCCCCCGGGATGCCACCGACCGGAACCGGACCAGTCCCTTTGCCTTTACCGGCAACAAATTTGAATTCCGTGCCCCCGGAGCCAGTCAGTCCTGTTCCGGTGTGAACATGATGCTCAACACCATCGTGGCAGAGTCTCTGGATTACTTTTCGGAACAAATGGAACAGTTCCCGAAGAAAAATTTCAATGAAAAGCTTCAGAAACTGCTCAAAGAGGTTTACAGCGCCCACAAGCGGGTGATCTTCAACGGCGACAATTACAGCGCCGCCTGGGCAAAAGAGGCTGAAAAACGGGACCTTATCAATCTCAACTCCACACTTGAGGCGCTCAAACCCCTGAAGTATGAGGAAAATAAAAAACTTATGGCGCAGTACGGCGTGCTGAGCGAAGAGGAAATGGACTCCCGTTATGAAGTCTTTCTGGAAGAGTACCGCCGGAAGATCCGCATTGAGGGCGAGGTGGGACTCGAAATGGCGCGCAGCACCATTCTGCCTGCCGTTTCCATCGAACTCGGCAGAGCCGCCGAAACTCTGAACGCTCTGGGCAACCGTCCCGGAAAACGCGCCATGGAACGGAGCGTCAAGGCTCTGGGCGAAGGGTTGGATCTGCTTTCAGACAACTGCATCGCTCTTGAGAAAGCACTCCGCAAAGATGACTGCGCCGCCATTATCTCCGCCCTTGAAGCCACCCGCAAAAGTGCCGATGCTCTGGAAGGGGTCCTTGACGACAAGGCATGGCCGCTGCCCAAATACAGAGAGATCCTCTTTGTTTATTGAGCTGTAAGGAAGAGACGATCATGGAACAGCAGCAGCAAATACTGGCAGAACTTAAAGAGCGCTACCCCGCTCTTGAAGTTTGTCTTCCCGCTCTTGAAGAACTGATTTGCTCCACTGTCGGAGCCTACCGTCAGGGCGGAACCTTTTTCGTTGCCGGGAACGGCGGCAGCGGCGCCGATGCCGATCACATCTGCGGCGAACTGCTCAAAGGATTCCGTTCCCGCCGCGCTCTGGAAGAAAAAGACAAACAGACATTCAAAGAACTTTTCGGTGAAGAGGGGAGTTGCCTTGCCTCTGAACTTCAGGGGGGGCTGCCTGCCGTTTCGCTCCTTTCCCACCCCGGATTGAATACCGCATGGCTCAATGACGGGGAGCCTCTTGACCACTTTGCCCAGCAGCTCTGGGCGCAGGGCAGAAGAAATGATATCTTCCTTGCCATTTCAACGGGGGGGAACTCCGTCAATCTGCGCCGGGCGCTTATGGTGGCAAAGGTCAAAGGGATCAAAAGTTTTCTTCTGACGGGGAATCGTCACGGAATATGTGAAAAGTACGCCGATGTCTCCATCTGCGTGCCTGAGTGTGAAACCTATAAAATTCAAGAACTCCATCTGCCCGTTTACCACGCGTTCTGTGCCGCAGTGGAGTCAAACTTCTGGGAGTTGTCATGTTAAAGTACCGTCTCATCAGTTTTCCTCTTCTCGTTGCTCTGGGCGCCGCCATCTTCTGCTGGAAAGAGGGCGGATTTTACATCTACACCGTCATCGCCCCCCTGGCGCTGGGAGTGGCCGTCTATGAAGCGGCCGCCATGGTCAGAAACATCAATATACAAACCTTCCCGAAAGTGACCGGTGCCGTGGCGGGAGTTCTCGCTCTGGGTACTCTCAATCTTAATATGCTTCTTGAAAAGCTCTCTTTGAGCAGTGTCATAGATCTGAGTATTGCCGGTCTGGCGGTGCTGCTGGTGATTCCGGCTCTGGCGCTGATATGCCGCAAAGAGGGATTTCTTGAAAGGCTCATCGGGTCAGCGGGTGTGCTGCTGGGCTTCGGTATGCCTCTTCTGGCGGCTGTGAACTGCTGGCAGCTGACATTGCCTTTTGAAATGCTCGGCATCTTCAAGGGGAAACAGGTTTCCGCCATGCTCTTTCTCATAGCTGTTTCCAAATCCATGGACACCGGCGGTTATATTTTCGGTATGCTTTCCGGCAAATTTCTTCCCGGCGGCAACCATAAGATCGCTCCCACTGTCAGTCCCAAGAAATCCTGGGAGGGTTTTTTCGGCGGCATGATCCTGACCGTTCTTGCTGCCTGTTGTTTCCACTGGTGGGGCGACCTGAAACTCTGGTGGTGCGTCACCGCAGGTGTGGTTCTGGCAGTGGGGAGCTTTTTCGGTGACCTGACCGAATCCGCTCTCAAGCGCCGCTGCGGCATCAAGGACTCCGGCAGCTACATCCCCGGCATGGGGGGGGCACTGGATGTGCTTGACAGTTTTATCTACAATGGTATCCTGCTTATTATTCTGACAGTGGTGTTTTACGGTAAATTCTGAAAAAATATGGCAATAAATATAAAAAACAGGAGCAAAAAGGAATGAAAAAGATCACAATGCTGGGAGGGATTCTGACAGCTTTCGTGCTGTGTTTGTTTTCCCCGCTGAATGCGGGCAGAGTCTTTACCGATCCCAAGAGCGGCAAAACCATTATTGAGCTGACCGTTGACGGTCTGCCCAACGCAACCGGTACAGACGTGAACAACCGCGCCAATGCCGCCATCGTCAACGACTTCGTGAAAAACTTTCCGGAGCGTTTCAAAAAGAAGTACGCCGCCAAATATAAAAAGAGCCCTGAAAAGTACGGCAAATTCAACTGGGACAACGTTGAAGTCCGCTTGAAACCCTTTTCCGGTATCCGGGTGGAAGGTGTGGAAAATGACCTTCTTGCCATCGCCGGAAACATGGCTCCCGATGTGCTGCACATCAACTTCCGTAAATCCGACAACTACATCAGCAACAACTTCCTTTATCCTCTGGATGAGTTCATCAAAGCATTGACTCCTGCTGAACGCAAGGAGCTTCTTGAAGAGCGTATCCATCCAAAAGTCATGCCCGTGGTGAAGCGTCTCGGCCCCGACGGCAAAGAGCACTTCTGGACCATCCCTCAGGGCGGGACCCCGGTGGGCAAGGTGCTGATGTACCGCAAAGACCTCTTTGACAAACACAAGATCCCCTATCCCGATGCCAACTGGACATGGGAGAAAATGCTTGACGCCTGTAAGAAGATCTCCGACCCCGGCAACGGTATCTACGGTATTCTGCTGGGGCGCGGCAAGACCGAGTCCTGGTACTGGATCACCTTCCTCTGGTGTGCCGGCGGCGAAGTCATGGAACAGGATAAAGACACCGGTAAATGGCGCTGCTCCTTCGGTTCCGAAGCAGGCTTGCGCGCTCTTGACTACTACACCACTCTTTCCGCTGAAAAGTGGATCGACAAAAAAGGCGTTGTCCGCCGCGGATACGCTTACAAGGAATCCCGCGCCAGCAACAAGTGGAGCAATGGTGAGATCGGTATCCATATGACCTACATCAACGAGCGTACACTTTCCACTTTCAACCCCGAAATTTACGGCATGGCTCCCGTTCCTATGGGTTATCCTGATGAAAAGGGCGTCCGTCACCGGGGCGGTGAGCTGAACTGCGGTATGTTCGGTATGTTTGCCGGCGTCAAAAATCCTGTGATCCGCGACGCCTCATGGGAGTATATGTTCCACCGCGAAAGCGAAGCCGGACAGCGTGTCCGTACTCAGGTCATGGTAGAAGGCGGTATGGGACAGTTCGTCATGCCCAAATACCTGAAGAAATTCGGTTACGGGGATTTGCTGCGTATTTCCCCCAAAGAGATCCTTGAACTCTATGAGGTGGCTCTTGCCACCGGCCGTCCTGAACCCTACGGCAAGAACTCCAACTTCGCTTACGAACAGATGTCCAACCCCCTTCAGGTTGCTGAATATATGGCTCTGACCGACAAACTTTCAAGTGAACCCAAACTCCGTATCGAACAGCTCCGCAAGATCATCCGCGAGGCTGAGGCCCGTGCCAACGAGCTGATGATCGGCGACATCACCGATGCCGAGCGCACCAAGCGCCGTGTCATCGCCTGCTGTGTGCTGGCGGGTATTCTTATTGCCTACTTCTTCGTCTTCCGGAAGATCTTCCGTATCTTCACTCCGCCCAAGAGCATTCTGGGTGTGAAACAGGAAACCTGGGGTTTCCGCCGTCACTTCTGGGCTTATGTGCTTCTGATCCCTGCCGTGCTGACCATTCTCATGTGGCAGTATGTGCCTCTGGCGCGGGGTTCAGTCATGGCGTTCCAGGACTACAAGATCATCGGTGAATCCGCCTGGGTGGGTGTTGACAACTTCGGCAACCTGATCGTTGACAGCTACTGGTGGAGCTCCATCTGGAACGCGTTCCGCTACTCCATGCTGGTCATCTGTCTCACCTTCCTGCCCCCCATGATCCTGGCAGTGCTGCTTCAGGAAGTTCCCAAAGGCAAACTGCTCTTCCGTATGATCTACTATCTCCCCGCAGTGATCTCCGGTCTTGTGACCATGCTGCTGTGGAAACAGTTCTACGAACCTTCTGAATTCGGTGCCTTGAACCAGATCGTTCTGAGCATCCCCGCATTCGGATTCGTCGGTATCGGCGCCATCCTCATGATCATCTGCTTCATGTTTGCCCGCCGTCTTGCCTTCTACCGTCTCTGGGGCGTGATGACCATCTTCATCATCGTGGGATTCATCCTCTTCGGTGC
>JAFWBQ010000057.1 GCA_017507125.1 Lentisphaeria bacterium
CATTGTATCCAAGATGATTAGTCCGCATATCTAATATAGCACGTATTTTGAATTCTGCACTATACCGACGGTTTGTTCTGTGTTCTTTCTTCATAAAAAATGCACCTCAAAGGTTGTGTCCAACTTTTGGGGTGCACTTCACTGACACAGATCAGGGAAGTTTTTTTTAAACTGCGGGCAAAGTCATAAAAATACAGGCCGCAGTCACAAACGGCGAAAAGGCTTTTGGGGCTTTTTTTCATAAACATTCTTGTAAATTCATCAGGGAGGTGTTATTGTATGAAATCATGAGAAAAAAGTATGCCGGCAGAAAAAATGTGTATATGGCAGATGATTGGAAAAGTGATTTTACCATCCCTGTTGATGAAAATGTCAACCGGAATGAAAAATATCACTCCCCGGTGGTCAAAGTTCAGGCTCTCCGGAAACTGGGCAGCATTTGTCGCCCCGTGGTGCCTGCAGCGGAACGAGTTTAAACAAACATAATAAAAAAGGAGATGTTTATGAAAAAAATTTGGCTTTTTCTGTTGGTGCTTTCCGGAGTGACGGCGGCAGCCGGTACTGTTGAAGTTGATCCTTCACGCGCCCAGATCCTTCTTCCCAAGGGTTCACCGGGCATCGTTCAGTTTGCGGCAAAGGAGCTTCAGCGCCATCTTAAGATGGTGACTTCAAAAGAGATCCCCATCGTTTCCAAAGGGACCCCGGGGAAGTACACGTTCCGTTTCGGCAAACCTGACAGGGTGCAGCTCAAATCCGAAGAGGCCCGGTGGGAGGTGGGTAAAAATGAGACCCGTATCTATGGTGACTCCAATGTGACGGCAAAGAAGATCTATCTGAAAGAGATCCTTTCACATCAGGTCAAAACAGGGGATCTTTCTGCGGTCTACGCCTTTCTTGAGGAACAGCTGGGATTCCTTTTTCTCGCTCCCGGCGATATGGACACCGTCTTTACGCCTTCCCCGGTGCTGAAACTCAAAGAGGGCCATTTCAGCTGGGATCCCGGTCAGCTGATCCAGCGCAGGTTCCGCAATGACTTTGACTCTTTCCGCAACGGCATCGCCAAAACTATGAACAAGCTTCCCGCCTTTTATCAGGAAAAATACAAGTCCGACTTCGCCCGGCAGGATATGGAAACCAAACTGTGGCTGAAAAAAATGCGCCAGGGGAAAAGCATCCTTTTCGCCTACGGACACGCGTTCACAAAGTGGTGGGGCAGATACGGCAAAACCAATCCCGAATTTTTCGCCCTTGTTGACGGCGTCAGAAAACCCAAAGGCGCTCCCGACCGGGTGAAGATGTGTGTTTCCAACCCCGCTCTGGTCAAAAAGATCGTGGATCTCTGGAAGGTGAGAAAGCCCCGTCCTTCATTCATCAACGTCTGCGAGAATGACTCCGCCGACTTCTGCGAATGCAAAGAGTGCCGCAAACTGGACTCCCCTCCCGCTCCCGGAGCGAAGTGGGACGATAATCTCACCGACCGCTACATCTATTTTGCCAATGCCGTGGCAAGAGAGGCGCGGAAGATCGATCCTGATGTGAAGATCTCTTTCTACGCTTACGGTCCCTACCGGTTCCCCCCTGAAAAGTTCCGGGTGGAACCCAATATCATCATCGGATTCGTTCCGGGCATGATGGAGGCGGATGTTGTTCCCGGCCAGTATGCCCGGTGGCGCAAGATGGGGGCAAAGATGATGTTCCAGCGCCCCAATGATATGCACATCAACACCGGACTCCCCATGGGATTTGAAAAGTGCATGTTTGAACTCTTTCAGATCGGATACCGCAACGGTATTTTCGGCACCGACTACGATTCGCTCCACAGATTCTGGGATGCCACAGGTGTTGCCGATTACATTCTGGCACGGGCCCATGTTTATCCCGGAAGGAGCTTTGAAGAGCACTTCAATGAGTACTGCTCCGCCTACGGCGCTGCCGCCGGAGATGTGAAACGCTACTTTGAGTACTGGCGCAAAGAGATCTTTGAGAAAAGATTGATGAAAAACCGGGCAGAGATCCGGGAAAAGGGACGCTACGGCAATTTCCGCAGAGGACTTATGTGGGATATTGCCAAGTATTATTTTGAAAAGGATTTCGATATCACAGAAAAGTTCCTTGACGAGGGGGCAAAACGCCAACTTTCGCCTCAACAGAAAGCACGCCTTGAAAAGCTGAAACGCGCCCATCTCCACGGCCGTCTGACCCTGCGCGCCCTGACCGCAAAGCCTGCGGAAAAATTTGCAACCGGCAAGGCGCTGCTCAAGTTCCGCATTGACAACTGGGATAAACTCAATATGAGTTTCTTCAACCTTTACCACATTGAGGGACAGTACGGCGATGTGACCAATATCCAGCTGGCAACGCTGCTCAACGCCTATAAGGAGGGAGTCCCCGCCCGGTTCATCTGGTATTTTACCATTGACCCCAAACAGGAACTGCTCAAAAACGAAGTCTGGAAACAGCCTTTCAAACAGATCTACAAGTGGGGGCCCATCCGGCTGGATGCGCCGTGGGAACAGCAGAGCAAAAAACTGAAGATTTCCCCCGAATTGAGGGAAACACTCAAAACTTACGACGGCAACGCCTGGTATGCCACCTCCCTTGATGTGCCCGCCCGGTGGAAAGGCAAAGAGGTGTACCTGGCTTTCGGCGCCGTGGATGAATCCGCCTGGATCTACCTCAACGGTAAACTCTGCGGCACCCGGATCTTCAAGGATCCTGATGACTGGAAAAAGTCTTTCGTCATCCGTATTGATCAGAACATTGACTGGAAAAAACGCTCCCAGCAGCTCCTTGTGCGTGTTGAAGACAAGGCCGGACTGGGGGGCATCTGGCGTCCGGTCTGGATCGTCTGCCGCTGAAGAAAGAATAGTTCGTCAATATGAAAATGGTATTTTGTCTGCTGCTCCTCTGCGCCGGAGTCTGTTTCGGCGCTGAGGTCAACTTGATCCCTGCTCCTTTCAAGGGGTGGTACAATCCGGAAAAAGCAAGAGTGAAAGTCGACTCCGGTATTCTCACCATCACAGCCAATCCCGACCCCAAAGTCAACGGATATCAGAAAGCTCAGGCGGCGATCCCCCTGAAAGGGAGTGCACTTCAGGGGAAAAAGTTGAGATCAAAGATCTGAAACTGACCGCCCTCTGAATAACCTCAAGAAACAAAAAAGGAGTGCCGCATTTTTCGCAGCACTCCCTTTTATTTTCTCAAAGGCTTTGTTCCCTTCACGGGTAGGTAAAATAATTTTTTTACAAAAAACTTTTACAGACCGCTTTTTATTTTTGAGAACTCAAAAATGAAAAGCGTTACTGAAAAAGGTTTGGGAAAAGGGGGTGGGGTTTGGGGCGGGGGAAAAAG
>JAFWBQ010000006.1 GCA_017507125.1 Lentisphaeria bacterium
GAACGTCAGGCTCTGTTTCAGGTCGTTACCGGTGAAAAAGACGGCAAGATGCAGCTTCTGGGATTCGGTTTTCTCTGAGGAGTCTGTCAGCAGATCATGGATGTTAAATGCTTTTTTGCTCCATGGCTGCTGATGCTGGCAGTAACAGGGGGGCTTTGCGGAGCCCCCCTGCAGCCGGATCAGCCGCCTCCGACACAGACTCTCAGACTGGTTCAGGATGATGCTCAGGATTACATGGTCTCAAGGATCTTCACCTTGAAACACATCCAATCCAACGATGTCGTTCCCTTTGTGGAAGGCATGGTGAAACGGTACAACATGAACTCTTCGGTCAGCTGTTTCAGTTACGCTTACGGTTCAGTCAGAGAACAGATCCTCAGTGTGACCACCCCTGAGAAGATGATGACCCATGTGGCGGCTTTTCTTGAGATGGCGGACCGTGCCGCAGGCAATGTTTCTCCGGGGAACGATGTGATCCGGGGGACCGGCATCTCCCGGGGCGTATACCGTCCGAAATACCGCTCCGGACAGGTCCTTGTGGATCTTATCGTCAACGCCCTTGTCAACGCCGGTCCCTGGTCCTCTCTTTACGGATACGACAGCAACTCCAATCAGATCTACTGGAAAGACAACGCCTCCAACAGCTCATACGTTTACCAGTTTTTAAGTTACATCGACCGCCCGCCGCCCCACATCAGAATGGCTTTTTCACTTTACGAGATCCGTGAAAGCACTCTGCGGGATATGGGGATCGACTATCTGGCGTGGAAAAACGGTCCCGGACTGAATCTTTTTCAGATCGGCTGGCAGGCTCTGGATCTCAGTTCATCGGGCACTGCCGCCTTGCAAAGTCTGAGCGGTCCTTTCGGAGGATTCTTTTTCGCCCCTCAGTTCGACGCAAGTTTCATCCGCATACTTGAGCAGTCCGGCAGCGCCGAAAGGCACACCGGGGGAGAACTGACAGTAGCAAATTCCGACACTTTGAGTTATGAACTTTCATTCAGTGCTTCATGGCAGAATATCGTCAAAAATGATAATGACCGAACCTCTGTCACTGCTCCGCAGGCGGCATCCCAAGCCAATTTGTGCACCGTCAAAATCATCAAACCCATCGTCTGCATCGACAACGGAAAAGAGACCGGATTTGCCATAAAACCCTACTCTCCCGGGGAAAATGCCGATCTGCCGGTGAATACCTTCCATGCATCCAGATTGAAAAGCCATTCCTTGACCTCATTAAGTTTTCCGGCAGCATAGATGCCGCCTACAAGAGATCCGATGGAAGTTCCGGCAACAGATGTGATTTCATAACCTCTACTCACCAGTTCCTCGATGGCTCCTATATATGCCCATCCTCGCGGCCCGCCGCTGGACAGCACCAGTGCAACATTCTTTTTCATGACAGTCATTTTTACTTTAGTTCAGGACTGCGCAGGTGAAGTATTCGTTGAAGATGGACATTGCCTTGTCGAGCTGTTCCGGCGTGTTCGTCGGGACGTGCTCGAGTTCATATTTCCATCCCAGTGACTCGTATTTATGCTTTCCGAGGGTGTGGTATGGAAGGATTTCCACCCTCTGCAGCATCTTGAAGTCCTTGAAGTGCTCTC
>JAFWBQ010000058.1 GCA_017507125.1 Lentisphaeria bacterium
GATGGACACCCTTGGCTTTCGCTAACAGTTCCTACTGACAAGGTCTGTATCGGACTTTCACCGACGAGTCAATGCGCATGCCGCGCATACTAAAAAAAACCGCCGCAACAATTCTGTTACAGCGGTTTCTGATATCTTCAAAAGACTCAGTCAAGCTTCAGCTCGTCCATGCCTTTCATCACATCGCCCATGTTCACGATGTCTTCGCCGGGCTTCCAGGCGGTGGTGTAGATCTCTTCAGCAGCCTTCAGATCAGCTTCAGAAAGAGTTTCGTTCACAGCCTTGATGGAAAGTCCAATGCGGCGCTCAGCAGTGTCAACCTTGATGACACGGGCTTCAACTTCGTCGCCGACCTTCAGCACGTCTTTGACTTTGTCAACGTGGTCGCGGCTCAGCTGGCTGATGTGGATCAGTCCGTCGATCTTGTTGGAAAGTTCAACGAATGCTCCGAAAGCTGTGATCTTGGTCACGTTGCCCTTCACAACATCGCCAACCTTGTAGAGCTTGTCGATGTTCGCCCAGGGATCTTCCTCAGCCTGCTTCAGACCGAGACTGATACGCTGCTGCTCAGGATTGATCTCAAGAATCACAACTTCAACTTCCTGTCCGGGTTTCAGAACTTCGTTGGGAGTGTTCACCTTGCGGGTCCAGCTCATGTCAGAAACGTGGATCATACCGTCAATGTCGTTCTCGATCTCAACAAAAGCACCATAGTTGGTCATGTTGCGGACTTTGCCGGTGATGTGCATTCCAACAGGATACTTCTCAGCGAGAACTTCCCACGGATTGCGCTCTTTCTGACGGAGTCCGAGAGAGATCTTGTGGCTGTCGATGTCGATCTCAAGCACAACTGCTTCGACTTCGTCGCCGACGTTCAGAACGTCAGAAGCCTTGGCAATGCGCTTGGTCCAGCTCATTTCGGTCAGGTGGATCAGACCTTCCACGCCGTCTTCGATCTCAACGAAGGCACCGTAGGGCATCAGGTTGCGGACCTTACCGGTCACGCGGCTGCCTTTGGGATACTTCTCAGCAACACCGTCCCAGGGATTGGAGGTGCGCTGCTTCAGCCCCAGAGAAACACGCTCTTTGTCACGGTCGATGCCGGTGACGACAACTTCCAGCTCCTGGCCCACATGGAGCACTTCGCTGGGATGCTGGATCCGCTTCCAGGAGATGTCGGTGATGTGGAGCAGACCGTCAATGCCGCCCAGGTCAACGAAGGCACCGAAGTCAACGATGTTCTTCACCACACCGGTGCGGATGTCGTCAACGTTCATTTCGCTCAGCAGCTTGCTGCGCTGACCCTTCAGGGTCTCTTCAAGGAGTTCGCGGCGGGAGACGACGATGTTGTGACGGTCGAGGTTGATCTTGATGATCTTAAGATCAAACTCTTTGCCGATGTAGTCTTCCATGTTGCGCACGGGACCCACATCAAGCTGGGAACCGGGCAGGAAGGCGGAGAAGCCTTCAACGTCAACCATGATACCGCCTTTGACGCGGTGACGCATGAAACCTTTGACGATGTAGCCTTCGCCGTATTCGGTGGTGATACGCTCCCAGGCGCGGGTGGCATGGGCCTTTTCAAGGCTCAGGGTGGGGGCGTTGTTGCGGTTTTCAAGCTCTTCGAGGTAGACTTCGATCTCATCGCCCACATTCACTTCGTCGTATTTCAGAAATTCAGAGGCGGGGATGATTCCGGGGGCCTTGTAACCGATTTCAACGGTAGCGGCGTCGGCGCGCTTTTCAATGATCTTACCCTTGACGATGGTTCCCTTGTTGAACTCTGAACTCTCACTCTTGGCGGCGAGAAGGTCACCGAAACTTTCCGGCATTCCGCTGAAATCCAGAAAATCGGTCTCGAATCTGTTTTCTTCCATTTGTTGTTGTTTTCCTGTTGTTATTACTTGTAAATCCTCCGGCACAGATACCACATCCATGCCGGAACCGACTTATAATTCTTATAATATACACCTTGCAAAGCTGTTTGTCAAGAACTTTTTTCAACGGAAACAGCTTTATTTCAAGGATCTTCAATTATTTTGCGGCAACTTCCGCGGCCGCTTTCACAAGGCATCCGTCAGCCGGAAGGCGGGTCAGATTCTTGTGGGCGGGGAGGAAATTCCAGGTGTCACCCGCAGCGATGATCCTGCCGCCTCTGTCCATAAAGGCTTTGAAAACGGAGATCCAATTGCCTTTGAGGAATCCGGCGCGCCAGTTGGCAGGAGCGTTGGGCAGGATCAGCAGGTCGGTGTAATCAAGCTGACCCTTGCCGAAGCTGGAGGAAAGCTGAAGTGCAGTGCAGCGCTCAAGAGCGACATATTCGGGGATCGCCTGGACGTGACCTTTGGCGGCGGCTCCGGCATAGTAGATGGTGCGCAGAGGACGGCAGGCGGGAACGGGGATCCGGGGAGTGATCCTGACACCGGTGGCGTAGTAGACCATGCCGACGAAAAGTTCATAAGTTTCAACCTTGTATTCAGGATGGAAACTTGAAGCGATGACTTTGCCCTTGCCGTAGGTTCCGGCGATGAGGGCGGGAGTGTTGAAGAAGCTCTTGCCGGCTCTGCCCAGAGGAGAAATGCTGCTGGTGTAAAGAGCATAGGTCTTGCAGCTGCCTTTTGCCCACTTTGCCTCTTTGGCAATGGGACCTCTGGAGTAGCGCACCATGCGTTTTCCGGGTTTGACGCCCAGAATTTTGGCGCCTTCTTTGGAAAGGTCGATCTGCACATCGCCTCTTGCACCCACCGCTTCACGGATATAGGTGTAAGGCACGAGCTGAGCTCTTTCGGGTCTGTTCAGCATGATGTGGAATCCGGCGCAGATACCCACATAGGCACCGCCGTTGCGGATGAACTCCTGAAGAGCTTTCACACCGGCAGGTCCCATGGATTCCATTTCCAGCTGGCTGGAGCCGCCGGGCATGACGATCATATCGAAGTTTTTGAGAACGCCTTTGCGCAGATCTTCACCGTTGACCATGGTCATTTCGATCTGGGGGGAGAAGCTCAGAAGGCGTCCCAGATTGGTAACACCGCCGCCCCGGGCGCCTTTGTCGATGTAAAAGGCGGTTTTGAGCTTTTTACCGGTGTATTTCGGGGGACACGCTTGCTGCGGTGCGGTGCTGCAGACGGCACATCCGGCGCAGATCAGCAGCACAGGGATGAATGCAAAAAATTTCTTCATTTTCTTTTTCCTTATTTCTTTTGTCAGTATGTTATTTTGCGGGAATTTCAACTATTTCCACATTATCAACCCATGCGGTCCCGGTGGCGTTCCCGGAAATCTTGAACTCAATGTAGGCTCTTGCAATTGAGCAGGGATCCGCAGGGGCAGTGAATTCATATTCCAGACGCCGCCAGTCGGTGCTGCCCTGGAAAGCCTGTTTCGTGGGACGGAACCAAGAGGAGCCTTTGCCCCCGAAACGGATCTGAGTGGAAAATCCTGCGGCGGCATTTCCGGCTTTGCCCTTCACATCTTTCAGCTTCACGAAGTAGGAGAAACGGTAGCGGGCGTTGGGCTTGATGGCGCCCTTGGGAATGAACTGACGCACCAGCTCGGAGCCTTTCACAGATTCAATGCGGACAGATTTTCCGCAGCTGCGGAAGACCTTTTCATCAATGAAGATCTTTTTGTTGGTGTACCAGGCTCCGGCAAAACGGTTGCCTCTGACCTTCACATCAAATTTGCCGTCACGGATCACAGGCTTTACCGCAGGACGGGTGCCGATAATGGCGGTGCCGCAGTATTCAGATTGCTGTTTTTTGAAGATGCTCCAGGCGTAGTAGGGAACCTTGTAAGCCTTGGGATCGGTAAGGACGCGTCCGCGGGTGAAGTTGATCACAAAGTTGTTTCCTTTGATCTCAGGCATGGCTTTGCGGGGGATCTTCACCTCGGCGACCCACATTTTTCCGGGAACGACGCCTGCTTTGTATTCCATGGCACAGTTCCATTTGGTGTCAAGATATCCGGGGGATTTACGCAGATCCACTATACCGCCCCGGCTGGAAAGCATGAACTGGTACATGATCTTGGAGGTGTGACTGTCTGAGATGAAGATCTCAACCAGATTGTCCCGCCACATGTTGATCTCATCCCGCTTGCGGGGGGCGCAGAGCATCTTGTCGGTAAAGGGTTCGTCGTTTTCAAAACCGAAGTAAAAGTAATCTTTGTCGCTGAGGAGCTTCACCCGGGTGTGGACTTCAGCCACATCGCCTTTGACGGGGATCATCCAGATGGTTTCCGCCTTTTTCCAGGCGGCTTCGCTGAGTTTGCCGTCGATGGTGACGGGAGAGGTGACAGGGTTGAGGTAAACGTTCCAGGCGGAGCGGTCGTTGTTCTGCTTGTGGAACTGCTTCATGCCCCGCAGGACAGGTCCCCACAGCTCTTTACGCATGAACTTCACGCGTTTGTTGGCCATGGTATCTTTGGCGCTCACCTTTTCGGCGCGGTCAAAGAGAGCTTCAATGCGCTTGATCTCGGCGGGGCCGTAGATCTTGTTCCAGAGGTCAAACTGTGAAGGCAGCACCGCCTGGGGACCCACGGGGGTCTCTCTGATGTTTGCCATGATGTCTTTGACCCAGTGGCGCTCAATGGTGTTGTAGAACTCCTCCATCTCCTTTGCGGCGGGGCCGTACATGAGCTGGAAGTGCTCTTTCATGAGGGCATCGACGTCGGTATCGGTGTTCCAGAGGGTCTTGCCGAAAACGTAGAAGTTCATGGAGTTGAAGATCCAGAAATCCAGTTCCGCTTCAAGGAAGGCGCCGAAGCTGTAAGGCGCTGTCTTTTTGAAGAAGCTGCCCACAGAACGGGGGGTGAAACAGGGGACATAGGGCAGACCGTTGCCGATCTTGGTGGTGTAAGTCCACAGATAGGTTTTGGCGTTGAGCTTTTTCTGCCATGCTTTCAGGAGTTCGATCCCCTTGGCCTGGGCGGGGTTGCACTCTTTCCAGGGACCGGTCATAGCCAGCATGACGACGATGTTGGAGCAGAGATCAAAGGAGGGAATGGGTTTGTGGCTGCTGTATGCCATCATGGTGCAGTAACCGGGGATGCCCTCTTTCTGAAGTCGGCGGGCGATGTCGGCTTTGAACTTCCAGATGTGGTCGCTGGTGGCCTGTTTTTTCTCTGCGGCGGTGGCTTTGGGATCTTTGTCACGGCGCACTTTCACGCACTTGGCGCAGCGGCAGGGGTAGAGGGCGTCGTTGGGCATGATGTTGAAAAAGGGACCGGAGAAGAAGTTTCTGCTCCACTGGCTGATGTTCCGGGTCGTCGCCGCCTTGCCGGTGAAGTAGGCTTTGGCGTCTTCATAGACGATCTCTTTGAGTTCGTCGTTGGTGAAACAGAGCTGTCCGTCGGCGTCATCTTTGCGGATGACCCGTGATCCGTCGTGGCGGGTGCCGTCGGCGCGCAGGGCGAAAAATTCAGGCTTGGTCTTTGCGTAGCGCTTCACAAGCTGAAGTCCTCGGAGTCCGTGGCAGTTGGGAATATGGAGCGTACTCTCTCTGATACGCATGGCAGCAAGACGCTTCAGATCAGCTTCCTTCATGTTGCCGGGAGTGATGAGCTTGTTGCTGACGCCCAGAGCTTTCACGTTGACGCAGTAGGTGCGGCGGTACTGGCTGTCAGGACGGTCGGCAATGTCGATGGAACCGGTCTTCCAGTCGGCTTTCCGGGGAACGACCGTTCCCATTTCGCCGGGGAAGTAGAAACGGACCCCGCCGAAACGCTCCAGAAATTCGTAGACGCCGTTGAGGGTTCCCCGCTCGTAGGTTTCCAGACGCTTTTCAGGACGCGCCTTGGGGTCATCGGTTCCGGCGATGATGATGTTTTTGCCGGCGCTTTTGATGATGAATCCGTCACGGTCGATGGTGTTCAGATCGAAGTTGATGCTCTTTGCACCGTAAGCACCCAGCAGAAAGGCGGTTCCTTTGCCGGTGGGGGCGGGAACCACAGGAATCTTGCTGCCGATGATCTTTTCAAGGAAGCTCTTCAGCTCGGCGGCAGCGAATTTCACCGCAGGAATGCTCTTGGCCGGCAGAACGATCTCGCACTGTGCCTTGCCCTTCTGAGCAAGAGTGTGGAGAGGCGTCTTCCCCACTTTGGCGTAACGGGGACTTACCGGTTTGGGGTTGAAGCGGGTCGCGCCCGCCTGGGGAGCGGCGGCAACTGTAAATGCCGCCAGCACCGCTGTCATGAGGACAAAAAATGTTTTTTTCATAAAATTTTCCTTTTGGGTGTAAGTTTTGCCGGATAAGCACTTCTGTTAATATAGACGCGATTGAACGGATTTACAAGTGACGGTCTGTAAAATAAGTTTTTTTTTATAAGTGTTACTTGCAAAAATAAAATTTAATGTTAGATTAAAAAGACACATCCATTTTTTCCAACAAAAAGAAAGGTCTGAAAATGAAAATGTTGAAAATGTTGAAAATGTGTCTTTTCGCCGCTCTTCCGGGAGCTTTTGTTCTGAGCGCTGCTCCGGCGCAGATCAAAGTTGCTCTGGCGGGCAGTTCCGCCTGTCAGGGTTATCCCGGACTCCGCCCGAAAGAGATGGCAAAGGTCAAAGCTGATAAGAGCATGGAACACAAATTCATCTACGGCTGGGGAGAATTCATCGGGAACTATTTCACTTCAGATGTGAAGATCCTGAACTTCGCCATCAGCGGCAGAAGTACAAAGACTTTCATTGAAAAAGGGGACTGGGCGAAACTGCTGAAATCCAAACCGGATTACATCTTCATGACTCTGGGAGCCAATAACACCCCTCCCAAGAAGCAGTCCACAGATATCCCCACCTACAAAAAGGATCTGCGCCGTTTTGCTGCTGACGCAAAAGCCATCGGCGCAAAGATGATCTTTGTGACCCCCAACCAGGCTCTCGTCCGTTCCAAAAAGAACAAGGTCGTTTTCTTCAAGCACGGCCCCTTTGTCAAAGGCAGGGTCCCTTACTGTCAGGCCATGCGCGAAGTTGCCAAAGAGCTGGGTCTGCCCTGCCTTGAGCTGGCTGAGAATCAGCGCATGATCTATGAAGCCATGGGTGAAAAGGCGGCAGGTGAACTTTACTCTCTCAGGGGCACCGGCAAGATGGACGGCTCTCACACCAACAAGGCAGGCGCCGAACTCATTGCCAAAATCATCATCACCGAACTGCGAAAGAGCAATTCTGATTTGAAAAAATATACTGTTGACCCCAAGTTCACCTATCCTGTGAAAAAGAAGTAACAAGGCTTTTTCCCGGAAAACCACCGGAGTGGCCTCACAATAAAAAAACATAAGAAAGGTATTTGAAAAATGGGACTTTTTGCAATTATTCCCCAGTCACACTGTGTCATTGTTGAGAGAATGGGTAAATTTTCCAGGATTCAGCACTCCGGATTGAGATTTATCCTGCCTTTTATTGAAAGCCGCAAGGTCTTCCACGGAAAAGAGTGGACCTACAACGGCGAAAACTGCGCCCACAAACGTTTCGGCTCTTTCAGCGCCCTTGAACTTTCTGACCAGAGACTCAACACCAACAGCCGCACCTATCACACCATGGATAACGTCAAGGTGGATATAGATGCCGTTATCTTCTGGCGCATCGTGGATCCCCAGCTGGCAGTCTACGCTGTGGACAATTTGATCCTCTCTCTGGTGGATATCGCCCTCAACGCCCTGCGTACCAATATCGGTTCCATGACTCTTGACCAGGTGCTCTCTGAACGCGCCTCCCTGACTCAGAATGTGACCGCGGAACTTATTTCAACCTCTGCCAAGTGGGGTATCTCTCTGCAAAAGGTTGAGATCCAGGAGCTGAACGTGGATGACCAGACCCAGAACGCCATGCTCAAGCAGATGGATGCCGAAAGAGAACGCCGCGCCGTTATCAGTATCGCTGAAGGTGAAGCTGAAGCTAAAAAGATTTCCGCTCAGGCTGAGAAAGAGGCCGCCATCATCCGCGCTGAAGGAACCGCCCGCGCCCAGGAACTCCTCGCCGCTTCAGATGCCCATTATCTGAATGCTCTCTGCGCTTCAGGCACTGTCTCCAGAGAAGAAGCGGCAAAGATCCTGCTGGCTCAGAAGTATATCGACGGTTTTTCAGTGATTTCCCAGAACGCCTCTGACAAGGTCTTTCTGCCCAACTCGGCAGCAGGACTCATGATCGATTCCGCCAACAAATAACAAGGAGTTTTTTATGTTTCTGCTCGCTGCCGCTGCTGCGGAAAAAGGCTTTCTCCACTCCATCCTCGGGATGCCGTGGGAAATGGCTGTGCTGGTTTTGTGTGCGATTTTTCTGCTGGTTGATATCTTCTTTTTCGGCGGAGACTTTCTCACCTATCTGGTCCATGTGGCCATGACATTGCTCATACTCCATTGGCTTCCTGTGAATAACTGGATCTGGCTGACGCTTCTCGGTCTTCTGATCTACGGAGCGATTTTGGGATTACACTTTATCCTGTGGCGCGATATCCTTGCCTGGATCATCAACCATTGGATCGCCCCGGATAAGATGAAAACGGGCAATGAAGCTCTGACCGGACTGAAAGGCGAAGTGCGTTTCATCAACGGCAGCTGGGTCATTCATGTCAATGACGAATGGCTGCAATGTGAAGTCGTTCCCTCCGGAGCCGCAGCTGAGTCTGAAAATTTCACCGGTGTCATCGTCAAGGTGGCAAATGACAAAAAGCAGCTCTTCGTGGAGCGCGCTGAAAAGTAAATCACTTCTTGCTGCCCCCTGTGCAGGGAAGCAAGCCTGAAAAAAGTGCCGCAAAGCATCATGGAACTTTGCGGCACTTTTTTCACTTCTGTTTTTTACAGTCCGGAAACTTTGAGCTGTTTGTCAGCGGGAGTCCAAACCGTGTCGCCGGGGATCCCTTCGGGGAAGAGTTTCACGTTCCGGTAACGTCCCGAAAGAGCCGTCAGGGAGTTGCTGAAAAAGAGGAAGGTATAGGGCTGCTCCTCGTGAAGCAGACGGGCGATGCGGTGCCCTGTTTCAATGCGCTTTTTCATGTCAAAGGTCACTTGCATCTCTTCCAGCATCTTATCCAGTTCAGGGTTTCTGTAACTGATGTGGTTGCTCCCCTCGTTGGCGATCTGGGAGGAGTGCCACACCTGATAGAGGTCGGGATCAAAAGAACTTGACCACCCCAGACAGCAGACATCGTAGTTCCGGGTTTTGAGATTCTGCACATAGACCGACCACTCCACATTGCGGATCTTCATATCAATGCCGGCTTTGGCAAAGGACTCCTTGAGCATGGGCATCATGCGCTGCTGGATGGAGCTGCCGGCGATCTGCATCATGGCGAAAGAGAACTTGCGTCCATCCTTATCCAGAATGCCGTCGCCGTCCGTGTCGCGCCACCCCGCCTGACGGAGCAGTTCAGAAGCGCGCCGGGGATCAAAGGGTAAGGGTTTCAGGTCTGCGGGCAGAAAGGCGCTCCCCGGCATGAAGGGTGAAACAGCCGTTTCCGCAAGTCCCCGGTAGATCTCGTTCCGTATCTTTTCACGATCCACAAGCATGGTCAGCGCCTGACGGACGCGCTTATCCTGAAAGAGAGGATTCTTCTGGTTCCAGCCGATATAGTTGTACTGGGGCAGCAGATAACGGAACTTTTTCAGTTTACCTGTTTTGAACTCTTCAGTGCCGGTGCGGTTGATATATTGATCCGGCAGCAGTCCCAGCCAGTCCAGTTTCCCCCCCAGCAGCGCCTGAAAGCGGGTATTGGGGTGCTTGATGACTTCAAAGACCAGATAGTCTATGGAAGGCGCCGCCTTGTATCTGATACCGAAATAAAGGGGGTTCCGTTTCAGGATCAGCCGCCTTCCCTTTTCCCATTTATGGAACATATAGGGGCCGCAACCCACGATCATCCGGTTGCGTTTGTGATCGTCGTTGAACTTTTTGCCGTCGAACTTTCCTTCAGGGGCATAGAAGTGACGGGGCAGCGGCGACATGCCTAAAGTGGCGGAAAGGGAGTTGTAATAGGCTTTGCTCCACTTGACGGTAAATTCATAATCGTTGTGTATTTCAATGGAGTCCAGATACTGATAGTAGACCCGCAGAGGGGCGCAGTTCACATCCTTGTTTTTCACCGCGTCCGCAAAAAACTTGAAGTCATGTGCCGTCACTTCCACATTGGTGTACTTTTTCCCTGTGTCGGGATCCACCGTATCGTGCCACAGAATTCCCCGGCGCAGTTTGATGCGGTAGCTCTTGCGGTCGGGAGCGATCTGCCAGGACTCCGCCATCAGGGGCTCCCACTGCTCCGGATGGGCGTGGTTGCGGGTGCCGGGAGTTGAATTGCAGTAACCGTTGAACGCCACCGCCATGGCTTCGTTGGAGGTCAGAGGATTCAGATTGCCCGCTTCAGCTTCAGTGGCGCGGATGATCCTGCCGCCTGTTTCTGCCGCGGGGTCATAAAAGGCACGATTGGCGATGGTGGGAACTGAGAGCGGCGCCTCACTCTTTTTCTGCACCTGTGCAACGGGCAGAGAAGAGACAAAGGAGCTTTTTTTCATCTCTTTCATGGTATCCGCCAGGTGGTAGTTTGACTCCCTGAGCCGGTCAAGGGCGGTGGTGATAAAGTATCCGGCACCGGCAATGACCAGTGTCAGAAGTGTCAGTATGAACTTTGTATATCCGCTTTGCATGAGAGGCCCTTCACTTTCTGGAAATCCTGCAGGTCATGTATGCCCCCACCGTCTGAAAAAGGATATTGGGCAGCCACAGAAGGTACTGGGGATAGATCTTCGGCAGATTGGTCAGCACTTCGCACATGACGATGGCCATAAAAAAGCTGCCCGCCAGAATGACACTCAGAAAGAGTCCCACCGATGTTTCCCGGCGGCTGGTGCGTATGGCAAGGGGGAGTCCCAGCAGCAGAAATGAGATGGGTGAAAGGGCAAATGCGATCCTCTGGTTCAGCTCGACTTCAAGCTCTGTGGTATCTTTGTTCAGCTCTTTTGTCATGCGGATCCTGCCCAGCAGATCAGAAAGTTTCATGTGCTTGGGTCTGACCCACACCCGCTGGGCGGTGCTGCTTTTGCCGAAATCGTAGGTAAACTCAAACTTTTTGGTAAAGAAACGGTTCACCGCTCCGGAGCTGCCCGACTGTTTGTTGCTCACCATGCAGTTGTGCATGATGAAGGTCAAAGTTTTCTGCTCCTGATTGACAGCGATCTCGCCGTACTCTGCGGAAACGTTCTGGGAGTAGGTGTTCTTGCCGGTCAGGACATAAAGATCTATGCCCCGGAGCCTTCCGGAAGGCTCTTTGTCATTGATGTAGATGAGGGTGTTCTGAAGATTGATCTGTCTGCCCGGTTCAAAAAGAGCCTGGGGCTGTTCCAGAACCGCATTTTTCAACAGTCCCTTCGCCTGCCCCTGCAGAGGGGGACCCAGCTCCACCTGAAGATAGAGGCAGACGCCGGTCAGAAGCACGGTGACCAGCATGACAGGCGCCACGATCTGCATGATGGAAACACCGCAGGCACGCATGGCGGTGATCTCGCTGTCGGCAGAAAGACGTCCGAAAACCTGCATGATGCCCACCATGACCGCCCAGGGAATGGTATAGGTCAGCATGATGGGCAGAATATAGAGAGCAAATTGACAGAATGCCCATGCAGATGCCCCCTCGGAAACCAGATCGAGTATCTTGATAAGGTTGGCTCCGGTCATGGCAAAGGTCAGAATGAAAATAGACATGAAAAAGGAGAGCAGAAATCCCCGTAAAACGTACCAGTTGAGAATACCCATATATATCGTCCGTCCTTAGCTTGTAAAATTATCCTATATTGAATCCCAGTTTTTCCAGGATCTTTCTCTCCTTTTCAGGAGCTCCCGTCACCGTAAAAGCGTGGAACTCCCGGCGCACGGGGTAAGCTCCCCTGAGCTCTTCAAAGGCACTTACATCCTTTTTGAGAAGTCCGCTGTCCCGCCGGGGGTCGTAGGTGTGGAGCAGTGTCTCACTGAGAGAGACAAAGGGGATGACTTTTTCTTCCGGGGGGTCGGGAAGCTGTGCCGGACGCCAGTTTTTCAGCTCACTGATCCCGAGCACCTCTGCCACGGCACGCACAGAAGCGGCGGTACCGTTGGCTTTGCCGTCGGTGGAGTATCCTGCGATGTGCATGGTGCCGATGTGTGCCATATCCAGCAGTTCCCTGTCGATGGCGGGTTCATCCTCCCACACATCAATGACGGCGGCGCTGACGCGGCTGCTCCTGAGAGCCTCTTTGAGAGCGGCGCTTTCCATAGCTTCGCCCCGGGCGGCGTTGAAGAAAAATGCCCCCTTCCGCATGGCTGAAAAAAAGCGTTTGTCCGCCATGTGGAACGTGGGATATCTGCCCTGGTGTTCCAGAGGAACGTGGAGCGTTACGATATCAGAGGACTCCAGCACCTCTTCCAGAGAAACGAATCCCTCTTCCCCCTTTTCCTGCCGCGGGGGATCGTTCCGCAGCACCTTCATTCCCAGAGCCTCGCCGCAGCGGCTGACGATGGATCCCACATGGCCCACGCCGATAACGCCCAGAGTCTTCCCCTCAAGTTCCATGCCCAGAGTCTGCAAGGCGCATGAAACATACTGTCCCACGCTGTTGGCGTTGCATCCCGGAGCATTGTTCCAGGTGATGCCCAGGGACTCCACTTCGCTGACATTGATATGGTCAAAGCCGATGGTGGCTGTGGCGATGTGCCTGACGGAACTCCCCTCAAGAAGCGCTTTAGTGCACTTTGTCCGGGTACGGGTAATGAGCGCCGACGCATCTCTGAGAGCGTCACTGCCGATGGCTTTGCCGGGAAGATACTCCACACAGGCATAAGGTTCAAACACACCCTTGAGAAAAGGGATCTTGTTATCTGCAACGATTTTCATGATCTCACCGTAATTTTTTTGATGGCATATCAACTGAATAAGAGACGAATTTGTCGTTCCGGACGGCGGAAGGGGTCCATCGCACGTTTTTTTCGCTCAGCAGCGCTTTTCCCGCTACGATGTTGTATTTCCGGCACTCCCGGTCGAATTGATCCAGAAGTTCTTTGCGGTTTTTCATAAGGAGTATGATCCTCTCACCGGGGTATTTTTTCACCAGTTCCCCCACATCAGAGATCCGCTCCACAGGCGCAGAGATATTGTTGTAAAAAAGATATCCCGCCGGAACAGTGGTACGGTAGGTCATGATCCGCAGAGGCATGCCGGCGGGGAGACTTTCCAGCGCTTTCTGCCGGAACTCCGGAAAAAAACGTTTCCCGGTGTTGCATTCACTGAAGTAAGCCGGCAGTACAACGGTCAGAAAACAGCCGGAAAGGATCGTACCTGAAAAGAGCACACTGCAGAAAAAGTGGGGAAAACCCATGAGCCGTGAAAAAGAACTGTTGTCAGTGTGATCCATAAAAAGCGCCCACCAGCAGATGACTCCCGCTGCCACGGGGCCGAAAACCAGAGCGGCAGGGGGCACATAATCCGCCACCTTGTCCCAGAGGGGATAGGTGATGATGGAGCAAAGTGCCAGAGACGCAAGAACGATGCAGAGATACCACGCCGCCGTGAAAAAGAGTCTGTTCCAATCTTTCGTCACACGGCTGCTGAAGCCTGCGGCACAGAAAAGCAGTATAAAAGGCACCAGGGGAAACATATCGGCAGGGGATCCGCTGAAAATGAAGAGATAAAGCACAAAAGTGCAGCAGACGGCGGCGAAGATCCGGCTGTTTCTCTGAGAAAACTCCCGGCGGCTCTTCAGGAATCCGGTGATGCCCACAGGCAGAAAGAAGATCCACGGCAGCAGCCAGATCACCATTTCTCTGAGACCTTTGTACCAATTTTCCTTCAAATTAAAGAGCTGCCGGTACCAGATCACAGCTTCTTCCCTGACGCCCCGGGCGAAAAGGCTCTCTGTCCCCTCTGCAGAAAGAGTGCCGCCGGAAAGAATGGGTATGAGATAGAGAGTGGCGAGATAGAGGCACACACCGGTAAAAAATGCCGCCAGATGGTTCCATCTCAAATGATCCTTCCACTTTTTTTCCGAGAAGATGACGGGGAGCAGGATCAGCAGCACCATGAACGGGGCACTGAAGCCTTTGATAAAGGAACTCCCGAAACAGAGGAGATAAAAGAAAAGATAAAAAGCAAATGTTCTGTGGTGTTCCAGTTTCAGAAACCATGTGACCGCCAGCAGAACGGTCATGGTGCCCGCCATTTCCGCTGAAGCGGAGCGCCCCCAGATCAGAAAGCCGGCGGACCCCAGCAACATCCAGCAGGCAATGGCAGCACTCTTTTCATCGAAAAGAGTTCTGCCAAGGCTCCTGAACACATAGAGCGTCCCCAGAGCTGCCAGCACGCTTGGAACACGCACAGCCATTTCAGTGTTCCCGAAAAGTTTTATAAAAAGGGCACAGCCCCACATTCCGGGGAAGTGGGGGGGGGCATAGGTGACAGCAAAATTGAAGACTCTGTGAAAATAACCGCCCCGGGCGGCCATTTCACGGGCGCTTTCGGCAAAGAGCAGTTCACTGCTCTGCAGCGAAGGACTCCAGAGGTAGACCAGCAGAAGCGCTGCGGTCACTGCCCAGAAAAGGAACTTCTGCCTGAAAAGCATGCTGCCGTTGAATCCGGAATTTATGGAGCGTATATCGTCGGGGGCCATTTCTCACTTCTCCGGATCAACGGTTCTGCTGACAGTCTGGAGCTGCGAAGAAGGGTGTGATCCTCTTTTCATTATGCCCGGTGCCCCTTTGCCAGTGCCATTTTGGCGCGCTGCCAGCAGGACTCCAACTCTTCATTGGAAACATTTTCAAAACTCTTCCCCTCCCGGGCAAGTTCCTGTTCCAGAAAGCGGAAACGGTTCTCAAACTTCAGCGAAGCCTTCCGGAGCAGCTCTTCAGAGTTGGCTCTCTTGCGGAACCGGATCAGATTGACCACAGAAAAGAGCAGATCTCCCAATTCCTCGTCGATCTTTTCCTCGTCTCCTTCCCGGAGCGCGGCAGCGGTCTCACATGTTTCCTCCCGGATCTTGTCAAGGACATCGCTCTGTTTTTCCCAGTCAAAACCGCATTTGGCAGCTCTGGACTGAAGTTTTTCCGCCCGGTTCAGGGGTGAAAGGGAGTGCTTCACACCGTCAAGGACAGAAAGGGGCTTTTCCTCTTTGTGTTCCAGTTTTTTCATCTCCTGCCAGAGAGCAGCCACCTCTTCAGGGGTGTCGGCTTTTCTGTCGCCGAAGATGTGGGCGTGACGGCGGACCATTTTACTGTTGATGGTGCGCCACACATCTTCAAGAGTAAAGGCGCCCTGCTCCTCGGCAAGGACGACCTGAAAGAAGACATTCATAAGCACATCGCCGCACTCTTCGCAGATATCGGCGGGCACCTTGCGGTCGATGGCATCCAGCAGTTCGCCTGCTTCCCCGGCGAAACAGGCGCCGAAACTTCCGGCGGTCTGAGCCTTATCCCAGGGACATCCTTCAGGGGAACGCAATTTATGAAGTATTTCCATCAACGCTTCAGCAGTGGGGGGATATTCTTTCATAAGGATAACTCCTTTTCAAACAGACAAAAGTGGATCAAATGGAAAACCCGGCACCGACATTGAAGTGGAGCCTGACCTTGTTTGACACGCCCCTCTGATTGTTCAGGAAGGGATAGGCAATGTCAAGACGGATGGGCACATTGAGATAGGGCACCTTGACCCGGAACCCGTATCCGGCACCGATGTTGAATTTGCTGAAGTCGATCTCATAAGCGTGATCCCAGGCACCGCCGGCATCGCAGAATACAGCGCCCCGGATGGGGCCCCAGATGGCATGTGACACTTCAGCTGTCAGCAGCAGCATGGAGAGTCCCCCCACCGTTTCCCTGTTGTATTCGGGGCCCACGGTACGGTAGTCAAAACCGCGGATGGAGTTGCTGCCGCCCGGAAAATAGCGTTCAAAAAGAGGTACTTCATCGCTGCCGCCGAAAGTGGAAACAGTTCCGATCTTCGCCCCCACCGATGCAATGAGGAACTTGTCAAAGAAGCTCTTGTAATAGCTGCCTTTGAGTTCCATACGGTAGTAGGTGGCACTGGAGCCCAGCACTTCAGGAGTGATGGAGCTGAAAAAGTTGATATTGTATCCCTGAGTCGGCTCAAGAAGACTGTCCCGGGTATCCCTGCCGATCATCAGCGAGGGCTGACTGACCAGGAAGGTGCCGTTGAGATCATGGGCTCTCACATAGGGCTTCACCTTGGAGTGAACATCCTCAACACGCACCACGTCATACTTGTATCCCAGTGCGACAGTGGTAAAATCATCGAAGATCTTGCGCTGGAACGAAACACGTGCTCCCACGCGCCATTCATCCCAGTTGTCATACTCCGTGGTGTTCATATACGCCGAGGTCTCAAAGCGGATGGGTCGGTCAAGGAACCAGGGCTCCACAAAGTCCACATTGAATCCGGCGTTCTCGACGCCGAGGATACCCTGCAGGCGCATCCTCTGGCCGCCGCCGTAGAACCATCCTTTGGGGTTGGCGATATCAAAGTTGTCCACCGATGCTTCGACCATACCGAAAAAGCTGTTGATATCCGACACTCCCGCCGCCAGACGGAAGTTGTAACGCCGGGTCTTTTCTTCGACCTTGAAGCGCACCACCTTTTCATCGGCGCCCTCAGCGTTGACAGTATCTGCTTCAACCTTGGAAAAATATCCCATGCCCAGCAGACGGCGGCGGCTGATTTCCACCCGGTTCCGGTCAACGGGATCCCCCGGCTGGATCACCAGTTCCCGGCGGATCACCTTGTCTCTGGTGGCGGTGTTGCCTGAAATAAGCACATCCCGCACCATGAATTTGCCCCCTTCAACGATTTCAAAGCAGATATCGACCGTATGCTTTTCAGGATCGGGCAGCCGCATGGCACGACAGCGGACCTCGGCGTGACCGATGGTCTCATAAAGGCGTGTCACGGCGTTGGTCGTCTCAGTTTCAAGAGCCAGAGAGAAGGGCTGTTTTTCTTTGAGTTTCACATATTTTTCCAGAACCTCCTTCTTGAAAACAGCGTTTCCTGTGAAGGAGATTTTACCCACGGTGTAGGGTTTCCCCTCTTCCACCTTGAAAAGCAGATCCACATATTCGGGATCTTTGGGGTCAGGTCTCTGTTCAAGAGCGGTGATCCTGAAGTCAAGATACCCTTTGTCGTGATATTTTTCCCGGAGTCTTGCCCGGTCAGCGGCAAGTTCGTGGCGGTCAAAGAGTCCGAAGTTGAGGTAGTCGTTGAGGAAGGGGATGTAATTGAGAGAGCTGAAAGAGTTGACGATAGAGTTTTTCAGTTCAAACTGAGAAAAGAGCGTCGCCCCCTCAAAAGAGACCTTTCCCACCTTGAGACGGAGCTTCTCATCTATCTGGAACACCACCACCGTATCATTGCCCTGAGGCACAAAAAGAGGTGTCACAGTGGCATCTTTGTATCCCCTGTCGTGGTAGAATTTACGCAATGCTGCGGCGCTTTTGCGGAGTTCGGCAGAGTTGAGCAGTCCGCCCTGTGGAATGGTGATGAGCTTTCCCAGATCGCCAGTGGAAAACTTTTTGTTGCCGCGGATCTCGATTTTAGCGACCCGTTCTTTGAGTTTGAGGTAAAAAGTTATATTGACATGCTGTCTGTCAGGATAATCTGTAACAGCCTGCACGTCGGCAAAGTTACCGGTACGGTAAAGAGAGCGGATATCCCCGTCAAGGATCTCTCTTGTATATGGGGCGCCCGGTCTGAGGCGGATATTGTGTTTCAGCAGCTCTTCAGCCAGAGGGGCGGAGCCCTTTTGTTCAAACTTCACACTTCCCACCGTGGCGCCGGATAAAAGAAGGGCACCAAAAAGTACAAGAAGCAGAAAAGCGGCTTTCATCTCATTCAAAAGGCTTCTCATGGCTTATTTCATCCTCACATTTGATGAGCTGTCACCTTACGGCCGCAGCTCAGATATATTGTCGATCCCTCCCCGTCAAAGAGAGCAGAAAAGGCCCGTTCCATCAAGCGCCGCTGTTCTGAGGGGCGGGACCGTAACTCTGATCCACCCTGGGGGCAAGCTGGAACTCCATACGGGAGGGAATAAAGTTCAATTTCACATCACCGGTGCGGCCGTTACGGTTCTTTTCAATGATCCACCAGGCTTCGGCACTGGGAACATCGCCCTTGCTTTTTTCCCGGTCGCGGTGAAGAAATGTCACCACGTCGGCGTCCTGCTCGATGGAGCCGGAGTCACGCAAGTTGGCAAGTTTCGGTTTGGCGTTGGGGCTGGAGTTTTTATCCACCTCCCGGTTGAGCTGAGCAAGAACCAGGAAAGGAATTTGAAGCTCCTTGGCAAGTTTTTTGATGGCTCCGGAAATCTGCTGGATCTCAGCCTGACGGTTCTCGGAACGCTGCCCCGTGGTCATGAGACCGATATAGTCGATGACCACCAGCTGTATCTTGTGGATCATCTTCATGCGCCGTGCCTTGGCACGGAGTTCAGCAATAGAAAGACCGCCTGTGGGGTCGATCAGGATCTGTGATTCCTTAAGGATCGAAGCGGCGCCGGTAAGCTGCTGAATATTTTTGGGATCGAACTGCCGGTTCCAGAATGTGGCTTCAGGAACGCCCGCCTGGGTACATAAAAGACGGCGGACGATCTGTCCTTCGGTCATTTCCAGACTGAAGAAAGCGACAGGTACACGGTTGGGACCGGTAGCGACATTCCGGATAATATTCAGAGCAAGAGATGTCTTACCGATAGAGGGACGTGCAGCAAGAATAAACATTTCACCGGGTTTGAGTCCGCCGGTGTACTGGTCAACGATATCAAAACCGGTTTTAAGACCGACTTCGACCTCGCCGGAGTTGATCTTCATCAACTCTTTGAACTCCTGCTGGAGCAGATCTGAAACAGGATATATGGTGGCGCCCATATCGGCGCTGCGGATGTCAAAGACCTTTTTTTCCACATCATCCAGGACAGTATCAGCATCCTGATCGGCATCGTAGCATTTGGTCAGAGATTCGGAGCAGACCCCGATCATCTGGCGCAGGTTGTCATATTTGACCAGCTGTTTGCACCACGTTTCGATATTGACGGTGGTGGAGATGGTCATTTCAAGTTCGGCGAGATAGATTTCCCCGCCGACAGCCTCCAGCTTGCCCTTTTCTCTGAGGCGCTGGGCGACAGAGAGGAGATCCACCTGTTTGGCATCGGCGGAGCCCAGTTCAACGATGGTGTTGTAAATCTCTCTGTGGCTGGGTGTATAAAAGACCGCGGTACGGTCCTTGAAAAAACTTTTTGCAGTATCAAAGCATCCGGAGGCATCCCGGATCAAGGCAGCCAAAACCGCACGCTCGATTTTCTCGGCGTGCGGTTGAGGACGGTCGGGAAGAAGAACAGCAGGAGCTTCATCATCACGCTGCCGTCTTCTTCTTGAAACAGTCTGTTCCTCCGGCATTGGCTTTACCTTCAGCCGCGGACGACCCAGACTTTGACGCTGGCGCTGACTTCAGCGTGGAGACGGACTTCCACGTCGTAGCTGCCCAGGGCCTTGATGGGATCGACCTTGACCTGGTTGTGCTCCACAGCGTAGCCCTGTTTGGCAAGTTCGTCAGCGATCATGCGGGCGGTGACGGAACCGAAAAGCTGATCGTCATCAGTTGCCTGCATGGAAATGGAAATCTCGACCTGAGCGATCTTTTCGGCAACAGCCTTGGCATCGGCGAGTTCTTTGGCGCGGCGTTCAGCGATGAGAGCCTTGCGGGACTCAACGAGGCGCATGATCCCGGGAGTGGCCTTGGCGGCGAGCCCCTGGGGGATCAGGTAGTTGCGGGCATAACCGGCTTTAACAACAACTTCATCACCGGCAAGACCGAGCTTGGCGACGTCGTCGAGCAGAATCAGAGTGACTTGATTAGCCATGTGTAAAAATCTCCTCTTGAACGTATTGGATTAGTAGACCAGAGCGATGATGCGGGCGCGCTTGATAGCGGTGGCGAGCATCTTCTGGTGGTCGGGACAGGTTCCGGTGATCCGGCGGGGCATGATTTTACCCTTTTCGGTCTGGAACTTGGAAAGAGTCTCAGCATCCTTGAAGTCAATGTAGTTGACTTTGGCTTCGCAGAAGCGGCAGATCTTGGGTTTGACCTGGGTGCGGCGACGCACTCCGGCGGCTTTTCTCTGTTGCATGGAATTAATCCTTTCTGTTTACTTTATGATCAAGATACTTTTATGCAATTAAAAGGGGATATCGTCAACCATTCCGTTGCTGTCGCCCTCAGCTCCCTGCGGAGGCATGGGGGGCATAGACTCCTCCATTGGGGGAGGATTGACAGAACGGCTGAAAGAGTCATATCCGCTTTCCGGACGACCGTATGAACCGCCGTTGTCACGGGGCGCATAACCGTTGTCGCGGGGGGCATAGGAGTTGTCACGGGAACCGTAGTTCTCCCTGACCGGATATCCGTTGTCACGGGGCCCGTAGCTATTCTGCGGAGCGCCGTAACCTTCCTGAGGGGTGTAACCACCTTCGCGGGGAGGATAACCATTGCCGCCGTCGGGTGAACGCCGGGTCATGAACTGAACCTGTTCAGCCACCACGCGCAGCTTGGAACGCTGTCCGCCGCCGTTTCTGTCCTCCCACTGGTCAAGCTGCAGTCTTCCTTCGACCATGATCTGAGATCCTTTGGTCAGGAACTGCTTGCAGTTATTGGCACTTTTGCCCCAGACCACCACATCCACAAAGCATGTCTCGTCGACCTCTTTGCCGTTGCTGATGTAGCGGCGGGTGATAGCCATACGCATTTCGCATACGCTCTGACCGCTGGGGAGTCCCCTGAGATCGGGATCCCGGGTCAGATTTCCCAGCAGAAAAACTTTATTCAGAGTAGGCATCCGTTGCTCCTTTCCGGTATGATTTGCAAAACTGAGATCCTTCAGAACTCCTGAAAAGAAGTAGTTTCAGGAGTCCGGGAGATCTTACTCCATGTTGAGCTTGATATTGGTGGTGGGAGACTCAGGACGCTCATCCAGAATGATCAGATTGCGAAGGACGCGGGGATCAAGTTTGAATTTATCTTTGATCTCGATGACTTTGAGAGGATCAAGTTCAAAGAAGAAATCCAGATAGAGTCCGGCCTTGCGGCGGTCGATCTCGTAGGTGAACTGTTTGCGTCCCATGGGCACGGTCTCGCCCATAACGCCGCCGAAAGAGGCGATCAGTTCAGCGAACTCGGTGCTGAAGCTGGTGCCGTCATCATCCGCCTTGCGGATGTCCAGAATGAAAACTGCTTCGTATTTTTTCAAAATAAACTCGCTTTCTTTATGGAATTAATTGTTTTTTGTTTCATTGTCTGCCGGTGCGGAAACTTCTGAAGGAGTGTTTTCAGATTTTTCCTTTTCTGCACGCGGTCGTGTATTGTAGTGGTTCATTGCCCGGGCAAGTCCGGCCTTGAGGATCTCAGTCACAGCATCAGCGCCGCTTTTCACAGCCTCGTCCCAGACGGGCTGTTCATCGGCAGTGAAGGCGCTCAGGACATGATCTATGACCCTGCCGTCTCTGCCGATACCGATGCGGAGTCTCCTGAATTCGGCGCTCTGCAGTTCGGCGATGATGGACTTCAAGCCGTTGTGTCCGCCGTCGGAACCGTTTTTGCGGATCCGCAGCTGGCCGAGTGGGAGGTCAAGATCATCAGAAATGACCAGTATCTCAGAAGGGGCAATGTTGAGCCTGCGGCTCAGGGCGCCCACGGCACGACCGCTGTCATTCATGTATGTCAGAGGCATCTGCAGCATGAGGCTGCGGCCCCTGAATCTTCCGGAAAACACACGGCTGTCGGCAGTGTGCGACTCCTCAAAGCTCTTGAAGGGACCTTCAAGGAGCTTTTCAATGACCATGAAACCGGCATTGTGACGGGTATTGCGGTATTCCGCGCCCGGATTGCCCAGTCCCACGATGAGTCTGTAATTTTCCAGAATTTCAGCCATGAAGAGTTGTTCCCGGTTATAAACTTACTTTTTGGCTTCCTTTGCGGCAGCGCGGGCTTCAGCCTTCTTTTCGTTGATGGCTTCGGGCTCATTTGCGCCTTCTTCACCTTCAGCAGCGGCCTTTTCCTGGGGGAAGGCAACGGCAAAGATGATGGTATCGGCAGGAACAGCAGCCTTGACGCCTTCGGGGAGAACCAGATCGGCGGCGGTGATGGTCTGTTCGATCTTGCTCACGTCGACCTTGATGATCTCGGGGAGGCAGTCGGGACGGCAGGTAACAGCCAGTTCGTGAACGGCCTGTTCAAGAACACCGCCATGAAGAGAAGCGTCAGCGGCGTTGATGGCGTGGACGGGGACGTTGGCTTCGATTTCAGCGGTGAGGTCAACTTCCATGAAGTCGATGTGAACCACATAATCCTTCAGGTGGTTGATCTGGACCTCTTTCACCAGCACGGGAACCTCTTTGCCGTTCTCAATGAGAGTGATCATGTTGACGCCGTGACCGGCGATAACTTTCCACTCGTCAGCGCTGAGGCTGATGGCGCGGGCTTCTTTGCCTTTGCTGTAGACCACAGCCGGGATCCGGCTGGCACGGCGCAGACGGCGGGAGGGATTATCCCCGAACTCAGTCCGAGCTTCGACTGCAATAACGTGTTTTGCGTTGCTCATGTCTTTCCTTTCTTTTTGGTTTATAGGAATTGCTTTTATGGTTCAAATGTTATTTCACATAGAAAAGTGAAGAGATGGATTTTCCATCGTGGATACGGCGGATGGCTTCACCGAAGAGGGGAGCCACGCTCACCACTTTGATCTTGCCGCCCAGGGTATCGGGGATCGGGACAGCGTCGGTGGTGATGAGCTGTTCGATCTCGGGGCATCCCAGAAGGGTTTCCTTGCCCTTTTCGTTGAGGAGGCAGTGGCTGACGGCGGCGTAAACTTTGGCGGCGCCGTGAGCTTTGAGGATGCGGGCTGCGGCGCAGAGTGTGCCGCAGGTACTGGTCAGGTCATCTGTGATGACGCAGATACGATCCTTCACATCGCCCACCAGGTGGCTGGAGGCGACGGTAGTGGCGTTGATGCGGCGTTTGGTGACCACAGCGAAGCCTGCGCCCAGCATATCGCCGTACTGCATGGCCATTTTGGTGCTGCCTGAGTCGGGAGCGACCACCACGCCATCATCGCCGACGAGGGCCTTCAGATGGGGAACGAGGACGGGGCGGGCATAGAGGTGATCCACGGGGATATCGAAGAATCCCTGGATCTGCTGAGCATGGAGATCCATGGTCAGGACGCGGTCAGCGCCGGCACAGGTGATAAGGTTTGCCACGAGTTTTGCGGTGATGGGAACTCTGGGTTTGTCTTTGCGATCCTGACGGGCGTAGCCGAAGTAGGGCAGCACAGCGGTGATGCGTGCTGCACTGGCGCGGCGGGCGGCGTCGATCATGATGAGGAGTTCCATCAGATTGTCGTTGGGCGCATTGCAGGTGGGCTGGATGAGAAAGGCGTCGGCGCGACGGACATTTTCCTCAAACTGAGCAAAGATCTCTCCGTCGGGGAAATGGGTGATGTGAACCTTGCCAAGGTTGATATGCAGATAATTGGCAACTTGCTGAGACAGCTCAGGATAGGCGCTGCCTGAGTATACGCAGATGTGTTTGGCTTCTTCCATGGTGATCCCCATTTGTTTTATTTGAAGGAGCTCCCCGCAGAGAAGTGACACTTTTTGAGAATCGTCCTTTTGACTGCAAGCAGAGTGTTTTCACAGCTGCCGGAACTGCAGACACCGTAAGTTACACCTCAAACGGACTTTCGCCCACTTTGACCAACGGACTTTCGCCCACTTGACCAACGGACTTTCGCCCACTTGACCAACGGACTTTCGCCCACTTTGACCAACGGACTTTCGCCCACTTTGACCAATGGAGACTCGAAAATCTCTTTTCAGATGCAACCCCGGCGGACTGTAAAAGTGCCGAACCCGCGGACATGTGCGGAAAGAAATTCGCCTCTCCGCAGCAGCGATCCTCTGACTCAAAGGATCGGAGTTCCATACATTGATTTGACATAATATAGCACATGTAAGAGGTTTTGTCAAGTTTTTTTGTGCGGATCAAATGTAATAAATACTTAATTTTGAAGTTTTTCCCTCAATAAAGAGTTCTATTCCGGATGATGCAGATTTCATATTTTCCGGAACCTTGAAGCAAAATATCCAGACTTTGCACTCAAAGAGCTGTTGATATCTCTGAAGTCCGGTGTTATATTATCATGCAGTACGGTTTTAAACATTATTTTTAAAGGATGAGAGAGATGAAAATTATTCTTTTGCTGCTCTGTGCCGCACCGCTGTTTCTGAGCGCTGCGGCGGATTTCCGCCCGAAGGCTCACTCTGTCCGTCAGATCAACATCGGGAAAAAACCATTCCACCGCCTTGAAGGGGGAAACTTTGAGATCGTCTGCCGTGACAGCAAGTGCAGCGTCACGCGCTTTGCCGCAGAGGAGCTGGCAGAGTTCCTGGGCAGGACTTTGAAGTGCAAACTCAAAGTACTTTTCCGTCCCACAGGAAAAAATGCGGTGATCTATGTGGGGAGCACCGACAAGAGCGAAGTGAAAAAACTGGACCGGGACGGATTCTATATCCGTTCAAAGGGGAAGGATATTGAGATCGCCGGACACGATGAAAAGGGTAACCCCAAAGTGCGTTCCTCCGCTTACGCCAAGGGAACGCTTTTCGGGGTCTACGACTTTCTGGAGCGTTTCGCAGGGGTTCGTTTTTACTTTCCCGGCAAATACGGCGTGGTGGTGACGCCCCGGAAATCCCTTGAAGTTCCTGAACTTGATATCGTCGACCGTCCTGACATGCAGTTCCGTTCATTGTATCTGAATCCCGATCCGCCCCAGATGGAGGGACAGAAGTTCATCTATGAGGGGATCACAGAACGGGAAATGCGTCTTTACATTTCTCTGCGTTCCCGTGCCGACACCATGTTTCTGCCCAACTGCCACGGTCTTGCTTATCTGGGCTACGTGCAGCGTTTCGGCAGGAGCAATCCTGAATATTTCGCTCTCAAAGCCAACGGGAGCCGTTTCAACACGCCCGACGCCATGACCCACAACGCCAACGGCCAGCTCTGCTTTTCAGAGCCGGGACTCCGGGAAAATGTTTATCAGGATGCCGTTGCCGTTCTGACGAAACAGCCCGCCTCTTCCAGAAAGATCATCATGCCCAACGGGAAATGCTACTGGGCGGGAATGTTCCGGGCCCCTTATTTCAACATCATGCCCAATGACTCTCTGGCGCCCTGCCACTGCAAAAGGTGTCTGCCCAATCTGACAAAAGGGGATGAAAAACGCTCCGCCTTTTACTGGGATTTTTTCATTGACACAGCCGAAAGACTTCAGAGGAACAACATCCCCGGATTCGTCACCACCATGGCTTACCACCCCTACCACCTGATCCCGGAACGCAAGATCCCCTCAAACATGATCGTCATGCTGGCTCTTCCGGGTGCGTGGCAGGAGGCGACCCCTCTTCAGCAGGCGAAAAACGATGAACGTGTCAAAGCGTGGGTGAAAAAACTCAAAGCCAAAACCTATCTCTGGACCTACGCCAACAAGCAGTACATGCCCTGGATCCCCAACTTCGCCCCCCGCGCCGTAGGGAAATACTACGCCCGGCAGGCACCTTACATCTTCGGAACCTTTTTTGAGGGCGAAAATGATATCTGGCTCTACTCTTATCTGAACTACTATGTTCTGAGCCGGGTATTGTGGGACTCCCGAGCCGATGTGGACGCCATCGTAGAGGAGCACTATCAGAAGATGTTCGGCCCCGGCGCAGCCGAGATGAAAGAGTTTTTTGACACTCTTGAAAAGAAATGGCTCCACAAGGTAGTGGGGAACATCGTGGAAACCTCTCTCGGTCCCATCGTGGTGCGTCCCCCTGAATACAAACTCTGGCAGGAGATCTACTCCCCAACTTTCATGTCAAGGGCGCGGCAGCTTTTTGACACGGCCGCAAAAAAGTGTGCCAAAGCCCCCGATGCCAGGGAAAGAATTGAATTTTTCCGCAGAAATTACCTTGCCAACATGGAAGAAGGTGCCCGCAGGTTCGCCGCCAAATGCGATGAAAGAGACGCCTGGGATGCCGTGATACCTGAGATCAGCAGCTCTGAAAAGCCCGTCATCGACGGCAAAGTGGATGAAAAGGCGTGGAAAAAGAGCTCCCCCCTCTGGCTGGTGCCCCGGAAAAATGAAAAAAATGAGGTAAAAACCCTTGTTTACCGCTGCCGGGACAAAGAAAATCTCTACTTTGCCTTTGTCTGCGAAGAACCCTTTACCTCAGCCATGGCGACCGCGCCCCGCAAGGCGGATGATCCGAAACTCTGGATGGACAACACCATTGAAGTGCTCCTTGACACTGCCGGGAAACGGAATTTCCACCAGCAGTTCATTATCAACTCCGACGGCGTTGTCACCGATCTTGTCATGAAACACAACAAAGCCGACTACAAGTGGAACGCCCCCCACAGGGCGAAGGTGTCAGTGATCCCCGGCAAGCAATGGAGCGCCGAGATCTGCATTCCCCTCAAGGGTCTTGCCCCCATGGAAAAAAGTGACCGCATCCACGCCAACTTCACCCGCATCAGGATCCTTAAAAACCGGAACGCCAAAACCGTTCTCTACAACTGGTGCCGCATGATCGGCGGACACCGCGCCGATGAGTTCGGAGTGCTGCACTTCAAGGATCTGGGACGTAAAAACCTTCTTTCCGACGGGGACTTTGAAAAGAAAACCACCCGCAACGACACCCGTCTTGGACAGTGGAGCAACAGTGAAGGACTCAATCGGGAGAGCACTCTCTACCGAACCTCCGGCGCCTCGCTGCGCTTTGAGGGCAAAAGAAAGGGTGCAAGACAGTGGTTCAAGGGTCTCAAGCCCGGCACAGAATATGAGCTGAGCTTCTATGTGCGGATGGAAAATGTCACCGCCGCAGGTCCCCGGGGCGGACTTTATGCCCGTATCAATGATTCAGGCAAAGCTGCCCACTATCTGCCGAAGATCCCCCTGACAGGTACCATGAACTGGACACGCCATGTGTACCGTTTCAAGACCTCCCCCAAAAGTGTGACCACAGCCAACACCATTGACTTCAACTTCTATCGTGCCAACGGCAGAGCGTGGATCGACCATGTTGGTATCTATGAAGTGAAAGGAAAAAGTCAATAAAATGAAAAAAGCTCTTTTTTTGCTTCTGGGGTGTGTGATTTTTTCGCTTGGTGGTGCTCCGGCGGGATTTTCCCCCTCTCCTGTTTCTTTGCGGAAACTGCAGCTGTCAAAGACAAGCACCACATTTCTGATCCGCAAGGGCAAAGTCCAAATGGGCGTTTATGCTCCCGGTGATGCCCCGCAAAAGACAAATCAGGCGGCTGCTGAATTTGCTTCGTTCCTGAGCCGGATCTCAGGGAAGGAAAAAAGTGTTCCCCTGTTCACCAAAGTTCCTTCCGACTTTCAGGGAACTCTTTTCTGTGTGGGGGACAAACGCCTTGCCTCCCGACTCAAGGTTGACCTCAAAAGCCTTGACCGTGACGGTTTCGTCATTCAAAGCGCCGGGAACAAGATCCTCATTGCCGGCGGCGACGCTCTTGATTCAGAGGGCGACGGCACTTTGTGGGGATGCTACGAGTTTCTGGAACGCTTCGGGGGCGTGCGTTTCTACTTCCCCGGCGAAATGGGAACCATCGTCCCCGTAAAGAGGGAGTGGGCTCTTCCTCAAATCACCCTTTATGACCGTCCTGACTCCATTTACCGGCGCATCTACTGGCCGGGGATCCATGGCGTGAAACCTGTCTGGCACGATCCCGCCACGGAGAGGGAATGGCGGAAGGCTTTGAGCCTTCACGAAAAGCGTATGCGCCAGTCCACGCTCTTTCTCCCCAACTGCCACGGACTTGCCCATCTGGGCTATGTCAAACGCTTCGCCAAGAGTCATCCTGAGTACTTCGCTCTCAAAGCTGACGGCAAACGCTGTGACGGCTCCGTGGTCAAGGTCTCTTACGATGCTCCCGGACAGCTCTGTTTCAGTTCCAATATCATGGAAGAGATCTATCAGGATGCCAAAGCCATTCTGACAGGAGACAAAGCCATTGCCCAAAGGAAAATGACAGGTTACTCCAAATGGGCACATGCCAAGCCCTTTTTCAACCTTATGCCCAACGATGCCATGGAGCGCTGCCGCTGTCCCCGCTGCGCCCCCCATTTCAAAGAGCTTATTGAAGGAAAAAGGTACAGCCGGAAGGGGGCGGATTTTCTCTGGAGCAAACTCCTGACCATCCCCAAAAGACTGCAGAAAGAAAAGGTTCCGGGCTTCGTCACCATGATGGCCTACGATCTCTGCAAAGAGCCCCCGAAAGAAAAAATCCCCGCCAACGTCATCATCCAGGTGGCGGTGAACGGTCCCTGGAGCAAGGGACGCCCAGGAGAAAAAGAGGAACTTGATCTGATCAAAAGGTGGATCAAAGCCTACGGCAGCGCCAAGATCTATATGTGGAACTATCCCACCAAGTGCGCCGTAAAAGAATTGCCGCTCATCCCCAACCACACGCCGGAGTGCATCGGGGAATATTACAAAAAGATGTACCCTTACAGCTTTGGAACCATGCTCAATGCCACCTCAGACCACTGGTTTTTCGGACATTTGAACTTCTACGTCTTTTCCAAAGTGATGTGGGATCACAAAACGGATGTCAATGCCCTTTTGAAGGAGTATTTTTCACTCATGTTCGGCAAAGGCGGCAGCACCATGGAAAAGATTTCCAGACGCCTTGAAGAGCTCTGGCTCAAGAAGATCTGCGGCAACACCGTAGAAACTTCTTACGGTCCTGTTTCATTTCCGCCTGATGAAATCAAACTCTGGAACGAAATTTTCAGCGCTCAAGAGGTCGCTTTCATCGAAACTCTCTTTGACAATGCCATCAAAGAAGCCTGTAATGACAAAAGCGCCGTTTCAAGGATCCGCCACTGGAAAAAGTATATGTGGTCCCCCACGGCTGAGGGCCGAGCGCGCTATTTCAACAACCGGGGCGCCATCGACCGTTTTGCGGTCCCCGTGATCCCTGTCAGAGGGCAGGAACCTCTTTGGGGGAAAGAGATCCCCCGGGTCGCCCTTGTGCCCCTTAAAGGGGATGCAGCTGAAGTACAGACCTTTGTGCAGATGCGCTGCGATAAAGAGAACTTCTATTTCCGCTTTGAGTGCGAAGAACCTCAAACAGCCCGCATGGCGGCCCGGGTGCGTCCTTTTGAAGACAGAAAGATCTGGCAGGATAACGGCGTTGAGATCCATATCGACACCGAAGGCAAACGGCACTCCGGCTATCAGCTCATTGTCAACAGCTGCGGCTCCGTAGGTGATTTAAGTATCACCCCTGCCAAATTCGGGGAAAACTGGAGCTGGAACTCAGGCGCAAAAGCAAAGGTCACGGTGAATAAAAACAAAAACTGGATCGCAGAGATCACGCTCCCCCGTAAAAATATGGTTCAGGTGAAAAAGGAGAGATTCCACATCAATTTCAGCCGCCACAGAAACCTTGAAGCTAAAGGGGGCGTTTTGTTGTACACCTGGAGTCCCTTTGTCAAAAGTTTCGCCGATCTGAACAACTTTGGAACTGCCATCATTGCTCCGGCGCCTTCCAAAAACCTTTTCAGTGATCCTGACTTTGTTTACACTGGTATTCCCCGCTCCAAAGAACACAAATGGTACGGAGCTCTGCCGGTACGGGATACAAAAGTGTTCCGCACAGCGGGGGTTTCCATGAGGTTTGAGGGCAAAAGGAATGCTCTTGTCCACAAGGTCCCCCTGAAGCCGGAAACAAGATACAGACTCAGCTTCTTTCTTAAAATGGATAATGTGAAACTTCTCCCCGGATTCCGTGTCACCAACGGCGGTTTCTATCTGCGGATAGATGAGGGGGGCAAAGCACATTATTTCCCCAAACAGCCCTGTTACGGATCAACTCAGTGGATCTATATGGAGCACATCTGGCGCACAGGAAAAAGTGTCGGCGCCGCTTACGCCCCCTATATCCACTTCACCCTGCGGAATGTTACCGGCAAAGCATGGGTGGATCACGTTGAACTTACACCACTTGATGAATAATAATAAAGAGCCCAGGATTTTTATGAAAAAAGAACAAAAGTATGATTTCCGTACAAGAATGCACGAACATCATTTGAAGTTCTGCCGCAGAAGTGATCTTTCCCCCGGAGCAGAAGAAGTTGAGATCACATCCCAATGGCAGATCCTTTTTACAGGCAGCCACTTTCTTGAAGAGCGCGCCGCTTTTGACCTGAAACGCTTTCTTTCTTCCGCCATGGGAGTTTCTCCTGAAGGGCAGGGGGGGCGGAAGATCATCCTTTCCTCCGGGGACGCTGCTGACGCCCGTCCGGGTTGTTCTTTCAGAGTCACTTCTGATACCATTGAGATCCGGGGCGTCAACCCCAGAGGGACCCTTTACGGCGTCATCCACCTTGAAGATATCATGGGTTTCCGTGAAGCGCCCTTTCTGCCGTCCGGCAGTTTTGAATACACGCCCCTCACCCGTATGCGGAGCACCCATTCCGGCTCCGGTCTGGATGACTTTTCCGATCCGCAGCTTGACGCCATACTCCACGCGGGCTTCACCGCCATCGACCTGTTTGTCAGCGGCATAGATGAGACCACTCAGGGGCATACGGATATCGCCGGTCTCATCGACCGGGCGGAGCAGTACGGTCTTGATGTGGTGCTCTACAACTATCAGAGTTGTTATGTCCACCCCGATGACGAAGGAGCGGAAAAGGCTTTTGACCGGGTTTTCGGTGAACTCTTCCGCCGTTATCCCAAGGCGGCGGCGATCCATTTGTGCGGCGAATCCCTTGAATTTCCCAGCAAAGACGCCACCACCATCAAAAAGTCCGAAGTGGAAATTGGCAGCGAAGGTTTGCAGTCCACGCTCCAGCCCACAGGCTACTACCCCAACAGTGACTATCCCGCCTATCTTGCCAAAGTGAGTGAAGCCATCCACAAAGCCGCCCCCGGCGCGGAAGTCATCTTCAACACCTACAACTGGGGCTGGGCGCCCCTTGCCCCCCGGAAAAAGTTCCTTGAGGAGATGCCCAAAAGTGTCAGTTTGCAAGTCACCTATGACATTTTCAAGAAAAATGACAGTCACGGACTCAAACGCCCCCTCATGGATTACTCCATCTTCGCCGTGGAGCCGGGGGAGTACTTTGACAGCGAAGTGAAAGCCGCCGCTGCCGCCGGGATCAAAAATATCCGTGTCACCAGTAATCTTGCGGGAACCACATGGGACTTCGGCTGTGTTCCCTACGCCCCCGTGCCCTTCCGCTGGGCGAAAAGAATGGAAATACTCAGGGAATATCTGCTCAAATATGATGTGAACAGCTTCTACGACTCCCACCACTTCGGCTGGTTCCCCAATGTGTGCAACGATCTTGCCAAAGCCTATTTTTCCGACACGCCGCCTGCAGACGCCGCAGAGTTTCTCCGCCGCGCCGCCGTCAGGGATTACGGAGAAAATGCTGCGGACACCGTGGTTGAAGTGTGGAAGATCTGGAGCGATGCCATGGATCACTATGTTGGCTCCAACGAGGATCAGTACGGTCCCTGGCGGGTGGGGCCCGCCTATCCCTTTGTCTTCCACGCCGCCATCACCCGCACCATGGATGACAAGATCGTAAAGTTCCCTTTTACGGAAAAAGCCTATAAGTCGGAGTGCATGGTGAAACCCATGTACACCCCTTTTGAAAATGATGCCCAGTCCCCCGGTCCACTGCGCTTCAAAGTTGAGAGTGCAGAGCTGGAAAAAATGGAAAAGATGTGGCAAAAAGGTGTGTCACTCCTTGAAACGGCACTCCCCCGGGCCGATGCGGCCAAAGAGGAGCCGCTCCGTTTTCTTCTGGGCATCGGCAGATTCTGTTTGAACTCCATCCGCACCACACTGGGCATCAAGCGCTGGCGCATGGCGAACTTGCGTCTGCAGTGCTGCTGCGAAAGAGAAAGGATGGAACGATATCTTGACGAATTGACAGAAATCCTTGAAAATGAGCGTCAGAATGTTCTTGAAACGCTCCCTCTCGTGGAAGAGGACTCCCGTCTGGGCTGGGAGCCCCGCATGGATTATGTGTGCGACGCCCCGCACCTCAACTGGAAACTCCGCCAACTCGCCATTGCCGAAGCAGAAATAAATGCTTACCGGGCAATGGTCCGGCTCTGAAAATACATTTATTGAGGAACGATTATGAAAAATCTTGAAATCACCACCGGGCTTTTCGGTGCCATGCCGCCTTCTGAAACTCTGGGTTCCCTTGTTAAAAGCATAGAACTGCAGAAACAGGGCATAGAGGTCTTCATGCTCTCAGTGGGGGAACCCGATTTCGACACGCCCCGGTTCATCAAAGAGGCCTGTGCCGAAGCCATGATGCGGGGCGAAACCAAATACACCGTTCCGGCAGGGATCGGGGAACTGCGGGAAGCCTGTGCCGCCAAGTTCCTTGCCGACGGCATCAAAACCACCCCCGGTCAGATCATCGTCACTCCCGGAGGAAAATTTGCCTGCGGCGCCGCCATCGCCGCCGCCTGCGGCCCCGGAGATGAAGTCCTTCTGCCCGTTCCCTACTGGGTGAGTCATCTTCATCTCATCAATGCCTCAGGAGCCAAGGCGGTGCTTGTCCCCACCTTCCCTGAGAATAACTTTGAAGTGACGGAGTCCGACCTTGAGCGTTATGTGACGGAACGCACCCGCATGGTGGTGCTGTGTTCGCCTTCCAACCCCACCGGCGCCGTCTACCGCCGCGAAGCACTTGAAATGCTGGGCAGATGGGCGGTGGAAAAGAATTTTCTCATCATGTCAGACGAAGTTTACGAAAAACTTGCCTTTGATGCCGACCGGCCCCATATCAGCATCGGTTCTCTTTCTGAGGAGATCAACGATCATGTGATCACCATTGACTCCTTCAGCAAGAGCTACGCCATGACCGGGTGGCGGGTGGGATTCCTCACTGCGCCGGGGTGGCTTTCAGCCAAGATCGACGCGCTCCAGACCCATCTTGTTGCCAATGTGACCACCTTTGCCCAGTTCGGCGCCCTGAAGGCGCTTCAGGAGGGTGACGCTGTCTGCAATATGATGAAGGAGTCTTTTGCCCAAAGACGGGATCTCTTCTGCGGACTTTTATCACAGATCCCCCAGGTGAAATTCATCCCTCCTTCAGGAGCCTTCTACGTCTTTGCCGATATCTCTTTTGCCGGCATGGGGAGCATGACATTCTGCGACCGCCTTATGGAAGAAGCTCATATTGCCGCCGCTCCCGGATGCGGTTTCGGAGCTGACAACTTCGTCCGCTTTTCCTATGCCTGTTCAGAAGATGTTCTCAAACGCTCCATGGAGCGCTTCGGCAGCTTTTGCACGGAACTGGAAAAGAAAAAGAGATAAGATTCTGTTTGATTTTTTTCAACTGTTTAAAAAAAACTTCTTGACAATGCAAAGTTGACGGATTATCTTAACAGAAGATCTCTGTTTTACAGCAACTGCTTCAAAAGGGAAAATAAAAATGAAGTTGTCACGATCCTTTCCGGAAAAGTTCAAACAGCCGTCAGCCCTCAACACCGCCTCTGCCCCCCTCTTCAGCCGGGTGAAGTTCCGGAGTTTCACGCTGATCGAACTGCTGGTCGTTATTGCCATCATCGCCATTCTTGCCGGAATGCTGCTTCCGGCTTTGAATCAGGCGCGGAGACGGGCGAAACTCACTTCATGCCTCAACAATGCAAACTCCATCGGCAAAGCCATATTGCTTTATGCCGATGACAACGCAGGTTGTCTGCTTCCCAAAACCAACACCTTGAGCAACAGCAATTTTACGGGACACTGGATGAATGAACGCAGCGGTTATCCCCGGGATACGACCCAGTACGTCGGATTGCTTGCAGGTTATCTGGATCTTAACGGCAGCCGTGACCGTCCCTTGGGCGGATACTACAACAAACAGTACAACCGTTATGTTTGTCCGGAGCGTGATGCCCGGGAAAAGGTTGATTTCAAAGTAACCAATCAGGTGTATTTTCTGGGCAGAAACTACTCTATCGGCAACCAGTGCAAACTGAACTTTGTCAAACAACCCTCCCGCCTGATGACCATTATGGAAAAAACCTATAACTGCACCACCGATCTGGGAGTCGGTACTGTTGCGACCCAGCTCAAAGCGATCCATCCCGGCGCCACTATGACCGTGATCTTTGCCGGAGGCAATGTCAGCAGCATGGCATGCAACCAGATCCCCACTGTCGTCTGCGGGTTCTGGTATTGGAATCCTCTTTACAATCATCCCTGGTAATAAAAGGAAAAGAATATGTTGAAAAAATCGCTTTTTTTGTGCCTGCTTGCAGCAGGAGCCGTCACTCTGAGCGCCGCCGCACCCGCCGGACGCTTTGAGCCCCGTCCCCAGGCCCCCCGCTACTGCAAGGTGGACAAAAAGAAAAGCCAGGTCCTCTTTGAAAACGGCAAAGCCAATTTCCGGATCGTCTACGGCAAATCCCGCTGGGCAATGCTGGGGGCTGTGGAACTTGCCAACACCCTGACCCGTTCACTGGGGGTGAAGGTGTGGGCTTCAGCAAAGAAAAAGCCCGGTGTGCCCTCCATTATCGTGGGGGATGTTGAGGCTGCAAAAAAAGCGGGATTCGACCCTGAAAAGATGGAGTGGGGCGCATTCCGCATCAAGAGCGTGGGCAATGACATCATCATTGCCGGAAGAGATGACGGCGTCTACTCCGAAGGGACTCTTTACGGCGTTTATGACTTTCTTGAACGCTTTGCCGGGGTGCGCTTCTATTTCCCCGGAGAGATCGGCACCATCACCCCGAAAATCAAAAAGTGGGTGGTTCCTGCCATAGATATTTCTGACCGTCCTGATATGCAGACCCGCACCATGTACAGTGTGGATCCCTTCCCCTCCAACTTCCACGGCGGCGGTCCTGTGCGCTGGTATGACACCGCCACTAAAAAGGATGGTGTCGCTTCTGCCCACAGATACTACCGCATCCAGCGCCGTTCCCCCTTCCAGTCCTGTCACGGACTGGCGCACCTGGCGCTCACTGAAAGGTTTGCCAAAACCAATCCCGATTACTTTGCCATGAACCAGCGGGGCACCCGGGAAATCGGACTCCACCCCGCCAACTCCGGCAAGTTCGGACACGTCTGTTTCAGCTCCGAAGGGCTTAAAAAAGAGCTGATCCTTGACGCCAAAGCCATCCAGATCGGCAAAGACGGACGCTCCCGCAACGCCTTCCGCAACGGACGCCCCGCATGGCCCAACGGCGACCAGACCTACGGTTTTTTCAATGTCATGCCCAACGACTCCGCCCACTACTGCCAGTGCAGCAAATGCAAGCCCGCATTCGCTGAACTCAAGTGGAACAAAAAGAACTCCCTCGCCGCCTCCAATCTCACCTGGAAGTTCATGACCGATATCGCAAACGCCCTTAAAAAAGATAAGGTCCCCGGCTATGTGCTGACCATGTCTTATGCCCATTACGCCCCTGTTCCCGAAGTGGAGATCCCCGACAACATGCTGGTGATGCTGGCGCTGACCGGCCCCTGGAGCGACCTGACTCCCCACGCCAAAAAGGAACAGATGACCCGCCTCAAGGCATGGCGCAAAAAACTGGGCGCCCGTCCCTATGTGTGGAACTACGCCACCAAGTTTTCCGCCCGGATCCAGTTGGTTCCCAACTGCACCCCCCGGGCTTTCGGACGCTACTACAAAGAGGTGGGCGACGATATCTTCGGCGCCTTCCTTGAGTGTGAAACCGACTACTGGATCTTCGGATTCATGAACTACTACATCTTCGGCAGAATGATGTGGGATAAAAAAGCTGACGCTGACGCCATCCTTGCCGAACACTACAAACTCATGTACGGCGCCGGTGCCCCCGAAATGACCCGCTTCTTCGATCTTCTTGAGGATAAGTGGATGCGTCACATCGTGGGCAAAGTCATCGAAACCGATGTAGGACCTGTTTCCAGCCGTCCCTCTGAGTTCATGCTCTGGAACGAGATCTACTCCCCCGCCCTCAGAAAAGAGCTTGACGGACTCCTGAAAAAAGCCGCCGCCAAGTGCGCCAAAGATCCCGATTCCCTGAAGCGTATCGCCTTCATGCGCCGGGAGTTTTATGACCGTCTGCAGCAGGGCGCTGAAAATTACCGTAAAACCACCGCCGATGTGGAGGCATGGAAAGGTTACATGCCCCAACTCAAAGCCGGGGAAAAGATCACCATCGACGGCAAAGACACCGAAAAGGCATGGAGCGCCGCCCCTGCCCACTACCTGCTGCCCAACAGCAGTGTGAAGTCCGAAGCGGTGGAGGTGCGTACCTTCTTCAAGGCGCTCCGGGACAAGGAGAACTTCTATTTCTACGTTGAGTGCGAAGAGCCTGAAACGGCAAAGATGACCGCCCTCAAACGCAAGTTTGATGAGTTCAACATCTGGGAGGACAACACCATTGAGATCTTCCTCAATCCCTCCGGCGACCGGAAGACCGGATATCAGATGCTTTTCAACTCCCTGAACTCCCTTTCCGACAACCGCTTCAAACTCAAGGCCATGGATTGGAAATGGAACTCAAAGGCAGAACACAAAGTCAGCATCACTCCCGGCAAAAAGTGGGCGCTTGAAGTGCGGATCCCCCGAAACACCATGGAAGAGTGCAAAAAGCGCCTTATTGCCAACGTGATGCGTTCACGGGTCATCGCTGAAAAACGCTCACCCTTTGACACCTGGAGCCCCAAAATCAACAACTCCCAGTATGTTGACAACTACGGCATCCTTGAATTTGAACCCCGGAAAGAGGTTTCTGTTCTTCCCGGAGGTGATTTTACCGAAGCCATCCACTCCAAACGTTTTCTGGGCTTCCACCGTCCCATCCAGTGGTACAACATGAAGTTCCTCAAGAAAGATACGAAGATCTTCCGTACCGGGGGCGTCTCTCTGAGAATGGATAAAGAGACCGAAGGTTTTTCCTTCTACGATCTTAAAAACATCCTGAAGCCTGATACACGCTACCGGTTGACCTTCTATATCAAAACTCAGGATATCGTCAGTCTTTTCACCTGGGGCGGCGGCGTCTACTTCATTCTCGACTGCGGCATGAAGCCCCGCAAAACCATCGGATTCCCCAAAAACAACGGTAAATTCGTGGGAACCATGCCCTGGACGCGCCAGAGCTTTGAGTTCACCACCCCCAAAGAGCTGGGACGCGACGGCAGGATCTACCTTTCCTTCAGCCGTATCAACCGCTTCAACGATCCCAAGGGCATCGCCTGGATCGATCAGGTGGAAATAGTCGAGATCCCCAAAAAATAAGTAAAATCACGGCATGAAAAGGGGCTGTTGCAAAACTTCAGACAAGGTTTTGCAGCAGCCCCTCTTTGCAGGAACTTTTACGGAAAACTCCGGGTCCCGGCAGAGCCGTATGTTAAATTATTTTCACCACCTGCTCTGCCTTTATTCTTTTTTTCCGTCTCACTTTCCACAACAGGAGTCCGGATATTCGTTTCGGTCACTATCTTCTGCAGCAGATCCTCAGCCCATCTGTTTCCTGACCGGCTCGACCGGCTCAGCCAGAGAAGCGCTTCGTCAATATCTCTTTTCTTGCCGGAGCCTTCATAAAAAGCCTTGCCCAGCAGATACTGCGCCTGTGGATCACCCTCTTTGGCGGCTCTCTCAACAACTGACAGATCAGCAGGCATTTCCGGTTCCGCCGCGGGACATCCTCTGAGCGCCAGTAAGATAAACAGTGTCGTAAAAAGAAGCAGAAGTCCACTGCAGAAAAGCAGTGCCGTCATCCGGCGCCGGGAGTTCCAGAAAAGCAGTTCCCTGTACCAGTCTTTCTCAGCGTCGGCATTCACAGTCAAAGCGATCTCCCACATCCTGAAACGGTCTGCCTTGAGTTTTTTGCGCCACTTTTCAGGCACTCTGCTCAAAGCAAGAAATATGAAGCGGCACACCTTCCTTGCCGGTTGGCGGAAATAAGCCGTCAGATACTCTCTGACAGAGACTTCGTCGCTTTCCATTTCCGATTCCTCATCATCTGCCCCGACACCGGTATTTTGAATACGCAGCACCTCGCTGCAGGTATAGTGGAGCTGCTGAGCCTCAAGATCTTCAGGCTCCTTTTCAAGGATCTCTTCAAGTTGTTCCAGCGCCGGAGGAAATTCACCTCTGGTGATCAGATCGCGGATATTTTGATATTTCTCCATATTTTCACAGCGTCACAGTTCCAACTTCTCCCGGCTGCGCGCTCTTCTGTAACGGGCCACGCCGGGAGGAGTATTTTCCTTACCTGCGGGTCGAAGCAGCTTTGAAATCTGCCTGGAACTTTTTATCCTTCGCCATCCGGGCAAGCTCGGATTCTTCAAGCATGTAGCCCAGCTGTTCAAAACCGTTTTTCTCAAGGTAGATGACCGTATCAAAAAGGCTCTGCCCCGTGGGATTCATCTTGTAGGCATTGATCCTGGTTCTCGCCCAGGTCAGCTTGGAAAGATAATCGCGGGTCAGGATCAGGCGCTTGAGCTCAGTATTTTTATCATCCTCAAGAACGAAAGAGACTTTTCTTGCCATGGGGAAGAAGGTGTCTTTGTCATTCAGAGCCAGAAAATTCAGTCCTACTCCACCGAAGTCATCGGTCTTCAGCACCTTGGAGCGCTCACCGGAACGGACAACGATATTGGTTTTGGCAAGGGGAACCCTGATATTTTCTACAGCATTGCTCAGCATCTTCCGGTCAAGAGAGACCAGATTCTCTTCACTCCGGGAGGCATTTTCCCAGTTCAGGGCAGGGTTCATGCCGGTAAACGAAAGTTCGTTGATGGACCGGGGAACATCATACGGCAGAATACCGAAAGTGAAAAGGAAAAGCAGATGTGACCCCAGGGAAACCGGCAGCAGACAGAATCCGGCGGGAACTTCGTAAAACTCGCGCCACCACTGATAGGGGGTGGCAATCGTCTTCACGGTGCGGACCTCGAATTTTTTGACCTCGGCGGACTCAAGTTTCTGGATCTCCACATGATATGAAGAATCTTTGATCGTCTCAGGGGTCATTTTCAGTTCGTACTTGGTGCTGAGGATCTTTCTGTCGTTTTCCTGTGTCACAACGTCGATGTTGTGCAGATGGTTGGCACAGCCGCTGCCGAAGAACAGAGAACTTCCCGCGCAGAGAGCAATCATAAAATTGGTGATTTTCATAGTTGGTCTTTCCTTGTATATTTGAAATTGTTACTGTTGGATCTGTTCAAGGTATCTCCGGGCATGGTCATGCCCCTTCTGAGCAGCCTTTTTGAGCCAGTAAAAAGCCTTCTTGCTGTTGAAGGGCACTCCCTGTCCCTTCTCATGGCGGATCCCCAGATCATACATGGCCTCGGCAAATTCAAGGTCGGCGGCTTTCTGCAGATATTTCAGGGCGAGAGCATCATCCGCCTTCATCTCTTTGAAGCCGTTTTTGTACAAATTGGAAATCTTGTAGGCCAGCTCTCCGTTTTCATTTTCGAGCGCCAGCAGATAATATTTCATCATATCAGCGGCACTGCCTTTGTGATCTTCGCGGCGTATGGCTTCAGCGACCTTGAGGGCAGCGGCAGGGTTCCCCTGTTCGGCGGCTTCCTGATACCACTTGTAAGCGCTGCTGCTGTCAGAGAACCACATACCGATCCCCTTCCCGTAGATCTCCGCCACCTGAAGTATGGCTTCAGGATGTTTTGCCCGGGCGGCAGGCAGAAGAGTTTCCAGCGCCTTTTTATACTCTTTCTTCCTGAAAAGCGCCATTCCTTTTTCGTACTGCTGCTGCATGGGATGAACAATACGTTCAAACCGGAAATCGACCTGCTTCAGCTCCCCGGGAACGGAGCTGCGGATCTTTCTTTTCAACACCTGTTTGCCGGATCTTGCCTCTGCCAGATATTCCCGGAAAGGCTCAATGGTAATTTTTTCACCCGCTTTGCAGACATTGCCGTCAAGAGTAAAGAGCGTATTGAACCTGTTGGAACCGAACATCACTGCTGCAGAAAGCGGTTTGACTTCAAGCAGGAAGTCAGCCGTGCGTTCCGGAGTGACAGTGACCGTCAGACCGCTCTGGGGAACAACGCCCCTGCCGCGGAAGCTGATATTTGTTTCCCCCTCTGCCAGATGCCGGATGAAGGGAAATGTTTTGACAGTTATCCATTCGTCGCCGCCGATCTTTACTTCAAGGCCGCTCTTCTGGATGAATGTCAGAAACTCCTGAGGCGCAGCGGTGGTAACATAAATATTCAAGGTGCCCATACGTTTCATGGGAGCTGATACCTGAGAAGCTGATACCGGCGTTTCAGGCTCTCTGGCTTCCACAGCCGCAAGATTGATCTGCAATGAAGTATTCTCGCGGACCGTCAACTCACGTCTTGCAGCAATATATCCCTTGCGGTTGAAGCTGAAAACATATTTTCCCTGATCCAGATTCTCCACCGTGAAATAGCCTGAAGCGGGGATCTCGAACTCCCGGATCTTCTTCCAGTTGGCGAAAAGCTCCCCTTTTGTGCCGGTGGCGGCATAAACGGTCACTGAATAACGCTGACGCTGAAGAGGAATGGTTGCGGAAGCATCCTTTTCAAGATTCAACACAGAGGTGTGGGGCGCGTGATACAAGGCGGTGATCTTCAATTCATAGACCCCTTTTATGACCTTCGGGAAGAGGCATTTCCCCTCAACGTCGCTCTTTCCGGAGTATTTGACCTGAGAGTTCTGCAAAAGCTCTACCCGACTTCCGGGCAGAGTCATCAATGTGAATTTCTTGAAGATCTTTTCCATTGAAAGCCGGAGCTTCAGATCTCCGTCAAGAGTCAGCTCTTTTTCCACCGGGAAACAGTCGCTGAGTGAAGCCTTGAGGGAATATCTCCCCTTTTTCAAATCTCTGATCTCCAATTTTCCGGACTCCGGAATGGAAAAGGTCATCTCTCTGCCTTCAGGGGTGTTGAGTGTGACGGATGTGCCGGCTTCCCCGGTCAGAGAGATTTTTTTCACATCCTTTTTCAGAAGCAGAGTCAGACTCACATTGTCCTCAATGCTGCACCTCTTTTTGAGCGTCACATGATCAGGACATGAGATCTCCACTTCATAGGTTCCTTTTTCCACCCCCGGAAGAGTGAATCTGCCGCTGCTGTTGACAGCATAAGTAAAAATCTGTCCGCCGGCAGAGATAAGGCGGAGCGTCGCTTCAGGAGTGGTCACGATCGTAAGAGAATATCTCTCTTTGTTTTCAGCTGCCGGTGCCACGGGAAGAGATTTTCCCGATCCCTCCGTCACCTTCTCCTTCCCGCCGCCGGAACCGGCGGCAAAAATGGCACCCACGCCGATGCACACTGCCAGAAAAACGGCTGCGCCCCCTGCCGCCAGCAGGATCTTTTTACGCTTTTCCTGTTTCCGCATGTCGTACAATGTGCCGGTCAGCACAGAGTTGCTGCTGACCTGTCCGACACCGGTATCGTTCCTGGAAGCGATAATACTGTTCACCACCAGTTTGATGTCCGTATCAGAAAGGGCAGGGATCAACTTGCCCAGGGCGTCAAGGAGCTGCGCCGGGGTCTGGAAACGTTTTTCCGGCTCCTTGGCAAGCATTTTCATGATGATGGCGGCGATTTCAGCGGGGATTTCCGGATTGATCGACCTGGGATCAGGAACCGGAGAGGAAAAGATCTTCCGCAGAATGTCGTAAGAGGTCTTGCCGGGATAGGGGATCTGCCCGGTCACCATCTCGTAGAATGTGGCACCCAGACTGTATATGTCACTGCGGATATCCACCGCTTTGGGATTTTCCACCTGCTCCGGGGAAAGGTAGGCGGGAGTTCCCATCATCACATTGGTCTTGGTGAGATTGTCTTCCTCATCATCCTTTTTGGCGATACCCAGATCCGCCAGTTTGACGCCGCCCTCTTTGGTGAACATGATATTGTCGGGCTTGATATCCCGGTGGACGATCTTGCGTTCCGCAGCCATATTCAGCGCGGCAGCCACTGCCTGTATGGTCACGATCGCCTGTTCAAGATTGAGTTTGTACTGCGCCCGGAGCACTTGACGCAAACTTCCGCCGTCAACATATTCCATAACGATGTACGAAACATTGAGCTGCGGATCGGTTTCAACGTCCATGACTTCGACCACGTTGGGGTGACGGATCTGGGAGGCGATCCGCGCCTCCCGGATGAACCTTTCGACAAAGGCGCCCTCCCCGCCTGAATTGTCCCGGGCAAGTACCTTCAGCGCGCGCAAAGTATCGAGCTGCGTATGGCGGGCAAGATAAATGACGCCCATGCCCCCTTTGCCGATCTTCCGGAGTATCTCATATTTGCCGATGATCTGTCCTTTGCTCCAGGAAAAACAATCATTTATTCCGGCAAAAGCGGATTCCCCCTCCTGAACGACTTTCTGTATTTCGTCGATATTTCCTGATTTCAACAGTTCTCTGATGTTGTCGCCTGCGACAACAGTCATGGCTGTTTCCATTTCATTATTCTGATTACTGGTCATGATTCTCCATATCACATATTTTATGAATCCTTTCCGCGACGGGAACGGATCCGGTATTCTCCCGGAACAAGCCCTTTGATGCCGAGTCTGCCTTCTGCGGAAACTTCCGCCTCAATGCTCCTTCCGTTTGAAGAAGTTATTTCCCATGCCGTCCCCGGAGCCGCCTGGATGGTAAAATCAACAGTGTCTCCGGCAGCAAGAGCGGGATCTATATGAAAAGTAAAATGTTTTTCAGAGATTGCCTTCTTTTTCTTTTCACCTTTTTTTCTGCCGGTTTCAAAGGGTGAAAAAAAAGCAGCGACATTCTGCCGGAAATTGAAGAGAGTGAATCCCAAAAGGCTCCCGGCTCCGGATGAAACTGTTTTTTTCACGCCGAAAGGCAATTCTGTCCCCAGGACGGCAGACCTGATGATGTTCTGAGCCACCGAAAGGGAATAACGGTTCAGCAGCCGGTCCAGTGCCGCCAGAAGCGCCTGGGGAGACTGATAACGCTTTGCCGGATTCTTGTGCAGCATCTTCATAACGATCTTCGCTGTCACAGCCGACACCTGAGGGTTCTTTTTGCGGGGATCGACCACTGCTTCAGAGATCATTTTCTGCAAAATGTCCCAAGTGCTTTTTCCGGCAAAAGGGGTCGTTCCCGTCAGCATCTCATAAAGAGTGACACCCAGACTGTAAATATCGGATCTTATATCCACATCTTTGGGTTTTTCGATCTGTTCCAGCGAAAGGTAGGCCGGGGTTCCGATCATAATATTGTTCCGGGTCAGATTGAGATCTTCTTCCTGATTTTTGGCGATACCCAGATCCGCCAGTTTCACTTCGCCGTAGCGTGTGAACATGATATTATCGGGCTTGATATCCCGGTGGACGATCTTATGGGCGGCAATGACCTTCAGAGCCTCTGCCACGCTTTTCACGATGAGCAGCGCCTGGATCTCAGGAAGGGTCTTCTGATTTTTCAGGATCCGGCGAAGCGATCCGCCGTCTACAAACTCCATAACGATATAAGAGACCTGCTTTTCAAAATCATTTTCCACATCCATAACGCCGACGATATTGGGATGGCGGAACTCTGCGGCGATCCGTGCCTCGCGCATGAAACGTTCAAAGAAGTCGTTGTTTTCCTCTTTCACAGAGTGGGGCATTACCTTCACGGCGCGGAAGGTATTCATCACCTTATGCTTGGCAAGAAAGACGACGCCCATGCCCCCTTTCCCGATTTTCTTGATGATTTTATAGGTGCCGAGATCCTGCAGTGTTTCAAGAGAGAGCTCTGACTTCAGAAGAGGCTCTTTCATGATGGGGATTGCTTTTCTGAGCCTTTCAGCCTCTTTTCCGGCAATGGCATCTCTCACCTCTTTCGGGGCGATCATGGTCACAGCAGTGGGCACATTTTCTCCGGAGTCATCATCAAGGAGCGGCTTATATTCATCCACGACAAAAAGAGAACTGTCCTGCCGCCTGGCGGAAATGGTCCAGCTGTCATTATCTTTTTCAAACCGGAAAAGGATCATTCCCAGAAGCACCGTGTCGCCGCCTCGAAGTTCAGCTTTTTCTGTAAGGAGTTTACGGTTGAGGTATGTGCCGTTCAGACTTTGCATATCTTCCACAAACAGTTTGTTTTCAAAGGCAGAAAGACGCATGTGAAAGGCTGAAATACCGATCTCGTCAAGCACGATAAGATTTGCCTCATCATATCCGATGGTAACGCCCTGACCGGTGATCTCCAGCTCTGAAAAGCTGTTTTTAAGGTCGCAATATGTGATCAGCATGAACACCCCCCGCAATGGACAGTACCTGCACACTCCTTAAAGGCGGGTGACCGCAGAACATTTTTCAACATCTTGATTTCCGAAATTTTTTCTTCTTCACTGAGGGCGGCGCGGGCATTGCCGAAGTCAAAGATCTTGCTGCGGTTCTGAAGATCCCGTCCCAGGTTTTTCACTCTGATATCGCCGTGGAGGATCCCTTGGCTGTGACAATGCTCCAGCGCCCGGATATATGAACTTTCATCCCCCGGCTCAGGAGTCAGAAGCTCCATGACCATGGCGGCAAATCCGTTTCCCGTTATGAAATCAAAACATCTGACGATATTCTCGTGCCGGATCTGTTTCAGGAGCCTGTATTCCCGCTCCAGCTTGTTTTTCCCGGAATCCCCTGTGATCTTGAGAGCGAATCCTCCGGCGGTTTTAAATACACAGCCGTCAGATCCGATATCCAGACGCGAAACCAGCACATGTCCCCCCAGAACGCAAGGGACTTCCGCCTTCTCTGCCAGGGGCGCAAAAAGCCCTGCCAGTTCCTTATGGGGACCGGCAAGTTCAGCAATGAAGAAGTTCTTCAAAAACTGCTTCCACATCAGAGGAGTCACACTTTTCCGGCAGAGCAGAGCCCGGTCATTCTTCAAAAGAACGGCCATGCCGGGATTGCTTCTGAAAACCTCTTCCGGAGTCTGCTGTTCCATACAGCGGATCCCGGTTCTGAGTGCCTCTATGGGAAGCTCACGGTTTTTTGAAAAGTTCAGCCGCACTTATGACCTCTGTCGGAGGAGTATCACTCAGATCCATCAGATTTCTGACCTGAGCTTCTGCTTCAAGTTTTGCTTCTTCATCTGACGGCTGATATTCTCTGCCTGATTTTACTATCTTTGCCACGATGACGGAAACATTATCACGGCCCCCGTCAGCCAGTGCCGCATTGATAAGTTCACGGCACACTGTTTCGGCTGATTCGCGGCGCAAAGTGTTGCAGATGTAAAGAATATTCTGATCAGTAACCATTCGGGACAATCCGTCGGAACAGATGATGTAGGTATCTTCTTCCTGAACATCTACGCTGTTCCTTTCAAGAAAGAACTCCGATCCGGTACCGAGAGCATTGGTCAGCACGCCGCGGAACATGGGTGCCAGCTTGTTTTCATCCACCTTTGAGGCGGCGGCGACGGTATGATCTTCGGTAAGCTGTTCGATTTCCCCCTCCCGGATCCGGTAGACCCGGCTGTCACCGGCGTGAAAAACAGTCGCCATGGAAGGATGCCAGGGATCCATGAGAAGGCAGACAAATGTTGCCCCCATTGAGGCGTATTCATGATCGTCCGCATAATCCCGGATCAGTTCGTTGACTTTATAGGCGCTTCTTATGACAAGGCCCTCCCGCTCAGCGGGAATGGCGGAGGAAGCGGCAAAGACATTTTCGATTTCTCTGACCATCATGGCACTGGCGACTTCGCCTGCCTTGCCACCCCCCATGCCGTCGGAAACGACATAACATTGTGTCCGGGGAAGCAGAAGGAGCGCATCCTCGTTGTTTTTTCTTACTTTGCCCACATCGGTCAGGGCAAAGGCATCAATTTTTGAAAGACAATCCAGCATTACAAATCTCTCCAACCGGATGCGGGCCGCTGCTGCCACATCTTTTTAACAATAGAATCACCGGGCAAACCGGTTTTTATGATCCGGGCTCTGATTTTCAGAGCCTCCTCAGGCATGGCGATGTTGAACTCCCTGTTCAACTTCAGAATATTTCTTTTGAAAGCGGAGTAAGCAAGCTCCACTTCGCCTGCCAGTTTTTTCTGCTGTTCCCCGTCGGGCAGCAGAAAGGCGGCTATACCTCTGGAAACGATGAACTCCCTGCTTCCGGCGGCTGCCGGACGATTCACCTGCTCTGTCACGATCTTATTCCGCAGAGCGAGGATCTTCCGGCAGTGTTCCATGTATTGAGCGAATTTCCCTCTGTTGAACCACTGGTTTTCATCCTTGTTGGCAAAACGGAAAAATTTTTCGATCTCAAGAATGACCTCACGCGCTTCATACAACCGGGGCTTGAAGGGCAGTTCGTCCACGTTCACAGTGGTGAAGTGGGCATGGATATTGCTCACATAGTCATAGAAGAACTCGATCCCCAGCAACTCGTCATACCGTCCTGCGGGCTCCTTCCGGGAGTTTCTGGGCAGAGGCATATTCAGACAGTCAAAACTGTAAAGGGCTTTCATATTTGCCTCATCCAGAAAGCACTCCAGAACGGGAATGTTTTTCCCGGTGATAACACCCTTTTTTTCAAGATTTTTGTGGCTGAGGGACAGCTGCAGAGAGGCATCTTTGAACCTTTCCACAGTCTCTATGAGGCTGCGTCTGAGAGAACCGATATTTTTTTCAGTCGCCCAGTCGATAGCTTCGGGCAGGTCAAGAGTAAAGCTGTTGACTGCCTCGAAATCCATTTCGCTCACCTTGTCCACCATCACCAGCACGCGCCGGGTCTCCCGGTTCAAAGTCATGATCGCGGGCAGTACCTTGTTCGCCTTTGACTTGACCGGTCCCCGGGAACTCTTGCCGATTCCCTGAAGGCGGCTGATAATGGCCTGATAGTCAGGCTGACGGCTGCTCAGCAAACCCAAAGCTGTCTGCAATTCGTTGTCATCGCTCAAGGTCCGTTCCACATTTTTCAAAAGTCCTTCAGCTTCGCGGACTGAAGACTTGAGAAATGCCATGTCGGGCTGAGAGGCTTCTGAGATGGCACGGTTGAGTCCATCCCTGCACAACTTCACTTCATTGAGGGTGGCGCTTTCATTTTCCAGAGTTGAAAGGGTGGAAAAGATGGCATCCAGCAGGATCTTGGCTGTATTGGCTCTTTTCTTTGCCAGCACGCCGCCCGGCCATGACCAGCCGGTCACATCTCCCAGATCCATGCTGCCGAGTCTCTGAAGCGCTTGGCTGTGTTCTTTTCTTTCGATATCCTTCCGGACTCTTTCCCACATTATCATGGTACTTTTCCACAGCTGCATGGTTTTTCTCAGCTGATTACGTATGTGTTCATTTTTTTCCGCGCCCATTGCCGTCTCTGAAGCAACCAGCAGTTTTTCAGCTTTTACGAGGTCGCCTTTTTTCATCTCGATCCGTGCCAGTTCAATGATCTTCTCTGAGGAGGGGAAGATATGCAGATAAGCGATATATCCCGCCATGATGATCAGCGCGGTGATTGCCAGAGTTTTGATGGCGGGCCAGAGTTTTGCGTCATGATGTTCCACGGCAGCATCAAGAAAGCGTATTTCAAGGTAGGCGATGGTAATGACGTCGTTATCCTGAAGCATCCGCTCGCCGTCCATCATAAGTTCCATGCCGTTGACGCTGGTACCGTTCCGGCTGTTGAGATCCCTGATCCAGCAGCTGCCGTCGCTCCGCAGCATCAGTTCTGCGTGCCGTGAAGAAATCAGCTGGTTCTGGAAAATAATGTCGCAGTCGGGAGCTGAACCTATGAGCATCTGCGGTTTGTTGATATCCACAGTTGTCCGGTATCCTTTGGCATCCATATACTCCAAACGGTGAAACTGAGAGGCTTTTTTATTTTTCTCTTCAAATTTTTCAACGATAATGGTGCACTCGCCCAGACTGATCCGGTCACCTGCAGCCAGTTTCCGTTCCTTGATCCTTTTGTTCTGGAAAAAGATACCGTTCCGGCTGCCCAGATCAGTTATGTAGAAATTGTTTTTGCGTTTTGAGATAACAGCATGTCTCGTACTTGCTGAAGAGTCGACGCCATCCAGTGTCCAGGTGCATTCCATACCGCGGCCGATGATGATTTCGCGGGTGTATTCATTGGTATTCAACTCATACAGAAGTGTACCGGCGTGTTCAAGGAGGATCTTCAACGCGGCGGTCTGAGAACTTTTTTTATCTTTGTTTTTACCGAAAAGGCCCATTATTTTACTCCCATTTATCTCTCAGAATGTCGTAGCGCCGTCTGTCGCCTGAAATAGAAAAGACAGCTTCGCAGTCGTTTCTGATCTTGCGTTTTTCAAAGGCATTTCCTTCCTTGGCGGCAGAGATCCAGCGGATCTTCTGGCCATTATACCAGTGCTGCTGCCTTACGCGCAGCAGACGGAGCAGAGACTCCGCCTCTTTATAAACGCTCTGATTCTTCTCATACAGCGCCTGAGCAAGAATGCTCTTGATCGCCCGCTCCAAGCGGGGGTACTGCATGGGGGAGTTGCGCTGGAGCTCATCTTTGATCCCGACAATGTTCCGGGCAATATCCCCTTTGGTGTATTCATCACTGCCTTCCCAATGTTTCTGCTGCATGCCATAGCTCATCAAAAAGAAGTCTTCAGTGACAAGAGCGGCCATTGCACGCATTTTTTCTTCAGCCGGCACCTCGGCGCGGATGATATAATTGGTTCCTTTGTTTCTGAAAAAGCGCAGAATACCGAAATAAGAGTTCCCCTTTTCATTTTCTCTCTGGTATGTCAGTCTGTGGATCAGCAAACCGTTTTCATTCTGTCCGTCGGGATGGCAGAAATAGGAAGTGGGGGAGCTTTCAAAGTTGAACTGTTCATCCTTTTTTTCTGAAAGCCGTCTCAAAGCGTTCTGCAGAGCGGTGAGGCGGTTCTCATAGACAAATTCATCCGAGACTTCGCGCTGTATCATAAGGAGCAGCGGCACATCCCGTTTGGCCCCCAGAAAGGAACGTATCTCAACGGTATCCTTGTTTACCTGAACCATTTCAGCATTGGGCAGATCGGGATAGTATATATTGAATCCGCCCTTCTCCATTCCCTGTCCGAAGACCGGCTTATTTGCGATCAGCAATCTGTTTTTGTCTGCGGGCCAGGAAAGATTCTTTTCCTGACCGGGGGCTCTCAACATCCAGATCATTCCCAAAAGGACGACAAAGAGACTGAAGATGAGAAATTTGAGAAAGAGTCTGTTCTGCTGCTGCTTCTTTATCTGATTTTTGATAAAGTTGATCTCATCCATGCTTGCCATACGGGTCTGAACGACCTGGGTTTCGTTGGCATTGGTTTTCTCTGAGTCATCGAGTTCTTCATCTTCAAAGAACATGCCCTGTTCTTCAAGAGTATCTTTGCTGATGGAACCGGTGTTGAAAGTGCCTGTTTCCTGAGGAGGAGCACTGAAAAAGGCCTCTTTGCCGTTTTTGAGTTCCGTGGCATTGTCGGGTCTTGTTTCATCCAGCTGAGTGATGCCGGTAAGGTTCTTCGTTTCAAAAGCGGCAGTTTCGGAAACCTCTGTTCTGTCATTGCCGGCCGAGGTTTTCTCCGCCCCGGAGGCGCTGCCGGAATCTTTTTCCACAGAAGCATACAATGTATCTGAAAAGCGTGTCACTGAGGTTTCTTCAGAAAGCTCCCTCACTTCCGTCCCGGACCCATCGTCATTGAATTTGGTGATGGAGGTGAGTTCGATTTCCCCGGTGATGCTGTTCATATTCTCCTGCGCAGCATCATCGGCAAACCTTGTAGCCTGTGTCTCTTCAGAAAAGTCCGTTCCGGCTCCGGGGGCAGTGTCCGTAAGATCACCGACATAGCGTGTGGCTTCGGTCAATTCGCCGTCGTTGTTATCGGCTGTATTCGCGTTTTCCGCTCCGGTGACTTCAAAGAGGAATTTCAGGGTCTTGCCTGCCTCGATGACCTGACCGGAACGCAGTTCCAGACTCTGGTGGACAAGTATACCGTCCACACGGGTACCGTATCCGCTGATATTCTGCAGCGTGGCGATGCCGTTTTCAACATCTATGGAAAAATGTTTCCCTGACACATCCTCATTGAAAACACGGACGTCGGAGGATCTGGAACGGCCGATCATATTCTTGCCGTCATGCAGAGTAAATTCATTCCCCGCATCTTTTCCGGCGGTTATTTTAAGAAGAAAGCTCATTAAAAGACACCTCTGATTTACTTACCTATCATTGACAATACTCCGGAATCCTTGATCCGCAGAAATATAGGAACCAAAATCATAATAAACATGGACGGAAAGACAAACAACCCCATGGGGATGATCATTTTCACCGGAGCCCTTGCGGCCTGCTGTTCCGCCCTGGCGAACTTCACCCGGCGCATCTCTTCGGCCTGGATCCGCATGACATCAATAATGGATGAACCGCTTTCCATACCGTAAGCGATGGCGGAAATAAAGCGGCTGAACTCGGTGACATTGATCCTTTTTTCCATATCCCGGAGTGCCTCACTTCTGTTTTTACCCAGCTCGATCTCTTGCAGAAAGACGGCGAACTCCCGGCGCAAAACATCGTTTTCACCGGTGGAAAGCAGATATCTGACCGCAGCACCGAAGTCAAGTCCCGCCTTCATGGAGGAGGAAATAAGGTCGATGGCAAAGGGGAGATGACGCATGATTTCACTCTCGCGCTCTTCTGCCGCCTTGTCTATGTACATCAGAGGGAAAAGCACTCCCACTGTTCCGAATACCGGAACGATAAGGAGCTGTACCGCCGGAGGAACAGGCAGACTCAACATGACAGCGCCCCCCACGATACCGCCTGCCAGAAAGCAAAAGATCTGCGCGCCGTAAATGTCTTTCACTTCAAGGGGAAGATCCCCTCTGCGGAGTGACTCTTCGATCCTTTTTGAGTTATCGGGAAACATTCCCTCCATTATGCGGCCCGCTTCAGCGGCAAAAAAGAAGATGCCGAAGCCGAAGATCCTGAAAAAAGCGGGCAATCTGTCAGAAAGCTCCTGCTCACTTTTATCGGGAAGCATATTTTTGATACCGAGGACCAGACAGAGCACTGCTCCGAAAACCAGACCGTAAACGATCATACTTTGCGTATCCATAACATTACTCCTGTCAGAAATCCACCGCGGTGACTTTTTTCAATATAATAAAACCTCCCGCTTCAAGCAGCACGATAACACCGATGGCGAGCCAGCCGAGCCCCGTCGTCAGCATGGGGAGCATCAGAGACTTGTCAATGAGAAAGAGAATCAGGAATGCCGCCAGAGGCGAAAGAGAGATCAGTAATGCCTCGAATTGGGATTGAGAGACCATCGTTTTAAGTTTTTCGTAAAAGGCTGAACGCTGTCTGATGGTCTCGATAACATGATCCAGCACATCTGCCATACTGCCGCCGGTACGCATGGTGACACAGATGGTGGCGGAAAAAAGCTGCAGATTTTCGCATTTGACGCGTTTGTTCAGTCTTTCGATGGATTCGACCAGATCGACCCCCAGCTGGTGTTCACGCAAAACCATTGAGAACTCCTCATTGATAGGTCCCTTTGTTGTCTGCATGGCCATTTCTATGGCACTGGGCAGGGCGATACCCGCCCGGAGCGTATTGGCGACAAGGATGGTAAAATCAAGCATTCCGGCTTCAAATTCATCATTGCGTTTTTTTATTTTCATTTCGATGTGCCACGCTGGGACCTGATATGCCAGAAGGGCAAAGACAAGGGCAAGAGGAGTTGCCCAGTAAAAGTTGGAAACGATAATGAGTGCCAGGGCCGTTCCCCCTACGATCACACCTGCGGAAAGACGCATTTTCCGCAAATTTTCCGGTTCTATGAATCTGCGTACCGGATCATCGATGATCTTCTGAAGATTTTCCGGAGAATTTTCGGGTTTCCGCACGAAAAATATGGGCAGAAAAACGGTGACACAGACCAGTACGGCGATGAAAACGGAGACCAAAGTGATGATTTCGTCGAAGTTCTGCATATTATTTGACTCCTGCGGGGATCCGGTTGTTTTTGGCAAATATGGACAAATCAACGGAAAGGCGTCCCCGTTGTCTGAGAACATCAACAAAGTGGGGGATATTGCCGGTTGCGACGAAATGTCCGGTGACTCTGCCATCTGAGTCCATACCTTCCTGCTGGAAGACAAAAATATCCTGCATCGTGATCACATTGCCTTGTCTTCCGACGACTTCGGAAACCTGAGTGATCTTTCTTGTACCGTCGATGAGACGGTTCTGCTGGATTATCAGATTGACAGCTGACGAGACCTGCTCTCTGATGGCACTGACAGGGAGTTCAAAGCCTGCCATCAGCACCATATTTTCAAGGCGGCTGAGAGCATCACGGGGACTGTTGGCGTGCACCGTGGTCAGAGAGCCGTCATGACCGGTATTCATAGCCTGAAGCATATCCAGAGCTTCGCCGGAACGGCACTCACCGATAATGATCCTGTCGGGACGCATACGCAGGGAGTTGACCAGCAGATCCCGGATGGCGATCCTGCCCCGGCCCTCGATATTGGCGGGTCTGGATTCCAGGCGCACAAGGTTGCGGTGACTCAGTTTGAGTTCTGCGGAGTCCTCGATGGTGACCAGGCGCTCCTCCAGAGGGATGAACTGGCTCAGAACATTGAGCAAGGTGGTCTTACCGGAGCCGGTACCGCCGGAAATGACGATATTCTGTCTGGCCTTGACAGCTTCAGCCATAAAGTCGGCCATATTCTGCGTCAGGCTGCCGAATCTCACCAGATCCTCAGTGGTCAGTTTTCGCGAAGCGAATTTCCGGATCGTCATGGATGCCCCATCCAGCGCCAGAGGCGGGATGATGGCATTGACACGGGATCCGTCGGGCAGACGGGCGTCCACCATGGGACTTGCTTCATCCACGTGCCGTCCCAGAGGCTCCACGATCCTCTGGATGATGGAAATCAGATGGCGCTCATTGAAGAAACGGATCCCTGTTTCATAAAGTTTGCCCTGTTTTTCAACAAAGATCAGATTGGGACCGTTGACCATGATTTCATCAATATCCGCGGCCCGGAGCAAAGAGGATATGGGGCCGTAGTTGATAAGTTCATCGACCAGAGCCTCTTTGAAGATCTCAGCGGGGATGTTCCGCGGAAGTTCGTGCCACAGCTCCCGCAGAACCTTGTTCAATGCGCGATCAAGGTTTCTGCGGGATTCTGTTTTCTGCATTTCATTGACATTGATCTTCATGTCCACCAGATGCATTTCGGCGAGAACCCGTTCATGGATACGGCGTTTCAGAGCCATCATCTCATCTGTATAAAGCAGATTGGCGTTTTTGTATTCGTGCAGGAGTTTTCCCGGCATCATGGAAACAGCAGCAGAAGAGGCGTCGATATGAGTATAATTGGTCTGTTCACACTCCTCGACGTCTCCGGTCACTTCTTCCCGTGAAAGACAGAGCTCATAGCTCCCGATGCGGATCCGGTGACCGGCGGAAATACTTTCCCGGTCATTGATCTGAACGTTACCGATACAAGTGCCCAATGCGCTGCCGCAGTCCTCAATAAAGAACTGATTGTCTTCAAAAATAAGTCTGGCATGACGCCTTGATACTTGAGAAGAGCTCAACACGACATCGCATGATGACTCTCTGCCGATAAGCCAGGTATTTTTGCCCGCTTCAAGTTTTACACTTCTGACGGGTTCAGTCCGCCCTTTGATAACCAGATACATAAAAGAAAACTCCTGTCTGTGGAATGGGTGTCAGATCACCATCTCCAGAACTCGTACCACTTGCCGTCGTTCTTATGCTCTTTTTCAGTGATTTCTTTGAGCTCTCTGTCTTCTCTGGCCTTCATTTTAGCAAGTTCAGCTGCGACGGAGTCGAATTCGCCGGCTTTCGCCATCTTGCGGACGCAGACGATGGTCAGGATCTCTTCTTCGTTGAAGGTGTCAGATTCACTGGCAATGAGCCACTTCAGAACGGGCACGTTGCGGAGATAGGGGATGGAGTCAGAAGCAGTATTCACCCGGGTCCACTCTTTCAGACCGCCCAGAGCGATGGGTTCGCCCAGCTTGGCGACGAAAGAGGAAGTGGTTTTGAATTTCTTCAGGTCAAGTTTGGCATCGCGGACATTGGAGCTGATGGGACCGGGATAGCTGAGTTCCTGATTGATCTCGATGGAAACTTTGTCGGCACCGGTAAGACCGCCCTTGACTTCAAGGATCAGACCGTACTCAACATCTTTGAGCTGAGAGGTGGAACCGGCAACAGCGTCGGAAGAGATGTAAAGAGTACCGCCGTTGTGCAGTCTGCGGAACTGGGGAGTGTCATTGCTCTTGAAAGTGAGGAATCCGGCACGTCTGGCTCTGGTGATGCCGTTGTTGCCGCAAAAAGCAAGCAGTGCAGTGAGGGGGCCCATAGTGCCGGCACCGAAGGCAGCCTGAGCGCTGCGGTCAGTGGACTGACCCATGATCTTGTTGACGGACCACATCAGATTGGATCCCAGTCCGATACCGCCGTTGACAAAGGCGCTCCAGTCAATACCCACTTTTTTGGCCTGGGTCTTGTTGACGGCCAGGTGGATGACGTCGATCTGAAGCATGACGGGCAGCACCTGAATATTGACATAAGCCTGAACTTTGCCTTCGGATTTGACGGCGTTGTTGGCGTTGATGGTGAGCCAGGGCTGTGCAGAAAGGATACTGTTGATCTTTTTCAGATCTTCGGGACCGTAAACGGAACCGGTGATGGTAAGCATTTCGCCCACCTGGGTGATGGAAATTTCACCGGGTTTGTTCTCCTTGCCGGTACGGACAACCTTGAATCCGGCTTTTTCAAAGTTCTTGTGCAGACCGACCATCACTTCAGGAGCGGGACGGAAGGTGGTCAAATCGAGAATGACACTTCCGTAGGCCTTGACGACCTTGTTCTTCAGTTCCCAGTTGGCGATGTTTGAAAGTTCGCCCTTGAGAACCAGTCGGCTGTTGTTCATGGTGATGGAAATTTCAGGCACCGCATCAAGGTCGCGTTTGAGAGAGACCAGAAGGGGAGCCAGGTTGTCGAAAACGTCGACTTTGAAGACCTGGGACATACCGCCGCCGAGGATCTGAACGTCAGTCATACCCACTTTCAGTCCGCTGATACGAACCATGCGGCCATTTTCAGAGATGACTTCGACTTTGACCACATCCGGACTGCTGACGCTGATGCTGCCGATCTTGAAAGCGACCTCTTCCAGGATCATAGCGTCTTTGGCAACGCGCAGGGCTTTAGCTTCTGCGCCCGCCAGGCTGAACATCATTCCGATGACAGCAAGGAACAAAACCATTTTCTTCATTTTTGCTTTTCCTTTTTGTTATTTTTTTGTGGGAACTGCCGGGATGTTGGTTCTTTCCACCCCGTTGGCTAAATCATAAAACGTTTTCATATCAACCAGACCTGTGGTGGTACGGTTGAGATTGCCTTCATCATTGGGCCGGCGCAGTGCCGGTGCAAGTTCGATCCCCTGAGCCTGAGCTGCCAGGAGCATCTGAGCCTGCTGAGGAGGCAGAGAGAGAACGAATTCATCTCCTCCCTGCTGTTTACCGCCGTCAAGGGCAATGATCCTCACCTGAGGCAGGATCACAGTGGTGATCCTGCGGCTGGACTCCTTGCCGTCCTGACCGAGAACAGCGGATTTTTTCTCTTCTTTAAGGGTGAAGGTGCCGATGATGGCGATTTCATCGCCGGGACGGAGCCGATTGGTGATCGCTCCGCCGTTGAGGCTGATGGAAACAGCCCATTCACCGTCGCCCACCATATCGCTGAGGCCGCGGCCAACGCCGATGTCATCAAGAACGATGTAATCCCCCTGTGAAACGGGTACTTTCATCTTCTGATTCATGATCATATCCACCTGGCTCCAGCTGATGGCTTTCATAGGAGCCGCTGATTTGGGGATCCGTTTGCGGGTCACTGCGCCGTCCAGGATCATTTCACCGGCAGTAAGGGAGCGGGTCGCCACAACGACGTCGATCATTTCCTCGCCTGCCATGAAACTTCTCTGACTGATCAGGCGGTTGACTGCAAAAACTGCAGCCAGGGCCAGGATCACTGCCAGAACCAAAGGTATCATGTTATTTTTGCTGCCTGCCATTCTTTTTTCCTTATTTTTCAAATTTTAATGGGGCACGTCAATACTGCTTCCATCCCGCCTGGGATGCCGTCATTTTCGTTTCCGGTACAGGGTATTCATGACTTCTCCCGAACCCCTGACACATCACTGTTTTCTCCTGTTCACAGCTCGCGGAGTCTTGAAATCGCCTCCCCGTAATTCTGACGGGCTGCGGCTTCATAGAAACGCTTTGCCAATTTTCTGTATTCATCACGTTTGTTCTGTGTTGTTTCAAGTCTCATTTTATTTTCATATATCCTGGCGGCACGGAACTGTGAACAGGCGTCGCCTTTGAGTGCGCTCTGCAGATAGAGTTTGAGAGCCATCTCCTGATCCCGTTCCAATCCGCCCTTGCCTTCTTCGTAGAAAGCAGCTCTTTTGAGCTGGCAGGGCAGGTGGTTCACAGCGGCGCCCCGGATATACCATTTAAGAGCGTTTTCGTTAGAAGTTCTGACACCGCCCATGCCATTTTCATAAAATTCACCCACTTTGAACATGGCTTCGGCCATATCCCTTTCGGCAGCCATGCGGTAATACCTGAACGCCTTGGCTTTATCTGCGAACCACATGCTTTGAACCAGTCTCTCTTCATAGATCACCCCCAGCCGGAACATGGCGAGAGCATTTCCGTTTTCAGCCTCTGCCTGATACAATTTCAAAGCCGTGGCATATTTTTTCCCATTAAAAGCCTCGTTTGCCAGCTGCATATTTTTACCGACGGAGCGGTCTGGAGGCAAAGGCTCAAAGCGGAGATCCAGAGTACGGGTCTCACCGGGGTTGAGCTTCACCGGAATAAAGACCCGTTTGTATCCTTCAGCTCTGAAGCCCAGTTCCACATTACGCAGAGAAGAGACTTTCAGCGTCTCAGCTTCCTGCCAGGAGTTGTTCCACCAGACCTGGAATTTGCTCACGCTGCTCTTGAATTTCACGGTGGCATCAATGGGCACAAGAGTGACCTCGACGGGATGGAACGCGTTACGTCCCAGCATCACTGTCACAGGAGAAACCGGCTGACATTCGGGCATACTCATTTTGAGGGTATATTCCCTGGAAGGAAGTTTTGTGATCTCCCCGCCGGGTGGAGCGATTTTCACATCTGAAATATGCTTGTCCGCATCAACCTTCAGTTTATACCCCTTTTCCATCAGGTAATTTTCCAGTTCGGGAGTCGCTGAGATCAAGATTTTAAGCGTTCCGTTTTCCGGCAGCGGCGGCGGAGGCGGCGGAGGAGGAGGAGAAGGAGGTTTAGACGGAGAATGACTGTCTATCCACGCCTGCTTCACTTCGTCAGAAGAAAAGATCAGATAGAGAGGGAGTCCTTTGATCTTGCCTTTTTCACACTGTGTACGGTATTGTTCCCCGATCAGCAGCAAAGTGACACTACTTTCCAGCTGCGTCACTTTTCCGGGAGTCAGAAAAACGCTGAAAAGCACGAAACACAAGGCACATCCGATCAGAACAAAAGAGAGTTTTCCGGCAATTTTTTTGATCTTTTTCTTATCAATGAAGGATCTTCCCTCATCGTTATCCAGCACGACTTTTCTGTTGCGTCCGGGGAAAAGCTCATCCAGCTCTTCAATGGAGGTGATCTGTGTATCAGCGGCGCTTTCGGGGGTTTCCTCTTTGATCAGTTTTGCAACTTCCCGGCAGAAGACGTTCCAGTTCCGGGGGCGGTGTTCTTTTTCTTTTGCCATCATCCGGAACACCAGATCCGAGACCCGTTTGCTCACATTTCTGTTTTTCTGCCGCACTTCAGGGATGGGAGCTTCAAAAAGCTGCTGCAAAATCTCAAGGGTGCTCTGTCCCTTGTAGGGTTTTTCGCCGGTGAGCATTTCATACATGGAAACGCCCAGCGAATAGATATCCGCTCTGCTGTCCACGTTCTGTGCATCTCTTGCCTGTTCGGGTGAAACATAAGCGGGGGTGCCGATGAGTACTTCAGCCGAAGTCATATCGCTGTCGCCCCCTTCCAGAGCATCTTTGGCGATACCCAGATCGGCGAGTTTGACCACATTGTCTCTGGTCAGCATGATGTTGTCAGGTTTGATATCCCGGTGGACGATACGTTTGGCTTCTCCTGCGGCGAGAGCCTCACCGACTCTGAGGACGATCTTCAGCACCTCCAGCTCATCCATGGGGCCGTTTTTGCGGATCAGATTGCGGACGGTACCGCCGTCGATATACTCCATGACGATATAGTAGACAGAAAGTCTCTTATCCTCCTTGGCATCCATCACGTTGATGATATTGGGATGTTGGAGTTTGATCGCCAGCCGTGCCTCCTGCATGAAGCGTTTGGCAAAGACAGGATTTTTCACGGCGATTTTCGGGAGCAGGATCTTGATGGCGCGGTAGATATCCAGCTGCATGTGATAAGCCAGATAGACTTCGCCCATGCCGCCGTGTCCGAGAGGTTTCTCGATGCGGTATGTACCGTCAATGACGCATCCTTTGGGCAGCATATAGCGTACCCGCTTCTTATTGCCTTGAAGCGAGCTGTCCATGCTTGTTACCGGAGAGTAATTTTTGCTTGTATTCGATTCAGAAGTCATTGTTCTGTTTATTCTTTCTGCCGTCGGTGATCTCACCTTTGGCGAAGCCGGTCCTTCCGGAGTCGATCCGCCAGATCATCAGCTGCATTTTTCTGCTGCCTTTGTGCCAGACGCTGTGTTCCTGTTCTCTTTTAACACCGGCGGTGAAGCCGTTTTTACAGATCCAACCCTCCTTACGCATCTGATATCCGATATAGTTCCGGGCGTAGGCGTAGCTGTAAGGGAGCACAACGGCAGAGTTCCATCTGCCGGGAACTTTTTCCGCTGCTCCGCAGAGGAAGGTAAAAGAAAGTAAAAGTATATAAAGAGCTCTTTTCATATCACAGTGACCACTGATTATAGTTTGCGTTGCGTGAACCGCCGTTGTAAAGTCTCACGATGCGCGGAGTGTCTTCCATCGCAGGCGGTTCGATGACGCTCCCGTCCCCCAGTTCCCACCGGGTGCCGTACTCATTCAGCCAGAGGTTTCCGCTGTCGGTTCCGGCGGTATAGATCCGGTATCTTCCGGAGTAATTGCTTCTTTTAAGTATCTGTCTGTCGCTGCTGGAGATCTCCTGATTCCGGCCGGGCATTCCCTCTTCCACGCCCATGGCAGCGAGGGCGGTCCTGTTGACCTGCCACGACCAGTCGGAGCGGCGGGTCATCATGGTGCTTTTACCGGTGATTTTTCTGCCCCATGCCGTTGTCTGCGACGGAGCGGATTTCTCGAAAACGAACAGACTGCCGGTGGTGCTGATCCTGCCGTCAGAAGCAAGGAAGGGGAAGAGAGTCTTTTCCTGAACAGGCGAGCTGACGTGTCTGCTATCCTCTTCCCACAGCCTCAGATTTTCGCCTGAGGTGAAGGAGAGTTTTGCCAGACAAACTTCCCCGAGCCAGAAAAGACCGGCAAGAAGTATGAGGTACAGGGGCAGGGCGATGACTGTTTCCATCAGCACCACGCCCTCTTCACCGGAACAGAAAGTTGAATCAAAAAACTTTTTCTTCATCTTCAGTGCCTCATAAAGTTTCCGATGCCGTTCTGATATACCGTATCGGGTGCGAGATGGCTTTTGACAGATGCCAGAATGCTTTCGGCAGAGGGAGTTCCCACCCATTCACCCTGACTTGCATCGTGCCATGCTCTGTTGACGGGGATCATAACGGCGTCCCAGTCATCTTCGCACAAATTCCAGGTGCCATTGCCTAAGCTGTACTTGGCTTTACTGCTGCGATCCCCCGGAAAAAGTATGCGGTAGGCGCCTTCTTCATCGCTTCCAGCGGCGCCCGCCCCGAGTCTGACCCCTGCGCGGGCGGTGGAAAGAGCCCACATATCCCTGCCGGTGCCGTTGAATGCGCTGAAGACTCCGTTGGCGGCATCCGCTCCCAGCCACGCGGACAGGGGATTACCGGTTTTGCATTTTGCCGCCACGAGAACAGTTCCGGAGGCGCCGAAGAAACCGGGATCAAGCACTGCCGGTCTGGCGGGTGTCGATGAAAAAAGCACCCTGCCCGACTCATGGAATTCCCAGGTCAAGGTGGTACCGCAGATGTGTGAGGAACCGAATGTGCTGTAAGTATGTATGTGACGTTTCGCTCTTGCTTCGCCCCTGGCTCTCAATTCGCCTCCGGAGTAATTGCGGGCAAATCCGCCGCTGCCCCAGCCGCTCACAGTGGAAACCAGGTTCCACCACACATTATTGCCTCTGTCCAACTCTCTTTGGCTTGTTGTTCCGGCATAGTTGATAAAACGTTCCTCATTTCTCTGGGGGAGGATATATGAGGGGGGGGCCGTGTTCCCCCACTTGCCGTCCAGGTGGCATCCGAAAAGGACTCCGGAACCGCTTTTCGCGGTCATCCGGCGCATGGTTCTGTCGACGGCGGCATTGATAAAGGGGTTGATGGAGTTTCTGATATTGTTGATGGCATCATTGAGAATTGCGATGTTTTCATAACCGTTGAGGATGTTGTCTGACTCTACCGGATAAGCCCTGCCCATGGCGATCCTGATATGATCGACGGAGACATTTTGTCCATTGAGGGCCACATATCCGGGGGTGTTCCCTATTCCTGCAAACCAGCATACGCCTCTCTGTCCAATGGGACAGACACAGAAGTCACCGTTTCTTACTCCAAATCCGCAGTTGCCGCTGGCGTTGACCGCTCTTGCTTCCACTTCGAGCCTTTCGTACCGGGGAACGACGCGCTGGAGCCAATCATCCACGGTGGCGTCCATCTGACGCTTGTTGGTTTCGATATATGTCCAGCTCAGGGCGCGGTTGAGCACAGCCAGACGGCTGAGCATATCCGCCTGCACCACGGCGCCGGAGTAGGCGGCAGCGTCACAGGCGTTCTGCAGCTCCATTTTCTGCCGGATATTCTCACTCATGGCGTAAGCCGAAACGCAGAGCATGAAGATAAAAAGAGATGTCAAAACGGTGTACGCCATAGCGACACCGCTGTCATCATAAAGGAGGCTCTTCAATTTTATTCCGGCTTGTTTCCACATACTCTGCACCTCACGGTTTCTGCCACGTACTTAAAAATGGCTTGGGCATGAAGACCTTTTCTGTGAAAACGATCCTCGGGAAGTCATTATTTGCAGCGATCCGGATCGCTCCGCCGGGGCCTTTGCCCGCACCGGGGGAGTAACTGTTGCCGCTGAAAAGCTCCATGGACTGTCCGATGACCGGTCCGGCGACGGGGAAGAGCAGCGGGACGCCGAACTCCACTTCCGCCATAACATAATGAGGGGATTCTTCAGTAACTTTGACATCCAGTATATTTTGGCTCTCCACTTTGAGAGCGCCTGAACCGGGCACGGCACCGATCCCCGGCAGCTCCATATCCCTGCCGCCGGCAGAGCCGGAAAAGGCAATGGGGGCGCAGACTGTTTCCGCCGCCTGACGTGCCTGTGTTCCGGCGTCACCTGCCGGAGCGGTCACGGCGGCTCTTGCGGCGCAGAAAGCGGCATAATGAACGATGGTGCGGCAGTACCAGACATGAGCGTACTGAGCCACCCCCAGAGACAAAAGCAGAAGAAGGGGCAGACAGATGACAGACTCCATCAGCACCGACCCTTTGTCGCTTTTCATATTTATTTTTTCAACCGCGTGCAATCGCATTGTAAAGTAACCCGCACCAGGTGGCAGCGGCGATAGCGACTCCGAAGGGGAGTCTCACCGCTTCACTGTTTTTGGGAGGAAGATTTTTTCTTCCCTCCTCCCGGTCATAATGGATACAGCAGCAGCATTTGAAAAAGTGTTTCAAACGGCTGCCGTCAAGTTTTCCCTTAATGATCATGGCTGCACCGAGGAGCAGACCGAAAAGCGTAGCCATGATCATTATGGGAAACACTGCAAATTTGCCGGCGAGACATCCCACGGCAAAGAACATTTTCACATCTCCGGCGCCTGCGCCGCGCATCAGAAAGGGCAAAAGCAGAAAAGCGCCGCCGATGACTCCTCCTGCGAGGCCGTCCAGAAGCGCTCCTGTGCCGTAGAGTGCCCAGCGCAAAACCAGAAACACCGCCGCCCCGCTCAATGTCAGATAATTGGGCAGGCGGCGGTAGCAGCAGTCATACCAGCCAAGCACAGTCAGCCACACAGTGATCAGACTGAATGCAAGGTAGTAGTACATGGATCACTTAATTTCCGGCTTCGCTCCACTCATTAACTGCAATGCCGGACTTCTTTGAATGGGCGGTGGAGACATAAGTATCTGAAGCTGTGGCACCGGCTTTCATACTTGCCTGAGCCTTGTTCTGCACTTCAGTTGCAGTCGCATGGTCACCGGTAACAGAAGCCCCCAGAGAGGCAAACATCTGAGTGATGGTCTGACCGAAAGCGGAAATGGCGATAACGGCGGCGGCGGCGATCAGCAGACCGACCACGATATACTCCATCATCACGGCACCGTTTTCCTCACCGCAAAGACGGCGCAGGAGACGTCCTGCAAAAGAGTTCGCAGCCTTCTTCAAAAAATTTCTCTTCTTCATTTTTCAACCTTTCTTTAATTGTTTTTGGAACACTTTTTTTCCGGCGGCGCTCCATGCCGACCGGCTGTGATTTTATTCTGACTTTACGGATAAGGCATTGAGACGATATCCAGAACCAGATTGTAGTGCTGTACGAAAGCGTCTCCCAGATTCACCTCACCGGAGTGCCCCGGGGTGAAAAAGCGGACGCTTCCTGCCAGCGCTGCAAAAAGGAGCAGATTCAGGATCAGATACTCCATCATCACGCTGCCTTTTTCTGATTCACTTCTTTTTCTTTTTTTCATCATCTCAAGCACTCTCATCAAGTCCTTCTGCCTATTAAGACGTTCTGTTAAGAACAATCTTACATCTCTTCTTGAAAAAAAGCAGAAAAAAGTTTCCTGCCGGAAATAGCACTGTCAGATCTTCTGACATCCGGCAGCCCCCCCCCCTTTTTTTCCGACTCTTCTCTTTCCGGGATTGGCCGCAAGCCCCCCCCGGACACAAACTCACGATATAAAATATACCACATAACAACGCGATTTGCAAGAAAAAATAAGAATATTTTTTACTTTTCAACATATCGGCTGTAAAAAAAATTCTGAAAGATCACCTCTCTACTGTAACGCCGCAAAAGAAGTGTTCCATTCATTTCCGACAGAACCGAAGTAGTGCCATTTGACATTGTCTTCGCCCATCACAGCCAAAATGCCGAGGTCGCCTCCCGCAGTCCGCAAACGAATGTCATCAATACCATCACCGGTAAAATCGGCGATCTGTTCTACGGTCCCCTTGCCGGTTCCAAGTCCGATCCACGAAACGGCGCTGCCGTCCCGGACCTCCCAGGAGCCGAAGTAGTCCCCGCTTCGCAGAAGGATATCATCTGTACCATCGCCGTTAAAATCACCGGCGCCAACGATACTGAAACCGTTGGAAAGTGTGTCAAGACTGCTCCACTCCACGCTGCCATTTTCCTGAGTCAGCCAGCAGCCGGCAAAACCTGCGGCGTGGGACATGACCACATCAGCAACGCTGTCACCGTTGAAATCACCAACTGCAGAAAGGCGCCACTCCTTTCCGAGGCTTTGAAAATAGTTCCAGACGCATTCTCCTTCAAGAACAAATCCGCATCCCACGGCACCATTGGTATTTTGCAGCAGAAGATCTGTAATGCCGTCACCGTTGAAATCACCGAGACCGGCAACAGAAGTCCGGGAGTTGAATGTCTCAATTGTCTGCCATTCTTCCACCTTGCCGGCGCTGTCAGTACGCCAGAAACCGACAGTATTTTTCCCGGTATCGAGCACATAAACATCGGCACTTTCCTTAAAGGGGAGTGACCTTCCGGTACCGAGAATCCGCTTAAAGGCATTCACGCTGCTCAGATTTCCCCAATGCGGAACGCCTTCTTCCGTCAGCAGCCATGTGCCGCATGCGAGATCCAGTTTACCAGCGCTCTTTCTCTGTACCATAAGGATATCGGCAATACCGTTACCGTCAATGTCGTTTTCCGTCAAGCCGGAACTGCTGATCTGATCGATTTCGATTGAGCTTTCAGAGGTGTTGCCCGCCATATCTGTTGCTCTGAAAAAAACATTCGTGTTTTCACGCACCTTGAATTCCCCGGTGTAATTCTGCCAGACACCTTCAGTGCCGATTTTGTATTGAGCAGATTTTAACACATGGTCATCAGAGAAAAGTACACTGACTGTAACACTGCTTTTGCCGGGACTCAAGACAGTGGTGATATCTGATATGACAGGAGCGGCTTTATCAATGTTCCCAATGGTGTATTCTTTGTACACGTAACCGTCGCCGGCACCTGCACGGAAAAGCAAAGTGCAGTTCCGGGAAATTGACAGACTTCCTGTGTAAAGGAACCAGCTTTCCCCCTGGTCAAGGGAGTATTCCCCTTGAATTTCCTCACCGGCAAGAGAAAATAACGCCGTAACCTCAATATCTTCGCTGGTCCATTCTTTTTCCGATGAGACCACTGATATGGTGGGAACTTCATCTCCGTAACGCAAAGAGATTTTATCTCCGGAAATGAGAAGCTCAAAGTTTCCGATATTGCAGCTGCTGCTGTCAAGGATATATTCTTCATCAGAAAATTTTACGGTTACAGAGAAAGAATTCAAAAACTCTTCTGAAATTTCCCCTCCCTGAAAACCAATCAGATCATAAATCCCGTTTACCGCGTTTTCGCCGGCAATGAAATTGACATTGCCGCCGGTGGAAAAGAGAAAATCTTCACCGTTGTCTTTGAGACACACCATGGTTCTTTCGCAGACCCCGGAAGCGACCAGATTCAGTTCAACAGAGTCTCTGCTTCCTGAAACATTACCGTAGAGCGCAGAACCGGACTCGACAGTGATCTCATTGTTTCCGGCACCGAGATCAACACCGCCGACGATACAGGCCCCCTCTTTCAGAAGTATGACGTCATCATCATTGCCGGCAACAACAGCGTCAGAGTTGATACACGCCATCAGCGTTTCAGTATTGAGATGGAACTCCTCCAAAAGCAAACGCAGATCATCACTGTTCTTCTGTGACGTCCCGGAAAAATAATATCCGCCGTTCAGCTCGATATACAGCGATTCATCTTCTGCCCCCGTCACACAGGTATTTCCTAAAGCAGAGTTGACAATGATCGCTCCGGTCAGGTTGGTGAAAACAAGAGCATTCTCTGAAGAAAGAGCATCTGCATCGGCAACACACAAAGTAATGTTCCAATTCAGAAACTCAAGATCGACCTCGGAAGAAAACTCGATCGCCTCCAGTTCCAGGCAGCTGCCGGCAATCGTGTCAACAAAAGAAAAGGTCGTTGCAGTATCGTTTTGGATATGATTGATCCGTTCCACACCTCTCAAGAATGAACCGCCGTAATACTCTTCTCTGTCATTGCTCACCGTGACTCTGATTTTCGGATCAAGATCCAATCCCAGGGTATCAAAGGAAATATCATATATTTCATCAACTGTATACCATTTTGTTTCAGTTGAATAAACACCCCACCCGTAATTCAGATGGTATTCATATTCCCCGGAGCCGCTGTTCCAGCGGTAACCGTCAAGATAGATACTGTGCATAGGGATATCAACCCGTACAGGTTCACCATAATCCAGGTTCTCCCTGATAATGGAGTATGCGACATCAGTCAACTGATTATTACTGCCGCTGGTATCAAAGAAAAGCTCATTGTCCTCGCCGACTGAAAAATAACTGTCAAAACCTGCGGCACGGAATGCCTTTAAATTCGAAAGGCCGTCAGTAAAAGTACCCACATACACTGAAGTGCCGGTTGAGTCACCGTATACAGAATGGTTCTTCACGCCGCAGAAAAAGTTCAATGCGGCAATGAAGTCCCCTGTTGCATAATTATCGGTATCCGCTAAAATGGCATTGAGTTCTGAAATAGTTCCTTCTCCGACAGAAGATGTTTCAGAAAGATAATATTTTTTTCCACGTTTTGCTTTCAGAGTGAAATAATCAGAACTTGAAACACTCAATTCAAGTTCCCACCCCTGCTCCAGAAAGTAATAAAGTATCTGGGCATCTGCCGTATTGGTACAGCCGGTTACTGAACGGGTAAAACTGTTGGTTGAAATATAGGGGCAGAAACGGTTGTAAGTGTATCCCTCCAGCTTCTCGCCGTCGATCACGATCACCCCGTCCTGCTGCCACAGCGTTGAGGTCAGAATTCTGCCGTCAGCATTACCGGGGACAACTGTATAATTATCCATTCGACTGTATTATTCTAAAGTAAGAAAGGGAGGAGAGGCTCAAATGAGATGAGCCTCTGCCCCCTCTGTTTTAAACATTACATGGCAGCCAGAGCAGTGTTCCATTCACTGCCGACAGAGCCGAAGTAGTTCCATGAAAGATCGTCTTTTCCGTTGACCAGCTGGACACCGATGGCTTTGTCAACTCTGAGTCTCAGATCATCCACGCCGTCACTGTTGAAATCGGCGATCTGTTCCACGACGGCACCGTTGCCGATATTGCCCAGTCCCATCCAACCGACGGCATTGCCGTTTTCGACGAGCCAGGCACCGCAGTAATTCCCCTGCTGGAGCAGAACGTCATCAATTCCGTCGCCGTTGAAGTCACCGGCACCGACAATTTCCTGCCCCGCCTTAAGATTGTCAAGAGAACTCCATGAGGCGGTGCCGTTGGCATTGGTCAGCCAGCAACCGGCAAATCCGGCATCGTGTTCAAGAACAAGATCGCTTCTGCCGTCGCCGTTGAAATCACCGACTGCCGCGATGTTCCATTCCTTGCCGACGCTCTGGAAATAGTTCCAATCCTTCACGCCGGTAAATGAACAGCCGATATCTCCGGAAGCAGTTTTCAAAAGCAGATCGGTTTTGCCGTCAGCGTTGAAGTCACCCAGACCGATGACATCGGTCACACCGTTCACCTGCCTGATACTCTTCCAGGAAGTGACCTTGCCTTTGTCGTCAGTGATCCATGCACCGACAGTGCCATTGTCGATCACAAAGATATCATCTGACTTTTTGTCAGGATCGACACTTCCGGTTCCCAGGATCTCAGCACCTTGTTTCAGGTTACTCAGACTGCCCCACTTGGCAGTCTGGTTTTCCTGGATCAGCCAGGCACCGGCGGCACCGTAACTGGGATGAGTCGTTTTGGAAATATTCATCAACACGTCAGCCAAACCATTTCCGTCAATATCACCTGCAATATTATCGGAATCGGTGGATTCCACATAGATCGCCCATTGACGTTCATAGATCTGATTGGTTTCGTTCAGGTAGACCAGAGAAATATTCTTTCCGGCTGTGCTGAGAGTTCTGCTGCTGGTGACAGTTCCCAGAAATTCGCCGTTTTTCCCGTAAACATCAACATCTTCCATCTTGAAGCCGCTGCCCAGATACATAGAATAGGTTTCGCCTTTCTTCAGAGCGGAGTCAATGGTCAGAGTGATATTGAACATCTTTTCACCATCACCGTAAGCAGTGGCAAAATTCAGACCCAGATCGCTCATATCATCGCCGGCAGAGTAATCTTTCATCTGCATGTTGTTGCCCAAAACGAAGTTGAAAGTGGCATCTTCAATAAAGGCCGTATCAGAAAGGAAGTTGATTCCGGCCTCTCTGTTGACTCCCTGACTGTCGTCCAAATAATATGTCTCACCATACAAGTTGATCGTACCGGTCATTTTTGCTCCGCCCTGAACCGTGAGGCAACCGTTTTCAACATCACCGTTGACCATGGCACCGCCGTTGCAGAGAACAACTGATTCATTTCCGACAGAAATACACATATCTTTGGCGGTATAACCATTGATGATATTATAATATTTGTAGAAACTGACGATATACTTGTAAGACTCTTTGCCATTTGCCTGATAGCCGGAGTTGAAGTCATAGCCGACAGTGATCTTTGAAGGATCAAAGCTGCCCTGGATCGTGGAAATATTATTGATGGCCAACCACGCACCATCCTTCAAGGTAATATTGGAGATTTTTCCGGAAATGGTATCATCCCCTAACTGAGTCAGACGACCGCCGTCATGAACGGTAATGCCGTTGATATCTCCCATCACAGCAATAGTTCCTCCGTACTGCTGGGCATTGGTGATACGGCTGCCGGTGCTCAAAAGATTAACGGCTCCGCCATTCATCAGCAGACTTTCGACCTTTCCATTACCGCCAATTTCAACAACACCGGAGTTAAGTGTCATATTCTTGACAACAGAGCCCCCGTAAACGCCAACATAACTTGCATCGTTAACTGTGACCACGCTCATTTCAGTGGTACCGGTAGAAGCCAGATAGCACTCTGAACGATCATTGAGAGTCACCTGAGAAAGCTTGCTTTTACCGTCAGCATAGATTTCACTGTTGTCATAAACACGGACTCCTGAGGCAGAAGCTGTATCAGACAGAAACATTCTTGCATTGGCATCGATCAGTTCAGGAGCCTGCAGCACCACGCCGGTTGCGACACTGTTCCCGGAAAGATCCGCATAGTTCATCCGGACTCTCAGTCCTTCGACCCTGCCGCCGGTCGCCACGAGGGCACCACCATTTTCGATGGTCAGATTATAAGCGTTTCTTCCCGCGCCCATGGTCACCGTTTCATGAGTGGCAACAAAATCTCTTGACTCATTGGCTGAAACGCTGTGAAAGATACCGTCCACGAAATAACTGAGACTGCCATTGTCAAAGCCATACCCGATCACGACTCCCTTGTTGAAACGGAGTCCTTCGGCACGTACAGTGCTGTAGACACCACTTCCGATGGAGACTCTGGCGCCGACTTCATACTGAAAATCCATCAGCAAGTCATTGGCATTGCCCGTAACCGTAATAACACCGTCTTTGCCGATAAGACCTGAACGGATGGCAGCGGCTCCTTCAGTAACAAGAATACCGCCGTCACGAACTGTCACACTGTCAACATTAGCATTGACATCCAGAGACAATTGACCGCCGGTAACGACAGCCTTTTTAATATAGGAATCGCCGTCAGCCTGGACGAAACCGCCCTTAACAGTCAATTCATCGGTGCTTGAAAACTCCCCAAGCTGCAACTTACCCAAATTGCTGACTTCGATATTTTTCAGTCCTTCAGAGAAGGAGTAGAAAGCACCGTTGCGCACAGTCACATCGCTCATCACACTGTCGCCATAAGCATAAACGATTGCAAACTCACCGTTCACATCCAATCCGTTGACAGTCGCGGTCCAACGCGTATCATTCACATTGTTTTCAGAAGGTTCATTGACAAGAAACATACCGCGATAAATGGAAATATCATTCACTTCAGCGCCATCGAGGATATGAACAACACTGCCCAGGACGCGAGTATCTCCTTCAGCGTCGACTTCCGTAATATACCATTCCGGATCTCCTGATTTTTCCCAGTCACTGTCAATTGTCAACCCGTTAACCCGATCAGTCCGGCCGATGTTAAGAACGTATCCCGCAACATAAAATTTCTGTTGCCATCCCCACCACCAATTTTGTTCCAAAAATTCCTCACCTCTCATGTCTATGGTGTAATTGTCACCATATCCGACACTTGCATCCGTGTACGTTGCCATTTTTCAATCGATAACGTCCGTAAAATTGCGCACATTTTAAAAGACATGGCTTGAAAAAAGCCTGTTTCTATGATTGATTATAGAAACCACTCAATAAACAATCAAGAAAGGAAACAGGCTTATGGGAAATGTAGCGCAAAAATCAGAAAA
>JAFWBQ010000059.1 GCA_017507125.1 Lentisphaeria bacterium
TCGCATTGGCGGCAAGGGAAACGGTAATCGAGCGGGATGTTCCGGAACCGGCGGGGATAAAAGCAATGGTGACGTCACGGGCATCACCTTTTGTAAAACCGTCAACGGTCACCAGTGCCACGTTGGAAAATTCACCGGCTTCCAGAGAACCGCCGTTTTCCAACACGATGGAACCGGCATTGGTCACAGTGTCAACAGCCTTGATCTCTGAATCGGAAACTGTCAGGGCGGAGGTCCCGTCAACTGTGACATGAAGACCGAACGCCGCATCGGGAACCAGAGTGGAGTTATTGCTGAAGAGGACTTCGGCACCATTGGTGAATTTTACCTGATTGTCGGCATAAGTTCCGCCGCTGCCGAGGTAGATATAGGTGTTGTCAAAGTCAGCTTTGGAGTTGTCAATAGAGAACCAACCGGCATGGACAAAGACCACAGTGTCGTCAAAGTCGGCAGTCGCCCCCTGATTGATCTGGAAATATCCGGCATCGATCTGAGTGTCGGCACCGGCTTTAGTACCGCCGCCCCAGGAACCGGTAAAAATTTCATCAGGAACACCGGCACCTTCGGTGCGGGTCCCCCGCACAGCGATGGTGCCGCCCATAACGCGGAAGGCTTCGCCGGTGGCAAAGGCTTTTCCGGTGGAAGAGACAACGGTTTCGGCGTTGTTCAGCAAAATCTGATAGGCTTTAAAAGTACCGTCGATCTGCATATCATAGGTTTTGGCAGCATCGACCACATAGTCAAAGGCATTGTTTGCACCGCCTTCATCGGGATTGGTGTTGAGGAAGTGGTACTGATCCTTAGTATAAACAGCCTCCGTTCCTTCGGCAATGACCATCTTGGCGGCACCGCTTTCGGCAGCGGCCTCAGCGGCGTTGACGTCGTTAAACAAATTCACACCGAGGAGCTTTCCGTTGGCAAGGTCGGAACCGGCAGCATTGCCGTCAACATAGATCACGGACATATCAACCGCTTCTCCATTGAGCTTTGTGGCATCGGATTTGGTGATGATACCGTTGAGTACGGGGACGTTTTCGCCGTCGGCCGTGATATTCACACTGGTGGTGCCGGTGATTCCGTCAATAAAGTTGGAACCGGCGATAATGGCTTCTTTGCCGCCGTAGGTATTGATGACACCGCCTGAAACGTTGATTTCAACAGTACCGGTGACGTCAGCTTTGTAGATACTGCCGCCGATGACTGCATCCTGAACAGTGCCGCCTGAGACATTGATCACAACATCGCCGACAGAGCCGTTGCCCTTGACATAGTAGTCGACACAGCTGCCGTTAAGCTGAATAACTTTACCGCCCGTCATATTGACTTCCACTTTAGCAACATTGCCGGAAATCATAGTGCCGCCGGTAACAATAGCGTCGTACTGACCGCCGTTGACATTGACAGTAACTTTGCCTTCCACATCAGCGAAAACGCCGCCGCCTGCAATAAATTCACAGGGATAACCGTCAGCACCGGCATTGCCGAGCTTGCCGTTGTTCAGGGTGATGGTGACATTTCCAGCAACATCGGCACCTTCAAACCAGCCGCCGCCGATGATATCGTGGGCGATGGCGGGGCCGCCTTCTTCGTTACCGACAGTGATATTCACATTGCCGCCGACACTTCCGCAACCGCCGGCACCGTTCAAATTGGTGATGTTTCCGCCGTTGACAACGACGGAAATATCGCCGGTCACATCAGCATTGGCAGTCACGCCGCCGCCGTAGATATGATTGACTGTGCCGCCGTTCATAATGATGGAGACGGAAGCTACTTCGCTGTCCCAGGCTCCGCCGATCAGAATAACGTCGGCGGCCAGATCCATAGAATAGGATTCGCCTTCAAAAGTCCAGCTGGCGGTATATCCGCCCTGGGCATCAGTGCGCTCACTGATAGTGACTTCAAGGCCGTTTGCACAGAAGTATTTGCTGCCGGGATTATATGAAGACATAAAACCGGAGTCTGCCGCTGTTGCTTCGGTCACCAAAGTGATGCCGTTAATGCTTTCGAGATTAGCCATTTTTTTTCCCTTTCAATAATTCAAGGATTTATTTTTTTGAACATAAAAACACAACAGGAACTCTCCCCCCTGCCCTTGAGAGCCGGGGAAAAACTCATATTGTGTTTTTATCTGATCCATTTTCATTTTTTTACCGTGCAAAAAATGCACGCCGTTTTTTCATAGCCGCAAAACGGCTCTTTTCTGGAGTTTGACTTGTGTACAGGAAAGTCCGGAACTCCGGGTAAATCTTTTTTGTTTCTGCACTCTCTGAGAGGAGTGCGCCGACAGGTGTGTAAAAAAGAAAGCGTCGCCAGGTGTATAAAAGGTGTTGATGGTAAGAAAGATATCACAGGTATTACTGACAATAAAATCTGAGATCCCGCAAGTGTTGACCGTAAATACGCAACTTCCGGAATCGGGGCATGAAGGGATGACGGAGAAAAGTTCTCCGCAATCAGGCAGGAGGCTTTCGGCAAAGATGTGCACTTCTTCGGCCGCAGCGCTGCAAGTGATTTTGCACTGGAGCAAATCCATTGATTTAACGCTTTCGCAGTAGTTCCGGGAAAAAGTTTCTCCTGTACACAGAGACACGACTCCCGTAAATTTTTCTGAAAAATAACACCTGTATGCATATAAAATACAGCATTGAGAGTGATTTTTCAAGTCTGAAAAAGTTTTTTTTTGTATTTTTCTTGCTTTTTCATGTTTTTTATGCTATTTTAATTGTGGAGCAACTCACGTCCGCCCCCCCCATAAATCAACTTCAATAAGAGGCCTCAAATGAAAAAAATGTTATTGCCCGTCTGCGCGTTGGCTTTTCTCACCCTTCCCGGCGCCGAAATGAAACTGGATTTCACCTCTTCTTCGCCCTGGAAGGTCATGCGGAACCACTCTCACAGAGTCAAGTTCGAGACCAAAGAATTCAAAGGCAAAAAAGCCACCGTCGTCACCCTTGCCAATGAAGTCAAAACAGGGGACACCGCTTTCTGCCTTGCCACAGATTTTTTCAATGTCAAAGATAAAAAAAGCGTCACAGTAAAATTTTCCTTTCTCGCCGCCAAAGGCATGAAGGATTTTAAAGGAGGCGGTTACTGGAACAATTCAGTGCGCTTTTATGACAGTGCCAATAAAGAGATCCTCCCTCAGGCACATATAATCCTGCCTCCCGCCACAGGCGCCTATCAGGAAGTCACTCAGGAATTTCCTGTGCCCGCCCAGGCGGTCAAGGCGGTTGTCCACTTCGGATTTGACAACCCCAACATCACCAAAAACAACATCTTTGCTGTTACAGATGTTGTCATAACATACTGAAGAACGGCACTCAAATCCTTTTTCCGGAGAGTCCCCTATGAAACTGATGCTTGTCACAGATCTTGAAGGTGTCGCAGGAGTTCTTGATTTCGCCAACTGGTGCTCCATCGACTCCCCCTACTATAACAAGGCAAAAAAACTGCTGACCCTTGAGACCAATGCCGTCATCGAAGGCTTTTTTGAGGGCGGCGCCACTGAGATCCGGGTGGTTGACGGTCACGGCCCCGGCGCCATCGACCCGGAACTGCTGGATGAACGGGTAGAGCTCCAGAGAGGAGCCGCCTCACCCGTCTGGCCCTTTACCCTGGATGACTCCTTTGATGCCATCGGCTGGGTGGGACAGCACGCCATGTCAAGAACCCCTTTCAGCCATATCAGCCACACGGGCACCTTTGACGTTTTTGAAGCAACTGTCAATGGTATTCCTGTGGGAGAATTCGGCGAGTTTGCCTTCTGCGCCGCAGAACTGGGAGTTTCAGTGATCTTCGCTGCCGGCGAAGAGGCTTTTACACAAGAAGCCGCAGCTCTGGCAGAGAATGTGGTCACTGTCGCCGTCAAACGGGGATGCAACAGTGAAGAGGGACTTGAGGATGTGACTTCAGAAGTCTACAGCCGTTCAAAACTTTCTGCAATACACCTCTCACCTGCCCGTGCGCGTGAAATGCTCCGTGCCGGAGCAAAGAGGGCTGCTGAAATGTTCCGCAGTACCCCTGAAGCGTTCCGCATGACTCAACTCAAAGCGCCCTATGAGATCATCACCCGCTTCAGAAAGTCCGAAAAGAACCCGGATCTTCCGGCAGTGCTTTACCGCCGCCATGAAACAAGTTTCATCGGCGCCATGAATGCGCCCTCCACCCTGGAATAAAAAAAGGGTATAAAAAAAAGCTGTTTCCCTTGAAAAGTTCAGAGGAACAGCTTTTTTTGTGCGCTTTTTTCTTCAGCAGGCAGTGAAAAGACGGCGCATATTGGAAAGACTTGCAGCGATGCCGTGTTTGGCAATGCCGATGGAGCACTCGTACTCAAGAGAAAGAGTCCCCTGATAACCGGCATCCTTGAGAATCCGGAAACACTGCTTCAAATCAATGATCCCCTCGCCGGAGGGAACTGCAGTGAACTTGTTGTTGATGATCACGTAGTCCTTCACATGAACCATGGCCGCCATATCGGCAATAGCGGCAACAGCCTGTTCAGAGATCTCTCCGCCGGGGGTACGGTAGTTACCGATGTCGGCGGTGGCGCGCAGGAAGGGGGAGTTCACGGTGCTGATATAGAAGAGCTGCTCGCTGGAGTCTTTGCACAGAGCGCCGTGATCTTCAATAGCCATGACCACATTGTTCTTCTGAGCGTGTTCCACACATGCGCTCAGGGCATCAGCGATGGGATTGCAGTATTTTTCCCACTCAAGATCGTATCCTCCGCCGAAAACACGCAGATTGCGGCAGCCCATTTCAGCGGCTTCATCAAGAGCTTTTTTCACTTTGTCGATCTCAGCAGGGAGACGATCTTCGGCGATGGCATTTCCGAAATTGTTGCCAACGATATAGTTGGTAAGTTTCAAATCCAGATCAGCGGCAAGCTGCCGTGCATCCTTCATCTCCTGCACTTTCTTTTCCTCATTCCAGTAATATCCGAGGTCGATACCGTCAAAGCCGATTCCGGCGGCGGCACGCATGATCTTTTCTACTGAACGTTCCTCTTCGGGCAGCAGCAGATGTGCGCCATAAACTGAGATCGTAAAATCCATGATCGAATTCCTTTTTTTACTTAATATAGCATCCCCGCCGTATAATGCAAGGGAAAGCGGAAGAGAATTTTACAGAAAACGTGCCAGCAGATATCCCGCACCGTAACAGACAAGCCCTGCCAGCAGAAGCCAGATCACCACCGTCATGACTTTGGCAGATTTTCTGTCTGCGGCACCGCCTTCAGGCAGGCGGACACACTTTTCGACTCCCGACCGGTGACAGAGAAAGACGAGCCAGTCCAGAAGTCCCGGCTTCTCCCTGCGGGACTCAGCAGTCCGGATCTGCAGCTCCACGCACCCCTCAAAAATGGTTTTGCCCTCAGGAGAAGTAAGGTCTGTCCCTTTGCCTGCAAACAGAACCTTTTTCAGATTGCGGCAGCCGGCAAATGCCCATTTGCCGATTTTGGAAACGCTCCGGGGGATAGTGATTTCACTCAATGCGCTGCACCCTTCAAAGGCGGATTCACCGATAGAGATCACTCCGTCAGGGATAACAAGTTCCTGAAGACGGGAGCATCCCCTGAAAGCAGTCGCTCCGATGGTGGTCACAACAGAAGGGATGACACAACTTGAGATATCTTTTTTACGGCATTGTGTGATGACTTTATTATCTTCAGAAAAAACAAGCCCCTGAGCTTTAGCGGCATTGACCTCTTTCAACTGTTCCAGAAAATCAGGAGATAACTTTTCTTTCTCACTATCAAGCACTCCGCAAAGTTTTTCAAAGAGCGCCAGTGCCGCCTCACAGTCCTTTTCGTTCAGAGCTTTCCGGGCGGCGTTTTCCACTCCGGCACACGTTTCGGGCAGTTCGATCCCCGCATCTTTTAAAAGCTTCATCTCAAGCGCCGCCTTTTGGCTGAATTGGAGACAGCGTTCTCTGGTTTCGTTGAAAAGGCGGAACTCTTCAACCATCTGCTGAAGCTCTTCAAGATTTCTCAGTGCTTCCGGCGCAGGTTCGGCGTTTTTCAGTTTGGCAATGATCCTGCACACCTGATCGGCCCGGGGGCGCATATTGCCGGGGAACTCCCGCCCCGCGACCTCAAGCGTGTAGATTTTATTGATCTGTTCCCTGAGAGCATAGAAACGACTGCGCTCTTCAGGTGAAAGAATTCCGTTGGATGCGGGAGCCGGAACCGGAGCGGAAGCGGGAGCGGGAGCGGGAGCCGGAACAGGCTCCGGGGCATCCTGCCATCCGTCAAAAAGCGGAAAAGTCCCGCCGGTATACTCTCCGAGAGTAAGTCTTTGTTCACTTGCACGGATAAAAACCGCCATGTTGCTGCACAGTTCCCTGAAAAAAGCCGGAAAACTCTTTACAGATTGATCCTTCAAGGTCTTTTCCAGCGCCAGAGTAAAGTAGCCGTGTCCTTTGGAGACATCTTCGTAGGAGCGCTGCCCCGGCTGACAGGAACGCAGGATCCAGGGCGGCAGAATGCCGTCGCCCTCATCCTTGCCAACAAGTTCAAGACCTTTTCCCGCAGGAGCCGCAAAGCCCCCCTTTGCACCGGCACGGATATTGTTGCGGCAGCAGTCAAGGATAAAAAGACGGCGGATCCCCGCTTCATTGCACTTTTCACTGACACGGCGCACTACAGCAAGAGAAAGAGCATCGCCGCCGCCGTCGATATCAAGAGTGTCATTGAGAGTACCGGGACAGAGCAGATAGTGGTTGTCCGCCGCCTCATGACCGTGACCGGAAAAGTAAAAAACAAAAATATCACCGGATTTGAGTCCCTCACAGATCTCCTTGACCTTCTCTCTGACGCCAATGGCGGAAACCTCATTGTCAGTCAGGAGAGTGGTCTCAAAGCCCTTGTTCTTAAATTCCTGACATGTCACAGCAGCATCGTTGACTGCACATGAAAGATTATTGATCCTCTTATCCCGGTAGTTGTTCACACCGACAAAAAGCGCCGTCCTTCTCATATCCCATATCCTGATTTTACTGAAATAAATATAATGTTTTAATATAACACCAAAAAATATATTTGCAAATGAGGTAATTTCAAAAGCCATTCAAAAAATGGCAAAGATGTCATTCGCAAAGAGCTGTAAAGGGTAGTTTGCACTTGCTACCTGCAAGGTAACAGGCGCTTGTCCCGCCGCAGCTTTATGCGAAGGCGGAAAAACGCTCCCTTTATCAGATCGAAGCGAGGGCGCTTTGACAATTTTGAGGAGTTTTGAAATTGCCTCAACTTTCTTAACAAAGTTTTCCCGCTGTCACAATATAAAGAGGAACGTCCCTTGAAAATCTGACAGTAAATTCAGCAAAAAGAGCTTGCAAATCTCTTTCAGGTATGATATATTGTAGCAGAGCCCCCCCCCCCTTTTCAAAAGACATCTTGTGCAAGGAGAAAAAATGATCCGGGAATTCAGAGCAGAAGATCTGCCCACGCTTATCGAAATCGCCCGCAAAGCATGGAAACCCATCTTTGACAACTATAAAAATTTGTTGGGAGAAGAGCTATACCCCATCCTCTATCCCGATCCGGAGGAACCTTTCCGGGTCAAGGAAAGGGAGATCATCTCACAGGCAGAAAAGGTTCCCCACGAAATATTGATCTGCGAAAGAAACGGTAAGATCGCCGGTTTCATCTTCTTCGGCATGAGAGGAAAGACCGGCATCATCTGCAACAACGCCAAAGATCCCGATTCCACGGAACGGGGCGTCGCACAGGAAATGTATGCAGCCGTCCTTGAAAAGTTCAAAGCCGCCGGAATGACCGTTGCCACCGTGGGAACCGGTCTGGACTCCGCCCATGCTCCTGCCCGGAAAGCCTACGAAAAAGCCGGGTTCAGAGCCCGTATGGATAAAACAGTTTACTATATGAAAATTGATTGAACAGGTTGAAAATCATGCTCCCTAAAGCCTATACAGATTCCCTTGCCTTTGTCAAAGATCCTCTTTACAGTGTTGAAGCTCCCAATCCGCCCGATCCCTGCGAAGGAGGCAGAGGATTCTGGATCTACGGACAATATGAGTTTGAAGCCTTTATTCTGGAAAAGATGTGCCGGGAAAAAAATGAAGCCAAACTCAAAGTGGGTTATACCAAGTTCCGCCGTGTACCTCAGAAAACTCTTTCTTTCAGCGCCGCATTCGATGCGGAAGAAAAAATCCTGCTGCGTTTCTGTGGAACAGAAGAGCTCCTCTGGCAGGGCGCAGGCACCTTGCAGCGCCGGGAAATCCCGGAAGGGTGTTTGGTCACACTTCCCGGTGCAGGACGTCTGACAGTAACGGTCAGGGTTTCTGACATAGAAAAAGAGATCCCGGCACTTTATGTGGAAAAAGATCCGGAAAAGTGGTGCAGCACTGCTTCCGGAGAACAGCGTTTCACAGCGCGTCCGGCAAGAGCGGACGGCGTAATTCCCCACCGGGCGGTCATGGCACAGGCAGAGCTTGTTCCGGAAAAGTGCGGTGAAAAATTGTGGGATGCAGGGCGGGAGGTCATCTGCTATGTGGATATCAAAACCGCTCCCGGCGAAAAGGCTGAACTTTTCGTGGGCGAAAGTCTGCCTGAAGCAGAAAATAATGATCCCGCCCATAAAGAACAGACCGGAGAACTTATTTCCCTTGCTCCGGGCCATTTCACAAGCAAAGTCCCTCTTGCCCTGAGATATATCAGAGTTGAAAATGCCCGTTCTCCTGAAGTTAAACTCAGATGCCTCTTTCATCCGGCGGCGTACAGAGGTGCCTTTGCCGCTCCTGAAGAACCGCTCCTGACTCAAATATGGCTCCAGAGCGCCTACACGCTGCGCCTCTGCATGATGAACTTTCTCAACGACGGCATCAAAAGGGATCGTCTTCCCTGGGCGGGGGATCTGGCAGTTTCTCTCATGGGGAACGCCAGCGTTTTTCTTGACAACACCATCACACGGGACACCCTTTCGGTACTGGGAGCTGTCAGCGTTGAAACGGCGCATATCAACACCATTGTGGACTACACTTTATGGCATCTGATCAGCCACAACGTTTATCAGCAGTTTTCCGGGGACAGGGAGTTTCTCAAACAGGAGTTTCCCCGCCTGAAAGAGACATTGACCTTTCTGCTGAACTGCCGCTGTGACGCCAAAGGACTCCTTATCGTTGCCCCGAAAGACTGGCTCTTTATTGACTGGGTCCCGGGAGAAAAATATACAGCGCTCCAGATGCTCTTTGTCATGGCGCTCAGGGCTGGCGCCGCCCTTGCGGAACGTCTGGAAGAAAAATCCCTTGAAAAAGAACTTCTTGCCGCTGCCGAAAAAGCAGAACAAAGCATCAAAGAGTGCGCCTATGACCGGGAACGCCGCCTTTTTGCCGCCGCTCCGGGGAGCGGAGAATTTTCCCGTCACGCCAACATGCTTGCGGTCATTGCAGATGTTGCTGATGACGCTGCGAAAGAAAGTATCGCCTCTGCTCTTGCCGGCGATGAACTTCCCCCTGTGGGTACGCCCTATATGTCCTTCTTTGAATCCCTTGCCCTTGCCCGGTGCGGCAAAGCGGATGAGGCACTTAAAAAGATCCGCACCATCTGGGGCGGCATGCTTGCTCTGGGTGCGACGACCTTCTGGGAGGGATTTGATCCGGCGCATAAAGAAAATGAACACCTTGTCTTTTACGGGCGTCCTTTCGGCAAGAGTCTCTGCCACGCCTGGAGCGCAGGACCGCTCTGGCTGTTCTTTGAGATCCTTCTGGGAATACGCCCGGAAAAAGATGGATGGGAGACATTTTCCATCTCCCCCCTGCCGGATGCAACTGTTTCAGCGGTGATCCCAGTTCCTCAGGGGCGCATTGAAATTGAGTGTATCAAAGGGAAGATCGTCAAACTTCTTACCCCGCCGGGATGCACAAGGGTGTGACCTCTCTTCTTTCCGGGGAACGTTTTCAAGAGCTTGTTTATGGACTGAAAGTGTAGAAAATCCTTTTTTTGATACTGTTTTTTATTTGCAATTTTCTTTTTCAAGGTATATATTAAAACCTGAGTTTCTGCATATTGCAAAAGGAGCAAGGGGCAGTGTCTTTCACAACGGATGTATCATTTCTTGAAAAAATAAGCGAAGGTGATGAGGTTTCCTGGGAAAAATTCAAGGAGATCTATTCACCTCTTATCCGTTTCTGCGGACATGAATGGGGACTGACAGATCTTGAGATCGAAGATCTTGTACAGGATGTCATGATCAGTTTCTTCATGGGTTCCAAAACCTTTCGCTATGACCGCAGCAAAGGGAAGTTCCGCTCCTATCTTCAGGAGATTGCCAAAAACAAAGTCTTTACCATCCTGCGTAAAAAACAAAATCTCCCGGTTGCAGCTGACGAAAACATCACCCTCATGGATTATGCTTTTGATGACAAATGGGATTCAGAGTGGCACAAGTATCTTTGCGCCGAAGCCTTCAAACTGCTCCGGAAAGAGATGGAACCCATTTCGTTCCGTTCCTTCCACATGTATGTGATGGAGGAGATCCCACCCAACAAGGTGGCAGCGGAACTGGGAATATCGGTCAATGCTGTTTATATCAACAAATGCCGTGCCCTTGAACATCTCCGCCGGACGATCCGGGAACTTGAAAAACTGTAAACACTCCCCTTTTGTACCCGATCATGCGACATTTTGAAGATTTTGAAATTGAACATCTGCTGAATTCAACCGGTTCTTTTCTGCTCCGTTTCCGGTGTGCTCAGCATCTGAAAAAATGTCCTCTCTGCCGTCAGCGGAAGGCGCGGCTCATGGAAGAAAATTTTCTTGCCGGCAAGGTCCGGGAGGCAGTCAGATGTCTTGAAGGGTTCCGCAAGGATCAGAAAGAAAATCTACCGCCGGAGAGCAGCAGATGAGTTCCGTAAAACAGATTTGCCCCGAATGCCGCTTTGAATTTTTTCCGGATGAAGCTGAATTCATTCCGGATGGACGGGGTTGTCCCAGATGCAGAACTCAAGTAACTGTTGCAGAACTTCCGGAAGCAAATGTGCCATCTCCCCCGCCGCCCCTGCTGAGCAGCGGCACCATTTTTGACAAATACCGTATCCTTAATTTTGTAGGTGCCGGCGGCATGGGCGAAGTTTATAAAGCAGAACATCTGCTGCTGAAACAAATCTTTGCCTTGAAGGTGATGAAACAGCAGGGAGTCTGCAAGGAAAGTATCAGCAGCAAACGTTTTCTCCGTGAAGCAAAATGTTTTCACCTTCTGGATCATCCCAATATTGTCCGGGTCTTTGAGATCGGATGCGATAAAAACAGCGGATTGCTTTATATTTCCATGGAGTACCTGGAGGGCGGCAGCCTCGCCGCAGAGTGCGGCAGAAAACTTTCTGAAACAGAAGTGCTCAAGATCGCCTCCGACATCGCCAAAGCTCTTGAGGCTCTCGAAAAAAACAGTATGGTCCACAGGGATATCAAGCCTTCCAATATCATGCGGGACGGCAGCGGCAATTGTAAACTCATGGATTTGGGCATTGCCAAAAACCGTTGGGAAAACGGCGATGCTCAAACACTGACTCTTGACAACTGCGTCATCGGCACGCCTGCCTACGCAAGTCCGGAACAGTGTTGTTCCCCTCACAACGTGGACATCCGTTCAGACATCTACTCTCTGGGCATCACTCTTTATGAGCTGGCCAGCGGCACTCTGCCCAATGTGGGTTCAACGCCTCTTGAAACGATCCTCAACGTGATCCACAAGGAGCCGCCCCCTCTGGGCAAGCTGCCCACAGAACTTTCAGCAAGAACCGTACGGCTTATTGAGTGCATGATAGAAAAGTCTCCGGAAAACCGTCCGGCTGATGCCGCCTCTCTGAGCCGCATGGTCGATATGGTGCGTCAGGGAGGAAATCCTGTGCTTTCAAGAAGAGGTCTGCATTGGAAAAAGATCATTTCTGCCGCAGGAGTGGTGCTGCTTCTGGGGGGAGTTTCGGCAGCGGGATCTTTTCTGTTTGCGGAAAAAAAGAGTAAAGTCGTTTCTCCGGCAGAGAGAGCAAACGTCGCCCCCAAGCCACCGGAAGAGAAATCTGCGCCCCCCTCCTTTTTACGACAGCAGTTTGTTGTTCCCGGAAAAACCAGAACGCTCCCGGCACGCATTGAGGAATATAACAGAGTTCTGGATTTTCTGAACTCTGATGCAGCCATTTCCCTTCCTTTCCGCAAAGAACGGCAGCAGCTTTTCATCCAGTGGAAACAAAACCTTGAAACTCTGCTCAAAAGAAAAAAAGAAAGACGCTCCCGGCGCATTTGTATCTCACTTTCCTCAGTTTTCAGATCTGAAATCGAAAGCTACCTTAAAACCAACAAATTCCATCCCTTTTTCCACGATCCGAAAGGGATCGCCCTTGTCCGCAAGATCATAACCGCATTGCAGGCCGGGGAAATAGATCCTGATACCGTCTTTGAAGAAAAAAAGAAAATAAAGCGCTCTCTGACGGGACTGGTGCTCAACGGCAGGCTCCCCATGTCGGAGCATCTGCTCAAAAGATTGATCTTTTCCGGCGCGGACATTGATGCGGGACACGGGCCGGAAAGCAAATTTCCTGCCTCACCCTACATAGAAAATACCAGGGCGCGCCTGACAGGGATCATGGCATTCAACGGTGCCGACAATGTGGATCTCAAGGATGGCTCCTCCATGCTTCTTTCGGTTCTTGATCCCTCTTATCCTTTTCTGGTGTGCCGTCCGAAGAAAGATAATGTAGACTGGCCCCTGGCAAATCTTCTGGTGGCGTCAGGCGCCCTGCTTGATGTGGAAAACAAACAGGGACGTGCCCCGGTACACTTTGCAGCGCTCCACAACAAAGGCGAACTTCTCACCAAAATGCTCCTTGCCGGAACCACCCGGGGGGATCTCCGGGATCAGGATGGCTGCACTCCTTTTCAGCTGGCAGTCAGAAATCATGCTTCAGAAACGATCAATGTCCTGACGCGCTTTGCACTGACATCGCCGGTCTCACGTGCCGACCGGGCACAGGGATCTTTGATCTTTGCCATCAAGAACAATGAGCCACTGCTGGCAGAACAGGCTCTTGACGCGGGCGCTTCTCTTGATTTTATCTATGCCAACAGACTCAATGCAATGCAGAATGCAGTTTTGTACCGCAGAACGGCCCTGGTAAAATTTCTGCTTGAAAGGGGAGTTCTCCCCGAAAGCAAAGGAAGAACACTCTCTCTTGAGGGAATTTCGATCTGTACCGGTTCTCCTGAAATATTCAAACTTCTGCTTGAAAAAAACCTGCCTGAAAATATGACGCTGCTGCAGAAAAGCACACAGGTCTGGCTTCCGGAAACAGTGCTGACGCACTATCGAAAAAGAGCGGACATCGCTTCAAAATATTTCGATATCATGCTGAAATTCAAATGGGATATCAACCAACCGGGGCCCCGCGGCATCAATGCTCTTGAAAGAGCCCTGCTTTTGCCCGACGTACAAATCAATGTGATCCGTTATCTTCTTGAAAAGGGAGCGGATCCGGTAAAACTTTTTGAAAGAAAAAAGGTGGATCTCAGAAAAATCGATCCGCGCATCATGCAGCTGCTCAAAAGTGCCGCTGCCGGGAAACATTAACCCCCCGTCCCCCCTCTCCTTTAGGGCTCCGGAGCGGAAACGTTCTGACAATGTCGAGGAGTCGGAAAGTTGCTTCAAGGTATTTTAAAGACAAAAAGGCCGTTGCCGACCTCTCTCTCAGAGGTTCTGCAACAGCCTTTTCTTCTGCTCAGGAAATAAAATTACTTGGCAGCAGCAAGCTTGTCAGCCTGGGATTTCTTGCGGGCGGCGCGGTTGGCGGGAATAACACCAACTTTGGCAGCCTTGTCCAGACGGCTGACGAAATTGCGGCGAAGCTCATCAGCCTGAGCATCACCGGCTTCAACAGCAGCACGCAGTTTCTTTTCCAGGGTCTTGAGTTCGCTGAGTCTGGAACGGTTGCGGAGATTAGCTTCGGTGCTGGTCCGCAGACGTTTGGAAGCCTGTTTTGAGTGGGGCATTTTTTAGTCTCCAATATCTGTTAAATTAAGTGAATAATCCTGTAACATTTGGTTAATATACATCCACTATGGCGTTTTGTCAAGTATCAGAATCAAAAAAGATATTTTTTCTTGTAATTTTCCACAGTGAAATACCAGGAGGCGGTAAAGTTGTTCCTGCAAGGCCTCTTATCACGGGAGTCACCCCGCCATAGGATCATCAGCGGGGAGCATACCGGCACGGCTCTGATATGTTGAAAGGGGGGCTTACCAGGTATCTCTTTCAAAGTTTGATCCCTGCCAGAAAGACTCCGTCCAATAGCGGTAGTGGGTGGTTGAAACAGGGACCTTGCCGTACTTGAAATAGGCGGCATGTGCGTCGATAAAGACCACGTTCAATCCGTTGTTGTGCCGGAAATCGATCTGATAGGTGGAGTCGCTTGCATACTGATAGCCCACGTTCAAACTGCCGTTGGAGTCCATGAGCGCCGAAGTCCGGCTGGGGCGTTTGTAGGCTTCGATCTTCTTGATGGTCCCCACATAGGCGTTGCGGGCAATGGAGCCGTAGCGGTTGTCACTGTTCACCTTGTAATGTTTCAGTGCATCAGGGGTGGTGCTGGGGCAGAAAAGTTTGCAGATCCGCCATGTTTTACCATTGAAATAAGCTCCTGCAATGGGAACGTCAGTGTGACCTTGAATAGATGAACCGAAATAGGGAGCAAGCATACCGTTTGAACCGCTTGACCAGTAGTTCTTCAGGAAAGGATCATTGGCGCGCCATCCCTCAAGGCGGTTCCAGTAAGGAAAAAAGGAGCCTTTGTTGTCATCGGCATATAAAGAGAAGGCCTTTCCGAATGTTCCATGAGTATTGAGACATGCCGTCTCTCTTGCCCGTTCCCGCGCCTGTTGCAGAGAGGGCAGCAGCATGGCGGCAAGAATGGCTATGATGGCAATAACAACAAGGAGTTCAATTAAGGTGAAGCAGTACTGCTTCACCTGTCCATGGACAGGTGAATATCTCTCTTCAGGGGCATAAGTAGGATAACAGCAGTGATGCGCTCTTTTCGCAAGGAGTTGGATGAGGGAGCAAACTCTTTTTTCCATAATTTTGTATCCTGTTTAAGTTTTCATGGCATTGATTGATTCACTTGATGAATACAGCACTTGAAAACACTTTTGTCGATCGTATTTATTTAAGAATTTCTTCTTTCCGGATCAGGCATCTCTGATGATTGAAAATCAGGCATTTTCGCCTTGTTCAGCCGTTGTTTCCGGGGTTTTGTCACTGACTTTCCCCAGATATTCCGGCAGTTCCAGCCCTGCCATTTTTGCCACATCATGCAGGGGAGGCAGACTGCCCATCATGCCGGAAAGGAAATTGGCAGTGGAACTCTTGCCGTTGGCATTGCTCCCGCCATCCCAGACAGTGACCTTGTCGATCCGGATATTCTTGATGGCTTCGGTCTGGAGCGCCACGATCTCCTGCAATTTTTCAATGAGCAGCATCTGAGAAGCAGCTCCCGCATCAGAGTTGCAGGATTCAATGATCTTGCGGTAACCTTCACCCTTGGCGGCAAGGATCTCAAGATTACCTTTTGCTTCGGCGGCAAGTTTGGCGTAGATGGCGTCCGCTTCACCCTGAGCCTCACGGCGGAGTCTTTCAGCCTCGGCTTCAGCGGCGATGGTGATCTGCTGTTTGGCGATCTCGGCGGGCACGATGACTTCAGCGCGCTGACGTTCCGCTTCCATGCCGGCGCGGGACTTCTGAGCCTCAGCTTCAGCTTCAAAGCGTGCCTTTTCGATCTGTGCCTGAGCGATCTGTTTGGCGGCTTCGGCGCGGCGATAGGCTTCGGCTTCAGCTTCACCGCGGGCGGCGTTGGAGCGGGCGATCTCAATGGCGGCGAGGTTTTCGCCCTGAGTGGCGGTGGCGTCGGCCTGTTTCACAGCGATACGCTGTTCTCTCTGGGCGTCAGCTTCACCGGCGGCGGCTTTGGCATTTGCCTGTGAGACGGCGATACGCTGATCCCGCTGGGCGTCGGCTTCACCGGCGGCGGCAAGGGCGTTTGCCTGAGAGACGGCGATACGCTGTTCACGTTCAGCGTCGGCGACACCGGCGGCGGCTTCGGCGTTGGCCTTGGAAACGGCGATGGATTCATTTTTACTTGCTTCGGCGGAACCGATACTGCCCTTACGGGTCTCTTCGGCGACGTCGATCTTCGCCTGGTTGATGGCGCCTGCGGCGGCGCGCTGTCCGATAGCTTCAATGTATCCGGAGCCGTCGGTAATGTCGGTAATATTGACGTTGAGCAGCACAAGGCCCAGTTTTTTCAATTCTTCAGCCACGTTGGCTTCAACGGAGCGCAGAAAGGATTCCCGGTCGGCGTTGATCTCTTCGATCATCATGGAGGCGATGACCAGACGGAGCTGTCCGAAAATAATATCTTTGGCAAGGTCGGCAATGGCGTCGGGAGTCAATCCCAGCAGACGGTCGGCGGCGTTGCCCATGAGAGCGGGATCGGTACTCACACCCACGGTAAAGACAGAGGGCACACTGATACGGATGTTCTGCTTACACAAAGCATTATCCAGATTGACGTTGATCTGCATGGGGCGCAGAGAGATGTATCCGTAATCCTGAAGAATGGGGATCACCATCTTGGCGCCGCCGTGGATACACAGTGATGCCTGCTGTCCGCGGATCTTACCGAAAATAACCAGGATCCTGTCTGAGGGACATTTTCTGTACCACGAAAGGCAGGTAATCAAAAGCATAAGCACAAAGACCGCTGCTGCAACACAAAGAATGATCATTGTCATAAAAACGCTCCTTTTTTTATTTGAATTGTTTTGGATCTCAGATTCTTTTTTCCACCCGGTAAAGGTTGTTGCCCAGGTGTTCTTTCACTGCCACAGGAGTTCCTGTTTCAAGAGCCTCTGCAGAAACGGCCTGAACCGTCACCGTGGAGTTGGGAAGAGTGACAGTGACCTGTCCGCCGGACTGATTGCCGCCGGGGAGAGAAAGATAAACTTTTCCGGGGCATCCAACGAGAGATTCGGGTTTTACATTTCCGGAGTGCTGCAATTTGACGATCATGGCAATGACTCCTGCGGTGACGAACATCATGACAACTCCGCAGAGCACGGCAAGGAACCAGCCGCCCCATCCGGCATTTTTAAAACAGAGTCCGCCCAGTCCGTAAAAGGTGACAAAGGCGATGAGACCTTTAACAGAAAGAACACTCACCTCTCCGATGCCGCCGTCATGGACTTCACAGTCACAATCGGCATCGTGGCCGAACCCCACAAAGGTCAATATGGACATGAGAATAAAAAGTGAACCGCCGAATATGGCGCAGAAAAGATAGCTGTTGGTGAAAATGTTCAGCAGATTTCCCATAGCTTGCCCTCCCGGAAAACAGATCTTTTACAGACGAACTGTGTTAATATAGTCCCTTAACTTTTCCTTTTCAAGGAAGAAGAGCAAAAAAAAGAGAAAAAAAAATGTTGTCCAATTTGACTTGAGTCCAATGGGATATTATAGTATGGCGGAAGAAAAAAATCCACATCTGCCAAAAGAAAGTCTCTTGTATGAAAAACGCCTCTTCTGTACTCTATGAAAAAAACCATCCGGCCATGCTGCGTTTGTATTATGACGGCCCTGTGCCTTTGAACTTCTGCAATCCCTGGTTCAGAGAAACAGAGAAAGGGAAAAGCTATCCTTTCAAGTGTTCCGGAACGGTCAAACTTCCCTCCGCAGGTAAAATAAAACTCACCACCGTTTTCACCGCCTCCGGCAAAGGCAGTGCTGTCATCGGCGCGGGGTGCCCGAGACACTTTGAAGTTTTCTGCAACGGCAGACTCTGCTGCTCCACCTTGACCGAAGGGACTCTTTACGATGCCCTTGCTCCGGAAAACCATGTGTTCCCCGTTCCTGTAAAAGCGGGAAAAAACACTCTTGAGTTCTTCATTGAGCCGGGGCCCCGCTCCACCCCTTTCTGCTGTGGCGTTTTGGGGAAAGAGGCTTTGAAGCTCCCCATGCTTCTCTATCCCCCTGTCCACACCCATCCGGGGGAGCGTACTCTTACTGTCATCGCCCGCACCATGGGCAATATCGGATGCGGCATGGAGTACCGTGAAAAGGGGAGCGCTCAATGGGATCTTCTCTGGGATCACCGGGCGGGAGTGATCCGCCGCAGAACTCTCCACAAATTCTTTCTTGAAAACCTGACTCCCGGAGCACTTTATGAGTACCGCATGGTCATGATCGATCCCAAAGATCCTGACAAAAAAAGGCGAACCCGGCTTTTTTCCTTCACAGCGCCCCCTGACAAAAGCAAAAAGGACTGCACTTTCTTTTTTACCGCTGATCCCCAATTTGAACCGGAACGCCAGCGCGGACTTCTGGGAGGACTCCTTGATGCAGCAGCGGGGAAAGAGTGTGACTTTCTGGTTTTCGGCGGCGATATAAACTCCCGCTATTCCAATTTGCACGTGGAAAAGGATCTTCTGGGTACAATTCAGAAACACGCCTCCCCGGGGAAGACCGTGATCATGCTCAGAGGCAACCATGAGCTCCGGGGCCCTGAACCCGATGCTTTTGCCGACTTCTGGGGCGACAGCCATAACTGTACTTACGGCATGTTCCGGTATGGGGATACGGCATTTCTTGTGCTGGATGCCTGGGAAAACCGTCCCTCCGATCATCCCAGAAGCAAATATTACAGCCGCTACAATCTTGACGACCTTTTCAAGGAGGAGGAAAAAGCCTTTATCCGCACTGCCGTGAACTCCCCTGATTGGCAGAACGCCCGGCGCCGCATCGTCATGGCACACGGAGCGCCTTTTTCACACTATGACAAAGCCGATACCATGTTCCGTTTTCTTCAGGAGCTGACCGATGAGTTTTTCTGCGGCAAAGAACCTTTTTCCAAGGTCCATCTGTGGTTTGCGGGACACACCCACATCTACACAAGGAGCCTTCCTTTGAGTTCTGAGATCGCCGCCTTTGCGCCGCCCCGCGCTCCGGGGAAGTCAGGGGAACAATACATCTTCCCGGTGTTCACCGGCTGCGGCCCCAACAAGAAAGGTTTGCCGCAACTTTCCGGATTCAAGACGGAGTGTCATGAAGACGGCACTATCACAGTTTCGTCGATCCTGCCCGACGGAACTGTTTTTGAAAAAATCCAGATCAATGAGGATCACTCAGTAAAAGAGCTGATCTCCCTGCCGCATTTCATCCCTGAACCGGAGCTTTGAAGAAGTTTCTTCAAAACCTTTTTCATCAAGGTGGAAAAGGCGTAAAGCTCTGTTTCGCCGGGGGTGATCCAGACGCCATGTGCGGTAAACGCCTCAGGGAAAGGGGGAACTGCCTTGAAAAACTTGAGTTCAAGATCCATGTGAGTAAAGATATGGCGCACAGAAAGTTTCATCTCCTCCCACTTGGTTTCAAAGGGAAACACCCCCTCTTCATTCCAGGGGAGTTCCCACAATCCTGAAAGCAATCCCCTGCCGCCGCGTTTGCGGATAAAAAGTTTCCCATCGGGCGAAAGAAGAATAAAAACGCCCCCCTGCTTCTTTTTCTTCTGACTTTTTTTCAACTGCGGTATGCGCTCTGTCAAATGGCGTTCCCGGGCAATACACTTGGCAGCCCACGGACAACGGTCACATGCGGGCGCCTGAGGCGTACAGACCGTTGCGCCAAGATCCATAATGGCTGAAGCGTAATCCGCACTCCGGTCAGCGGGGGTGAGAATTCCTGCAAAGGGAGCGATTTTTTCCCGGGTCACTTCTCCCTCAATGCCGTAACGCCGTGCCAATACCCGCATGACGTTGCCGTCAATGACGGTTTCAGGCATATTGAATCCGAAAGCGCAGAGGCTTGAGGCGGTATAGGGGCCGATGCCGGGCAGTTTCAGAAGTTCCTCCCGGTCGGCGGGGAAACGGGCTGCAAACTTTTCCGCCACCACGCCGGCGCACTGGTGCATTTTTTTGGCTCTGGTGTAGTACCCCAGCCCCTGCCAGAGCAAAAGCACATCATCCAACGGCGCCGCGGCAAGAGTACGGAGATCGGGAAAACGCTTCATCCATCTTTCAAAGTAGGGGATCACAGTTTTGACTGTGGTCTGCTGGAGCATGATCTCAGAGACCCAGACGGCGTAGGGATCGGGATGCGCCCCGCCCCGTACCCGCCAGGGAAGAACTCTTCCGTTTTCATCGTACCATGCCAGAAGAAGTGCTGTTTCAAGCAGTTGTTCCATACTCTTCAAAGAAAGCTGATAAGTTTTTCCTGAGCCTCACTGGGTACGCCGGTGTCTGTTTGATATCCGGACGCCCGCAGCGACACCTCATGGACAAGGAGGTCGTGTTCAAAAGAGTAAGGAGCTTTTATTTCGCCCCGGATCATGGCGGCAAATTCCCTGAGCTGATCTTCGTAACGGTCCCGCACAAGGGGCATGGGAACTCTGTGGCATCCTGCAGAAAACGCTTCATTCCCCTCTTTGAGGATCAGTTCCAACTCCCAGGGGGCGTTGAAAAGTTCAAGGGGCGACAATTCGATAAAGCCTTTGGTGCCGCAGATCCTGAACCGGCGCTTTGGGATCCCCCGGGGGGCATGAGCGCTTGCCTTGAAAACGGCTGTTGCGTGGGGATATTCAAGAACGCTCATGCCGCTGTTATGGAGTGCGGGATCCACTCCCGGTGTAGATCTGAGAAAGGTGGTCACTTTCTCAGGCTTCCCCAGAAGCGTCACAAAGAAGTCAAAGAAGTGGCATCCCAGATTGTAGACGATCCCCCCTTTGAACTTCCCCAGATAGCGGTCATAGGCCTCATCGCCGTAATCGTGGTTCATATCCGCCTCAACTTCAAAGATCTCACCGAGCCAGCCCTTGCGGAGAGCCTCTATGCAGAACTTGAAAGCGGGATTGTTCCGGAACATATATCCCATCTGGAAGGGGATATTTTTTCTTTTGCATCCTGAAAGAAGTTCTCTGTAAAGCTCAAAGTCGATCCCGGCAGGTTTATCCATGTGCATGGGGATCCCCCGTTTCATGCACTTCATGGCAATGGGCACAAGTTCATTATTGGGAACCTCAATGGTGACAGCATCAAGTCCGGGGAGTTCAAGAGCCTCTTCAAGGGAAAAGGAGGGGAACTTTTCATAAAGCTCCATCCGGGGCTCTTTGTAAAAGGGCGTTTTCACAAAGGCGCGGTCATCAACGAAGCCTGCGATCTCAAACACATCCTCCAGAAGCTGCAGGGAGGCAAATTTTCCCGGCGCGTGTTCATGGGTGATACCGATTTGAACGATCTTCAACTTTTTCATACGTCCCCCCTTTTTTTGATGAAATTTATACCTTATCTCTCAAAGAGAATAAGCTCTGAAGTCCCCGTAAAAACGGTATTGCGGGCAATGGCACACTCAGCGATTTCCCAGAAATTTCCCTTTTTGTTGCGGTGAGGCAGAAAATAGGGCCAGCATGAAGAACTGATATCCAGCCGCAACTGTTCCCCCGGTGCAAGTTTGAAAGCATTGGGCGCAAAATTCAGTACCAGCTCCACTGGAGTACCCGGAACGTAATCCGGATACTGCCCTGCGACGGAAACGATATCATCACGCATACAGAAACATTTTCCCTCTTTGTTCACATAGCTCAACCGGGCATAGAAACAGGTGTCTTCACAGTCGGAGCGCACCTTGAGTTTCACCTTGCCCCCTCCCTGAAAGGTCATGTCGCGCTCAAGAGGTGCAGAGAGGAAAGAGATGATATCATACCGGGAGTCCGGCGCATCCTGAAGCTGCTGACCGCCGAAGTTGTTGCAGCATCCCCCTTTGAATGGTGCGGGGGCATAGGGATTGTAGGTGTAGGTGATCTCTTTCTCCTCCCCGGAGGCGGCATCAAGAGTTCCGGGATTGAGTTTCAGGACAACTTTTTTCTCCCCGTCTGTCAAATGGGGAGCTGTGCGCCAGATCCCCTCATGCTGGGCGTGCCAGGTGATGTTGCCCGGAGTGATGAATCCGGGTGTCCGTTTTTCCCTGAGCGCTTTCAGATACTCCACCTTGAAATTGGGCCATACACTTTCGATTTTCCCGTTGGCATAGGGTACAACGGGCTCAGCGGCTCCCCGGTAGTTGTGGTCAAAAGGGGTCACCAGCAGAGCGCAGCGGGCGCGGCTCTCAGGGGAAAGATTTTCCCACATATCCAGGACGCCCTCTGTGTAGATGTCATAGAAAGAGGTGATGAAAAGCACAGGAAACTTCAGACCGTCAAGGGCCTTTTTGAAATGTCCGCCCCCGTCGGGGGTCTCCCAGAAAGGATCGGCGGGGTCAGGGTGACGGAACTCCTCACTCATAAAGGGGGCCTCTTCGCCGAAAACCGCCCGGGGGAACTCCGTAAGGGGCAGGATCCTGAAAGAGTCTTCGGTAAAGTTCTTTTTCAGGAGCTGTTTCTTTTTATACATCCTGACCGCCCATGAACCATGGAGTCCGCACTTGTAAAATCCGTTGCGGTAAAGGATGTTGTAACGGTTGCAATCCTGAACGTCAAGAACAGCGCCTTTGATATCATCTTCTGCCGCATCCATCCAGGCAAAATGGACGGATGAAAGGTAACTCCCCCCCGAAAGGTAGATCTCATTGGCATAAAAAGGCTGCTGCCGGATCCAGTCAAGGAGTGCAAGACCGTCTTCTCTTTCGTTGTTATAGGGGATGCACTCCCCTTTGCTTCTGCCGCATCCCCGGCAGTGCTGATAGACCAGAGCAAATCCGGCGCGGAGCAGTTCTGCAACAAAGCCGGTATGCAGCTCAGGCGGGGGAGCCTCTGTTTCATAGGGGCAGCGGATGACCACCACAGGCCCTTTAAAATCCTCTTCCGGGGTAAAAAGTTGAGTAAAAATCTCCACACCGTCCCTTGCAGGCAGCATAAATTCTTTATATTCAACTTCAAAACGTTTCCAGAAAGGAAACAGAGATTCCATCTGTGCTTTCATAAAAATTTCAAAACTCCAATCTCTTCAACATATCAGGCGAGAAAATGCCGTACTGCAATCTCCCTTCATGCACATAATTTCCGGCGGGGAAGTGGTGATACTGCCGCTGACCGCCCACAGGCATGAAGTGACGCATCACACCGATCCGGCAGCAGTTGCCGTCAGCAAAGAGCGCAAGCGGCAGGCGTGCTTCGATTTTCCACCCTTTTTCAGTTGTCCGGATGTCGCATTTTGCACTGCCGCGGCTGTCAGTTGAATACACATTGGGGGCAAGAACGGTATGGACACTCCAGGGTCTTTGTGACGCAAGGCGGTCGCCCACAAGGATGACCATGGCTTCATCCTCAAGGTCGCAGTCAAGTTTATCCACATCAAGGGTCACTTTGAGGGTTCTCCCCTCAAGGTCGGCACGCCATTTGAAACTGTCGGATCCATAGACTTTTCCGCACTGGAGCGCGGGTTTCTCCTCAAGAAATCCAGCCGGCGTGATCCCCTGAGCAACCGCGGCACGCAAAGCGGGGAAATCTTTCTCAAGGAGCTGTTTCAAAGTCTCGCTGCGCCACTTGAGTTTGGCGGGGAAATATTTGTAGACCTCAGCCTCAGAGTGATATCCCAGACGGGGATCGCTTTCGCAGAGCTCCGCCATTCTGTCGCTGACGGGGATCTGGCGTCTGACGATATCTTCCAGAAGATCAATGGAGCGGCTGCACTCTGCCATGCCGTTGAGCATCCGGTTGCGGTGGAAATAGAACTCAATGATATCTGCTCCGGCATTGAAGTGGCAGTTGAGAGCTTCGATAAGCATTCCATCCATTTCGCGGGCTCTGTCGCCTTTGAATTCGCCGATAAAGTTCTGCAATTCCTTCCACCCCTCTTCCCATTCATCGGCAAGGCAGCGACTCTGGACCACCATTTCAGCAAGGTCAAAGTTGTTGAGGAACTCGCCCACAGCATCCCCGGCGGGTTCGTAGTCGGGCTTCCACGTCCGGGGCATTTTTTCCAGAACGCTCTTCAGATGGAGCGGCCACACCACCCCGTCGTGCATGGGACCGTAATACTGGAACTCATAGGCAAGAGGATACTGCATATAGGCTTTGGTCAGCATCGCCCACACCTTTGCCATATCCGCGGCGCGCGGTCCCCAGTCGGGACCGGCAAGGCGGGTCAGGAACTCCTCTTCCGAGGTGGAAAAATCTTCATAAGAAAGGGCGGCGGCGGCGCGGTTCATAATGCCGGGGTAGTTGCCGAAATACCAGCACATGACCACATGACTGACTCCGCTGCGGCGCATCTCTTTGTACTTGCGGTAGAGAAGTCCGGGGGCGGGCACAAAGGGGATCGTTGCAACTTCGTGAGAGCACCCCACCTGCATCTTGGCAGCAAAGGCACACTTCCCCTTTGCCGCTTCAGCCATCCGCCCGAAACGGTCGGAGGGGCCGATGCACGAAAGCCAGTAGTCGCCCCCCACACGCACCTTGCCCAGCTGGGATTTGGTGCAGCTGGATTCAAAGTTGTAGGCAAGAATAATATCAGAAGTCAGCTGTTTGGGCAGATCATAGATCCAGGAAGCCATCTGAGTCGGCTGGGGCTGATAGATCCAGCTGATCATTTCAGCTTCCGGATTGGCATCTTTGATCCCCTGCCGCATGGGTTTCAGGACTTTGGCAAAAATCTGATCAACTGAAAGTTTGCAATTCTTCTGACAGGGAAGTTTGAAATCACCGGCATTAGATCCGCCGCTGATGCATGAGGTGGGACGCTCACCCAGAGAGATGAGCATCAATCCCCCCAGATGGAGAACCTCTTTGAAAAGAGAGTTGGTACATTCATAAAGATAACGTGCCGACTCTTCGGAGTTGGGGCAGAAAAGTTTTCCCGGACCGTTGCAGTCAGGTCCGTGGGGCAGATCGGCGGGTTTGGGGTTGACCTGACTCCATGCGGCAGGCTCAATGGCAAAGACCCAGAGTTTGATACCGAACTTGCGGCACTTTTCCACAGAACGGCGGAGTTTTTCCCGGCGGCGCTCCGCATCAGGATTTTCAGGCAGGAAAGAGGTCTTGCAGATCTCGCGGAAAATAATGGTGAGCCAGAGGCCGTTGACCCCCTCCTGAGCCAGCCGGTCAAGGTACTGTTCAGGATAGTAGTCAATGTCATTCATCAGTTCGTCGACATTGAAAGGGGGTCTTTTGATGGGCCCGAAGAAACAGCGGGAAATACGGTTTTTGAGCCAGTTGTCCCGGCGGGTGGTTTTCTTGGGGAGAAAGGCATTTTTTGCCGAGCAGAGCTGCTCTTCAAAGTAGTAGAGTCCCCGGCGGGCGCCCTCGGTGTTTCCGGCTTCAACGGTAACGCCTGAGTCATCCACTTTCAAACGGTAGCTTTCGGAACTCAAGTCACTGCACCTGACCGCTCTGACAGCAACTTTCCCCTCAGGGAAATCAATGGACTTACGGAACCTGTCAAGGTGATCGTAAACGCTTGTGAGCAGTTCTTCGGGATCGGGGAATCCGGAGCGGTCAACGGTGAATCCGCCGCGCAGATCCAGATCACCGGCGCCGGGGAGAATATCTTTGTCCCAGTGAGGGACGGCTATTTTCCAACTTTTCAGATCTTCAAGAAAACGGGGTTCCCCCTGAGGAAACTGAGGAGGAGCAGCAACAAAATCATTTTCCCACATAATAACAAAACCTTAATTTTTTTTACGGACAGAATATCCGAAATGTCCCAGACAGGGACCCTGTTCATAATAGTGACCATGGGCATAAGAGATGAGGTCTGCGCGTTCCATATCCAGTTTGCCCTTTTCATCAACCAGTTCAGGATCGACCCTGACAGCGAGGATATCGGCGATAAAATACCAGTGGCTGCCCAGTTCCAGAGTCTGATTCACCCGGCATTCAAGGGCGATGGGACACTCTGCCACCATGGGCGCCTTGACCTGAGAACCGGGGCGCGGCGTCAGTTGGCGTTCTTTGAACTTGTCAATGGCCTTACCTGAAACGACGCCGCAGTAGTCCACCGTTTCCGCCAGTGCCTTCGGGGGCAGATTGACGGTAAATTCTCCGGTTCTGCGGATGAGTCCGAAAGAAAAACGCTCCGGACGCACGCCGATGCCCAGCATAGGCGGCTCACTGCACACCATGCCGCACCAGCCGATAGTAATAAGATTGTAGGGATTCCGCACCGAACCGTCACCGCATCCGGCAAGGACAACAGGCACCGGCGCCAGTTGGGCGCTGCCGTGCCAGCACAATTTTTCTTTCACTTTTTTCTCCAGGATGTTTTGATTTGTTTTCATGGAATAATATATCCCGGAAACAAGCTGATTGCAAGGGCAGTTTCGGGCTTTGGAACAAGAAAAAAGAGTCAGGAAGGAGCAACCGGCAAAAAAAGGCTGCCTCAGACCTTGAAAGTCCGGGGCAGCCTGTCAGGTGGAAAGATTTTTATTTCAGGATCATGGTCCCGTATTTGTCGGTGTTGCTGAAAGCGCCGTAGGAGGGCTGCCAGCCGGTCTGTTCCCACTGATACTTGCGGCCGCCGGGCTGCTTGTAGAAGTGGTTCCGGGTGAAATTGACCCGGTAGACACCGGTTTTGCCCGGCTGGGCGAACCGGAGTTCAGAGAGGGGGATCCGGGCTTCCATTTCCCAGTTGTTGCCTGAGCGGGAGCTTTTCATTTCGATCTTTGAAGTCCACTTGGCGTTGAGCTTATTGTTTTCCAGAGAGAAGTGAGCATCAAAGACCCTTTCGCCATAGGCGAGAATGAACTGGTAGTACTCTTTGGTTCCGGTACCGAAAAAGCACTCCACGCTGTCGCAGTACCACAGGGCGGGATCCCGTTTGCCCCAGACTTCGTTGGGCAGATTGACCTCAAGTCCCGGATCGGTGGAAGCCTTGATGCCGAGGTAGATGAACTTTTTGTCGTGCATCAGGCGCACTTCAGTACGGCCCCGGGCGGGATAGACGGCGTAGCTGTCAAGAAAGTTCCCTGCCACAGCGGCGTTTGCCCACTCTTTGGAGTCAACTTTACCGTCCAAAACAGGGAGCTTGGCGGCAAAGGGCACGTTGAGAGTCAGAGGATTGAGTTTCACCGGTCTGCGGAAAAGCAGACTGTTTCTTTCAAAATCCTCATAGCTGCGGAGCATCTTTTCGATCCGCCACTTGTACGGCTCCCGGGTGCCGATCTCTTTCTTTGCCTTGCGGAGCAGCGCCATTTGTGAATCCACAAAGGCGGGGCTGTAAAGTTTTTTCCAGCAGATATTGTGGTTCCAGAGTTTTTCTCCGTTGAGTTTGACCACGCTCTTGTCCCAGGCATCTTCAAGGTTCTCATAGAAGTGCTCCATGGTCTTGGCCGCAGGGCCGAAGAATCCCTTGTAGAAGCGCTGGAGTTCCTCTTCCACATCAAAGGGGGAGTCCCACATCAGTTTGGCGGCGAAAAAGAATCCCGGGATATCGAACTCCCAGTTGCCCCAGCCTTTGGCAGAGGTGCCGTCTGCTGCTCTGGAATTGAGTTCGATGACACCGCCCCTGATCTTTCCTTTTTTCAGGGCGTACATCTCCTTGAGGTGGCGGGGGAATGCAACAGGGGCACCATAGGTGCCCCGGCGGTAGCGGACGAGCCAGTATTCCCAGACATAGAGTTTTGCTCCGGTGGGGACCCACAGGTCAAGGACTCTGGCAAGGCTCTCTTTTTCTTCGATCCCTGCCCGGGGAACGTCGCCGTGACAAATGGTGATCGCCACATTGGAGGCAAGAGCGAATGAAGGAGGCTGTTTGTAACCTTCGTATGCACAGCACTTGACCATCTTGCCGGGCGCTTTGTCTTTGATGCGTTCGGCGACTTTGTTGACGAATCCCCACACCATGTCAGAATACTTTCCGGTGGGTCCTTTTTCGTGCCGGACCATTTTCCGGCAGGGAGCGCACTGACAGATCCATCCGCTGAATCCGTCTCCCGGCATCACTCTGAAAGAGCTGATGAGGGGATTCTTTTTGAAGTATTCAAGAGCCTCTTTCACCGTCAGTTCCAGAAGTTCGGGGTTGGAAAAGCAGACGTGGACACCCATTTGAGCATTGGCTTTGCGTTTGCCGTCTCTCTGAAGCGCATAGAGTTCCAGTTTTTTGGGGTACTTCTTGTAGACCCACTGGAACCCGTGATTGGCAATGGGGGAAAGTTCATTGCCGCCGAAACGCAAACGCCGTTTCCAGACCAGATCATCAGAAGATTTGATACCGCTCTCTTTGGGCAGAGAATGGCTGAAAAGGGTGCGGGTGGAAAAGTGAGGCGCACCGTTGATCTGGAGTTTGTTGAAGACAAGTTCTTTGCAGGGAGGAAGCACCATCCCCTTGTCGGTGGGAAAATACCACCTGACATTGAGGAACCTTTCAAGGAACTCATAGACACCATACAATGTGCCCAGGGGGAATCCGCTGATGGAGATGATCTGCTTTCTTGAAAAAGCCTTTTTACCGTCTCCGCCTGAGATGATGATATCCTTGCCCACTCTGGCGATGAGGTAGTGTTCATCGCTGAGCAGTGAGGGATCGGCACCGTAACGGCGGCTCAGAGGGGTGCTGCCGATGTGGATGGCAGGCAGTTTGCTCTCTTTGCCCCGGAGTATGGGCACCTTTTTGCCGGTGGCAAGAAAGAAGTGATGCTGGAGTTCTTCGGCGGCATACCGGGCGACCTGAGTCGGTTTGGCATCGATGATGATGACGAACCGGGGGACGCCCTCTTTCACCAGCGTCAGGGGCGTCTTGTTCAGGAGTTTCTGGGCTCTGCCGATAGAAGCGCACTCCTCAGGCGTGGTGAACTCCCCGGGGAAGCTCTCTTTGGCAGGGGCAGCCATAAGCACTGCCGGGAGAAGAGCTGCGAAAAATATTTTCTTCAACATGTTGGACACCTTTGACCGATCAGGGAAGTTCAACACACTGCATCTTGAGGGAAGCGAGATTTCTGCGGGTTCCGTCTTCCCGGTTTTCTGATTCGTAGTAGGTAAGAAGCATTTTCCTGCCGATGAAGGTCATGGAGATGTAGCAGTAATTGTGGGAGTCATCCTCGATCTCTTCATACTTCTTCCAGCTGTGTCCGTTGTCATCGCTGTAAGCAAGGGTCAAAGGCGTGCGCCATCCCCAGTGGTTGTCGCTGTCGCCGAAGGTCACTCCGGAGCGGTCATTGTAGACGCACCACATGCGTTCCGTTCCCGGTTCACGCCGGATGGTCTGAGGAGAAAGGGGAGCGATGATATCTTTCTGGGGCTCAAGGCAGGTAAAGGTTTTCCCCTGATCCTTTGAAAAGGCCTGATACATACACCCGAGAATGGTGCGGCAGTAGTAGTACAAGGTGCCGTCGGGCGCTTCTTCCACGCCGGGTTCCTGCTCTCTGTAATTGCTGACGATATTCTCCCACGGCTCAACGGCGGCGTAAGGCTCAGGTTTGGGCGGATTGGGACAGGGCTTGATCTCTTCTGAAGTGTTCCATGTTTCCCCCATATCATCGGAGTACCAGAGCTGGAGGCAGGAGTTGTGAAAACTTTCTGCCGGAGCAGGATAAACACAGACCGGTAAAACAAGTCTGCCGGATCTCAGCTGGCGCAGACGGTCATTATTGACCACATAGTAGTCCTGATGATTGACATAAGAGATGACTTTGGCTTCGCTCCATGTGCGGCACTCGTCAAAAGAGCGGGCAAAAAGCACAAGATCATGGTGTGCAGAGAGTTTACGCAGAAAAACAATTCCGATGGAGCCGTCATTGAGTCTTTCAAGAGAGACCGACATCTGATTGAGAAAATGGCTGTCGTCAAAGAGGCGGTGCACTTCAGACATCTCACCTGTTTCGGGATCAAGATAAGTTCCCATAAGAAAGCTGTAACTGTGATCTGCTCCCCCTGTAAAGCAGCAAGTGACCATAAAGACTCTGCCGTCCTTGAGCAGAACGGTACACCCCTCGCCGCAGCGGGGATTTTTTTCTGAAAAAGGAAAGATGACTTTTTTCATGTTTTTTGCTCCTCAAATCAAAAATATGTCATTGGGGAATAATATAGCCTGTGTTCGTTTAAAATGCAACTCTTTTTTGAAATTCCCCACCGTGAAAAACACTCCCTGCCGATATGCACTTGAATGTACTTTCTGAGAACTTGATTTCCCACCGCCTGAGACCTTGTAAAAAACACCTTTATGATGTATATTATAAGGAATATGTGTTTCTTTTTCCAATTCAGGAGTTTTTACAGGCTATGATCATCAGAGAATCCGCTTTTCCCCGCGCTGCGCTGATAGGCAATCCGTCAGACGGCTACCACGGGAAAACCATAGCTTTTGTCTTCAATAATTACAGTGCCGATGTAACACTTTATGAAACTCCCGAACTGGAACTGCTCCCGGCGCACCGTGACAGCAGCGTCTTCAAGAATATGGACGCTCTCACCGAAGAGGTGCGGCTCCACGGATATTACGGCGGCATCCGGCTTCTGAAAGCAGCCATCAACCGTTTCAACCGTTACTGCAGGGAGCAGGGGACGACTCTTCCTGACCGTAATTTCACCATCCGCTACGCCAGCAACATTCCCAACCGTCTGGGACTGGCGGGTTCCAGTGCAATCATCACTGCCGCCATGCGGGCGCTTTTCAAATTCTACGATCTTGAGATTTCCCCTGCCCGCCTTGCCAATCTGGTGCTTGCCACGGAACGGGATGAACTTTCCATCCCCGCCGGACTTCAGGACCGGGTGGCTCAGGCGTACAACACACCTGTTTTCATGGACTTCAACAAGGAATACATGGATCAGTACGGTTTCGGGATCTACCGTGCCATAACCATTCCGGAAGATCTGAAACTTTATGTTGCCTACCGTACCGACCTTGCGGAGGGGTCTGAAATACTCCACAGCCGTCTGCGGGATGATTATGAATCAGGAGTCCCCGCAGTGCGTGACGCCATGAAAGAGTGGGCGGAACTCACTGAAAAACTTCTTGATTCCATGAATTCAGGCAATCTCTCTGCCATCCCCGGACTCATCAACCGGAACTTTGATCTGCGCCTTGAAGTTTGCCGGACCTCCATTTCAGCCATGAACCGCAAGATGGTTGAAGTTGCACGTTCTACAGGAGCTTCAGCCAAGTTCACCGGCTCAGGCGGCGCCATCATCGGCACCTATGAGGATGATAATATGTTCGCCCGCCTCTGCCGTGCCTGCAAGGAACACGGCATTGAAGTGGTCAAGCCCCAAATCGTCACGGAAGGCAATGCAGAATGAAAAAAGTAACCAAAGCCGTCATCCCCGCCGCCGGATTCGGCACCCGTTTTCTCCCCTTTGCCAAATCAGTTCCCAAAGAGCTGATCCCCCTGGTGGATAAACCTGTGCTTCAATATGTGGTTGAAGAGGCGGCCGCTTGCGGCATCAAAGAGATACTGCTCATCATTTCCAAAGGCAAGGAGTCATTACTCAATGTTTTCGCCCCTGCTCCTGAGCTGGAGACGCAGCTGGCGAAGAAGAATCGTCTTTCAGAGCTTGCCGAAGTCATGGAAACGGCGCAAAAAGTACGCATCACCCATGTTTATCAGGAAGAGCTCAACGGACTGGGCGGAGCCATTCTCTGTGCCGAAGAATTTGCCGCAGGCGAACCCTTTGCCATCCTTAACGGCGACACGGTCATGAGTTCCTCCAACGGCGTCCCGGTGCTGGGACAGCTGATGGAGGTCTTTGAAAAGAAACACTCCACAGTCATGGCTCTGGAAGAGGTTCCCCCGGAACTGGTGAACCGTTACGGCATCGCGGGGGGCGAAATGGTCTCCCCCGGCGTGCTGAAAATCAGCCAACTTGTGGAAAAACCCTCTGTTGAAGAGGCTCCCGGCAATCTGGCGGTGGCGGCGCGTTACATTTACACGCCTGAGATCTTTGAATGGCTGAAAGTGACCAAACCGGGAAAAGGGGGCGAGATCCAGCTGCCCGACGCCACTGCGCTTCTCATGGCGCAGGGGGCGGAAGTTTACGGAAAAGTCTTTGAGGGGCGTCGTCATGACATCGGCGACAAGTTGAGTTTCCTCAAAGCGACAGTGGAGTTCGGGTTGCGGCGGCCCGAATTCAAAGAGGCCTTTGCCTCCTGGCTATCAGAAACCCTCCGCAAAAGAGAAGAAGGAAAAAATGTTTGATTTTTTGAAGAAACTTTTCGGGATCAAGCCGGAAAGTCCCGTTGCCGAAACGCAGAAAAAAGGTAATAAAAAGGCTTCTGCCGCTCCAAAGGAACGGAAGAAACATGAAAAGCCCTCTAAAGAGAAAGTGTCCCGGCGCAGGGAGCGCAAACCTCATACGCCCGGGGAGGAAAATGTCAAAGAAGCTCCCGCGCCTCAGGTAAAACATCCGGAGACTCTCAAAGATGTTCCCCCTGCCGAGGGCAAGACCCGCTTTCTTGATCTGCCGCTCCATGAGGAGGTGCAGTTCGGAGTCCAGCACGCAGGTTTTGAATACTGCACCCCGATCCAGGCGCTGACGCTCCCTGCCGTCCTTGCGGGACGCGACATTGCGGGCAAGGCACAGACGGGAACGGGCAAAACGGCGGCGTTCCTGCTGGGCGGATTCACCATGATGCTGAAAAACCCTCGCTCCGGCGAAGCGAAGCCCGGAACGCCCCGGATGGTGGTGCTGGCACCCACCCGTGAACTTGCCATGCAGATCCACAAGGACGCATTGGAGCTGGGGGTATTCACCGGCTTGAAAAGCGTGGTGGTTTTCGGAGGTATGGATCACGAAAAACAGCGGCGCAACCTGCTGGGTCCCATTGATCTTCTGGTGGGAACTCCCGGACGTGTCATCGACTACTGCCGTTCAGGGGACCTGAAGCTGCAAGAGACCGAGATCCTCATTATTGACGAAGCTGACCGGATGCTTGACATGGGATTCATTCCTGACATCAAGCGGATCGTCTACCAGCTGCCTCCCAAGGGGGTGCGTCAGACCATGCTTTTCAGCGCCACTCTTGAAGAGAGCATCCTGCGCCTGAGTGCCGGATGGCTGGCGGAGCCTGCGGTGATCGAAAGCGAACCTGAAAAGCTGGTCAGTGAAAACATCGACCAGACCTTTTACTCTGTTTCCCGTGATGAAAAGCTGGGACTGCTCCTTTATCTGCTGCGAACCTCTTCTTATGAGCGTGTGATCATTTTCGGAAACCGGAAAGATGTGAACAGCCGTCTTCAGTACGATCTGGCGCGTTACGGCTACAAGGTGCCGCTGCTTTCGGGGGATATTCCTCAGCAGAAGCGCATTCAGATCCTTGAGAAGTTCCGTACAGCGGAAGAAAAGATCGTTATAGCCACTGATGTGGCGGCGCGTGGGATCCATGTGGATGATGTATCCCTTGTGATCAACTATGATCTGCCTGAGCGTTCCGAGGATTACATCCACCGCATCGGCAGGACGGGAAGAGCGGGAAACCGTGGAAAATCCATCAGTTTTCTGTGTGAATACGGCGGCTACTATCTGCCTGACATAGAGGAACTTTTGGGAGTCACTTTCCCCAGTGAAGTACCGACAGAAGAGATGGTAACGCTTCCTGAGCCTGTAAAAAATCCTGATCTTCCTGAGCGTCCCCGGCGCGACAGCCGTTCCGGCGGCGGCAGGGGCGGGCGTGGAGGATCATTTCACAGCCGCAACCGTAACCGCCGTTAAAAAGAGGAGAATAGAGAAAAAATGCAATTTAAGATGGTCCACAACAACTTCAACGTGGCGGACTTGGAAAAGAGTCTGAAATTCTATGCTGAAGCCTTTGATCTGCACGAAGTCAAGCGCATTGCGCCTGCTGACGGAAGTTTCATCATCGTCTACCTGGGAGACGGCGTCTCATCGCACCGTCTTGAGCTGACCTGGGTCAAAGAGATGGAAGGTACCTACGATCTTGGAGACAACGAGTTCCACCTTGCCTTTGAAGTTGACGACTTTGAAGCCGCCCACCAGCGTCACGCCGCCATGAACTGTATCTGCTACGAAAACGAAGAGATGGGCATCTACTTCGTCACCGACCCCGACGGCTGTGCTGCCTAAACGAATACTTACCCATTTGCCTATCAATTAAGTTGTTGTGACTTGTTAAAACCATACGTTCTGTTTTCTCCTGATTGAATTTCGCCCCTGATTGCATAAAAACAGCAATCAGGGGCTTTTTATATCCCTGCTGCCGAAAACGGAAAAATCCCGGATTTTTTGGAACCGCTTCATATAAATAAAGAAAAGGGCGAAAAAGGCATGTTGTCGAAACAA
>JAFWBQ010000060.1 GCA_017507125.1 Lentisphaeria bacterium
ACCTTTGCGGGCAACTGACAGGAAAGACGGTGCAGATTTGTACACAAGTTACTGAACCGCCGTATGCCGAACGGCACGTACGGTGGTGTGAGAGGACGGGACTGGCGAGGTTGTCCCTCAAAAGTCCCTCCTACTCGATTGAACAAGGAGAAAATATGGCTGAATTCAGACTTTGTATCGTGGGATTGGGACACCGGGGACGCTACATGTTCCGTGATGCCTGTCAGATCCCGGCATTCAAAGGTGTTGCCGCCTGCGACATCAGAAAGGAGTTATGGTTTGATGAAACGTGTCACAACGGCAACAGATCTCCCTCCCTTGCCTCCCAGATGCCCGATGTGAACTTTTATGAAGATTATGACGAAATGCTTGAAAAGGAAAAGCCCGACATTGTCATGGTGGAAACTCCCGCCTATTGTCATGCGGCTTTCTGTATCAAGGCACTTGCCAGAGGGATCCATGTGTATTCAGATATTCCCTCCGTCGCCACGCTGAAAGAAGGCAGGGATCTCTGGGAAGCCTATCAGGCAAGTGATGCAAAACTCATGACCGGCGCCACCACCATGGGCTGGGGATTTGTTCATTCGCTTCAGGATCTGTACCGGCAGGGATTTCTGGGCAAACCCTCAATCCTTGAGGCAGAATATCTCCACGACTGCCGCTATCTCTGGGAGGAAACACCGTGGCGCAAACCCACTTCCCAGACCCACTTCCCCCCCTGCTATTACTGTACGCACTCTCTGGGACCGCTGCTTTCCATTCTGGATGAAGAATTGAGCGAAGTCACCTGTATCACTTCAGGCAGTCACCACACCCCGGAACTTCCTTACGCCAATGATTACACCTGTGCCTTATTCAAAACGCCCTCAGGAGTTCTGCTCCGCATGACCAACTCTTTCATCAACAACTGGAAAGGGGGGCACCACTCCTTCCGTGTTTTCGGCACAGAAGGATGTTTTGAACACCTTTCAAACCGGGGCGACAAACAATCTGAACGAACCACTTTTTCCTCAAATAAGCTGGCAGGTTTTGAAAAGATCACTGAAGTTCCCGTGGGATTTTCCCCTTTTTCAGAGACGGTGAAGAAAAAGTTCAAATCCATAGGCACCGGCGGACACGGCGGTGCAGACCCCTATCTGATGCTCCGCTTTGCCGAAGCTCTCATCAATAAAGAAAAAGAGATGCCCGTTTCTCTGCGTCAGGGACTTTCCATGACGCTACCGGGTATTTACGCAGCGGAGTCCGTGTTCAGGAACGGCGAAAAAATCCAGATCCACTACCCGTGGGAAAAGGAACTTTTTCAAAAAGATATTGACACCTTTTCTGCTGCTGCATCTGGAGTTGATACAAAAATTCAAGGAACCACGTGACGCAGCTTTTGACAGGTATTCCCGGAAAGGAGTCCTTTACCATCAATGATAAAGTCAATGGTAAAGAGCAGGAAGAATAAGCACAGGGCATGAACACTGAACACAGAAATTTTTTTTGTGGATGCAACAGGAGTACTGCAGAATTTAAAGGGATAAAGACAAGACGGCGGTGCCGGGAGTTTGTAATGTTTTTTTCTGTGTTCTTGACATTTTAAAATCCCGGCGCTATATTATTTACCGTAAGCAGTTTTTATGGTGTTTTTTATCAGATTTTTACATCTCCACACGGCTGATAAATAAAAAGGAGATCTGAAATGCACTTGGAACAATTCAGGGAACCGCAGCAGAAATTGTGGGACATTGCAGAGAACGGACTTTTGGTTCGTAAAGTCCGGGATGGTGAACCGGCATGGCAGGATTCACTGGAACTTTCCGGACTTTCCATGTCGGTTTATGCAAGCTATGGTGTCACTTGCGGCGGCAGATTGAGTTTTTCATGGACCGGGACCTGGATAGCTTTGCGGACGATCCCGGTGGAAACATGTTCTGCCACTTTTCAGGCAGCCTCTTCTCTTGAGGAGCTGCCCTCTTTTACTGCTGACGGTGCAAAAGTCACAGAGTTTCCCCGTGAGTTCCGTTTTGACGGTATCCTTCACATCGTCAGTATGACGCCGGAAGGAATCGAAATCAAGCGTTCGGTTTTTGCTTCTCCGGAAGGGAGCTGCGCCCTGCAGCAGATAACCGTTACAAACTGTTCCGGAAAATCTCAGGAGATCGGAACGACCCCCGGCGCAGATTTTCCGGCAGGCGAAGGCGGACGCGGACTTTATCCTGTTACCGCAGAATTGTACCGCAGCCGGGGAAGAGGGATCCTTGCTCCGGGTGAGAAAGCGGAATATACCCTTGCTTTTTGCGCCCGGACTCCCGATCAGGCGATCCCCCGTCCTGACGGAAGGGCAGAAATGAGCGCCCGATATGCACGTATTGCTCAACTGACCGCTCCTCTTCAGCTTTATACAGGGGTTCCGGAGCTTGACAACGAGTTTTATTTTTCAAAGCTCCGCGCCGGGGAAAATATCTTCCGGACCCGTGCCGGACTGCTTCATTCGCCCGGAGGCAAACGTTACTACGCCAGTGTCTGGGCAAACGATCAGCTTGAATATGCTGCCCCCTGGTTCGGTTTTACCGGGGATCCGGCAGGGATAGAAGCCTCTCTCAGAGCCTTTGAACTTTATATCCCTTTCATGGGATCTGAGTATAAACCTATCCCCTCATCCATCGTTTCCGAGGGGGTGGGGTATTGGAACAAACGGGGCGACCGGGGCGATGCCGCCATGTACGCCTGCGGTGCTGCCCGTTTTGCCCTTGCTTCAGGTGAGTACTTTATCGCTTTGAAACTTAAAAAGCCCATCGAATGGTGCCTTGAATTCTGCCGGCGCAAGCTGAATCCTGCCGGTGTTCCAGAGTCTGATACGGATGAATTGGAAACCCGTCTTCCTTCCGGAAGCGCCAACTTATGTACTGCCGCCCTTTACTATGATGCTCTGCGTATGAGTGTCTGTCTGGAGCGGGATCTGGGAGATATGAAGCGTTCCGCAGCCTATGCCATTCAGGCAGAGGAACTGGAACGGAATATGGAACGTTATTTCGGATCTTCCATACACGGGTTCGACACTTACCGTTATTATGACGGATGTGAAGTACTGCGGGCGTGGATGGGGATCCCCCTCTGCATGGGGATTTTCAGGCGTGCTGCAGATACTGTGGAGGCTCTTTTTTCAGAACGGCTCTGGATCGGCGGCGGTATGCTCAGCGCTGAAGGCGATGAAAAGGTGTGGGACAGAAGCGCCCTGTATGCTTTCCGCGGTGCTTTTTATGCCGGTTGCGGGGAGCGGATCTTCCCCATGCTCAAAGATTACTCCGCCGCCCGTCTCACCGGGGAGCATATTCCCTATCCCTTTGAGGCATGGCCTGAAAATGACTGCCGCCAGACTTCTGCGGAGTCCGCTCTCTACGCGCGTATCTTTACCGAAGGGTGGTTCGGGATCGCTCCGGCGGGACTGCGCTCTTTCACGGTGCGCCCCAATTCCCCACCACAGGTTTCTGAATCAGAACTCTGCAATGTGCCTGCTTTCGGGCACAGACTTGATTTTTCACTGAAAGGAGGTATGTTGGAAATCAGATGCGACGGTGAGAGCCTTGCCGTCACAGATGGTAGTGCAACAGTTGAAATTCCCGAGTGATCCCTTATAAAGTATAAATGATGATTTTCAGGAGAAGTAAAGTATGAAAAAGAGATTCACGCTGATCGAACTTCTTGTGAGTGCTGCTTGCAAAGTTAGGGTTTTGCCGTTTTATTACCTCAAAATAATTTATAAAAACGACACATCCTTACGCCCGACAGGGCGCACTTCACGCATTTTTGACAATAGTCAAAAATGCTCTTCACACCTTCACATCTTCACTCAATCAGCGTTCACGCTGATTGAACTTCTGGTGAGTGCTACTTG